>CBDUBY010000087.1:0-13645 GCA_965365505.1 uncultured Pyrinomonadaceae bacterium | reverse complement strand
CAGATTTTTGGATTTTTGGGCGGCAACGGCGCGGGCAAAACTACGACGATTAAAATTTTGATGTCGCTGATTTTCCCGACGACCGGCAATGCTAAAATTTTGGGGAAAGATATTTCCGATGTGAAAATGCGTTCGCGCATCGGCTATTGTCCCGAAAATCCGTATTTCTATGATTATTTGAAAGCGCGCGAATTAATGGACTATTTCGGCGAGCTTTTCGGTCTCGACGCAAAGCAGAGAAATCGGAAGACGGAGGAATTGTTGACCAAAGTCGGTTTGGAAGAAAAGGATTGGAATAAACAATTGCGAAAATTTTCCAAAGGAATGCTGCAGCGCGTCGGTTTGGCTCAGTCGCTGATTAACGAGCCGGAAATCGTTTTTCTTGACGAGCCGATGAGCGGACTTGACCCGATTGGTCGCCGCGAAATTCGAGAACTTATTGCTGAATTACGTGAAAAGGGAACGACCGTTTTTATGTCCACGCACATTTTATCGGACATCGAAGCCCTGTGCGATAATGTGGCAATTCTGCGCGGCGGCAAACTGGCGGCGACGGGAAATCTGGACGAGCTTTTGTCCAGAAGCGGTGAGCGGCAAATTTACGAAATTAATGTGAAAGGCGTTTCGGCTGAAGCGTTGAAGGGTAATCTGAATCAAGTCGCGGGCGCGACAATTTCCGCCAAACCGAACGGAGCGAATATTCAAATTACCGATGAAAAAGACATTGATAAAATTCTGCCGATTATCCGAAATGCCGGCGGCAGCCTCGTTTCCGTTCAGCCGGTCAAGCAGTCTTTGGAAGAGTTGTTTGTCAAGGAAACTTTGTAAGAAGACAAAAGGCAAAAAGGAAGAAGTTAAGAATTGATTCTTAACTTCTTCCTTTTTGCCTTTTGTCATTGTAAAAACCTACATTCCCAGATTCTTCATCAAAAATCCGTAAAGGTCAGCGAGTTCTTCGATTTGTTTGGATGTCGGTTTGCCCGCGCCGTGTCCGGCTTTGGTTTCGATGCGGATTAAAACCGGCGCGTCGCCCGCTTGTGCTTCCTGCAAAGTCGCCGCGTATTTGAAGCTGTGCGCGGGAACTACGCGGTCGTCGTGGTCAGCCGTCGTGACCAGAACCGCCGGATATTTCGTGCCTTTTTTCAAATTGTGCAAAGGCGAGTATTTGTAAATCGCGGCAAATTCCTCCGCCTTGTCGGGTGAGCCGTAATCGTCAACCCAATAGCGTCCGGCGGAGAATTTATGAAAGCGAAGCATATCCATCACGCCGACCGCCGGAAGTGCCGCGCCGAAAAGATCGGGTCGCTGATTCAAAACCGCGCCGACGAGCAATCCGCCGTTCGAGCCGCCTTGAATCGCTAATTTTTTCGGGTTGGTATATTTGGCGGAAATCAAATATTCAGCCGCCGCGATAAAATCGTCAAAGGCTTTCTGGCGATTTAATTTAATCGCCGCTTCGTGCCATTCCTTGCCGTATTCACCGCCGCCGCGCAGATTCGCCACGGCATAAACGCCGCCCATTTCCATCCACGCCAGACGCGCAACTGAAAATCCGGGTGTCATAGAAACATTGAAGCCGCCGTAACCATAAAGCAGCGTCGGGTTCGTTCCGTCCAGTTTCAAGCCTTTTTTGTGGACGATAAACATCGGAATTTCCGTTCCGTCTTTGCTTTTGTATTTGACCTGTTTGACTTCGTAATCATCTGTGTCAGCTTTGATGTTTGCTGTGCGGAAAACTTCGGATTTGCCGGTTTTCATATCGTAGCGGTAGATCGTCGGCGGGGTCGCGTAGCTCGAAAAAGTGTAAAAAGTTTCCGTGTCGTCGCGTTCGCCATTAAAGCCGCCAGCCGTGCCGATGCCAGGCAGTTCGACGTTGCGGACGAATTTGCCTTTTTTATCGTAGATGCGGATTTGCGTGTAAGCGTCCTTCAAGTAATTGGCGACGAATTGATTGTTGATATAGCTGATGCCGCCCAAAGTTTCTTTGGCTTCGGGAACGATTTCCTTCCATTCTTTAGAATCTTTGGAAACGTCAATCGCCACGACGCGACCGAGCGGCGCATCTTTATCGGTTTCAAAATAAAACATCGAATCGTCGTTGCCGATAAAACTGTAATTTGACTCAAGTTTGTCAACGATCGGCAAAACCTTAGAATCTGATTTGGTTAAATCTTTGTAATAAATCATATTCTTCGGCGCGGTGCCTTTTGAAACGTAGATAATCAAATATTTGCCGTCTTCGCTCACGCCGCCGCCGACACCCATTTCCTTATCGTCGGGACGCTCGTAAATCAAAACGTCTTCCGACTGCGGCGTGCCGAGTTTGTGATAGTAAATTTTTTGATTGAAATTCAGGCTCGTCAGTTTCGCTTTTTCATCAACGACCGGAAAACGTGAATAGAAAACGCCTTTGCCGTCTTTCGTCCACGACGCGCCGCCGAATTTGATGTCCTTTAAAACGTCAGTCATTTCTTCGCCGGTTTCGACGTTTTTGAAACGCCATTCCTGCCAATCCGAACCCGACACGGAAACGCCGTAAGCGAGCATTTTGCCGTCGTCGGAAATCGAAAAACCGCTCAAAGCCACTGTGCCGTCGGTCGAAAGTTTATTCGGATCGAGAAGGACGCGACCTTTATCGGTGGTTGATTGGGCGACATACCAAACCGATTGGTTCTGCAAGCCGTCGTTCTTTGTATAAAAATATTTTCCGCCGCGCTCGAACGGCGCGGAATAGCGTTCGTAATTCCAGAGTTCGGTAAGGCGAGCTTTGATTTTGGCGCGTTCGGGAATTTGGTTTAAGTAACCGAACGTAACTTTGTTTTGCGCTTCGACCCAAGCCTTTGTTTCCTCAGAGTTGTCGTCTTCGAGCCAGCGATACGGGTCGGAAACTTTCGTTCCGTGATAATCGTCCACCTGCTCGACTTTGCGCGTCTGCGGATATTCGATTTTCGTTTGTGCCAAGGCACCGATAGTTAAACACATTGTAATTGTCAGAACAAGCGTCGTCTTGAACATCATTTTTTGAATCTCCATAGTAAAGTTTTTTCTGATTATAATTCGGGTTTGATGTTTGCACAAAAGCTGTTCGTTGTATAAGGAATATTGGAGAGAATTTAAAAAGTAAGGAAAAACGCGAAACGACGCGCAGCAATACGAAAATTCTGGAAAATGCTTCGTGTTGCTGCGCGTCGTTTTGCGAGTTAAAGTTTCTCGATTTCAGTTTCGGGCAAGCAGAATTAAAAAATGTGCAGATTCTCTTCCTTTACATCGCCGTTGCGCGAAGAATCGAAAATCTTCTCGCCGAACGGCAGCCAATCGTGTTTTTGATAAAGCAGTTTTTCCATCTGGTCAGCGGGCAAAGGTCTTGACATCAAATAGCCTTGTCCATAGTCACAACCGAGATTTTGGAGAACTGACAATTGGCTTTCCGTTTCGATGCCTTCAGCGAAGGTTCGCATTTTCAGGTTTTTGGCGAGCGAAACAATCGTTTGCAGAACTTCGGAATTCTCGCCGTTTTCGCCGACTTCCATCACGAATGAGCGGTCAATTTTGAGCGAGTCGAATGGTAGGCGGTGAAGATAACTCAGCGATGAATAACCCGTGCCGAAATCGTCAATTGAAAGCTGAACGCCGAGATTTTTCAAGCCGTGGAGAATTTGGATTGATTGTTGCGGGTTTTCCATCGCCGTGCTTTCGGTGACTTCGAGCTTTAACGATGCGGGCGCGAGATTGGAGAGCTTCAGGGCTTTGGCTACGTCCCTGACCAAATCCTCGTCGGCGAGATGTTTGCCGGAAATGTTGACGCTGACCAGCAGATTTTCATATACCGGCGAAAATTTCTGCCATTCGGTAATTTGACGACAGGTTTCGCGCAGAATCCATTTGGTAATCGGGATAATTAAACCCGAATCTTCCGCGATTGGAATAAATTGAGCGGGAGAAATCAAGCCTTTTAAGCGATGTTGCCAGCGAAGCAAAGCCTCGAATCCAACCAGTTCACCGTTTTTCAGGGAAACTAGCGGCTGGTAGTGCATCGAAAGTTCGCCGCGTTCGATGGCGAATCGCAAATCTGCTTCGAGATTAATGCGTTCGAGATAACGGGCGCGAAGCTCTTTATCGAAGATTGCCACGCCGCAGTTAATGTCTTTGGCATAGTGCATCGCAATATCGGCATCGCGCAAAATGTCTTCAGGCATTTTATGCTCGATATCGAACGGCGCGATGCCGATGCTTAAATCCATGTAAATTCTATTGCCGCTGACCAGAAACGGCGACGAAAGTTTTTCGTAAATATATTCGGCTGTCCGTTTAGCTTCTTCGACCGAAGATAAATCATTTAAGATGACGGCAAATTCGTCGCCGCCGAGCCGAGCCACCGTATCTTCCTTTCGCAAAAGCCGGACGAGCCGTTTGCCGACGAGCTTCAAAACACGGTCGCCGGTATTGTGTCCGAGCCGGTCGTTGATGTTTTTGAATCGCTTCAAATCAATAAATAAAACGTAGTATTTATGCGAGGTTTCAATGCCGATTTCGATGAGCAGTTTAAGCCGTTCGACCACATACGTACGGTTCGGCAAATCGGTTAAAAAATCGTAAAAGGCGGCGTGTTCGAGCGCGTTTTTGCTTTGCAGCAAGGCTTCGCTTGTCTTTTCTTCTTTGACAAGCAGCACTTCCAGTTCGTCGGCGTGGTTTTTCGCTTCTTCGGCTTTTAACTGCTCGATTTTTGTTTTCTCGCGTTCGGCTTGCTCGGCTTGCTCAATAGATTCGTTGATGTTTTTAATCGTTTGGCGATAATTAATATAGACGATGCCGAAAACCAAAAGCACAATCGCGGTAGTAAGAAAATCGGCGTGTCGGATAAGTTGATAAGCGACAACGGCTAGGCTCGCGCCCGCGAGCTGCGTCATCGAACTGGCGAAACAATCGCGTTTCCAAATTCGCCACGCGGATTCGCCGGTTATTATCGAATATAGAATCGCTACTGCGACGGACGTAGTGAGAAATTGTGTGATAGCCAGAAAGCCAAGCGCGGAAATTAAATTGGTCGTTGTGCCGGTCGTATAATCAACGCCGGAAACGCTGACGAAAAAAAGCCAGAAAATATAAGTTATAGTAGTCGAGAGAGCGGCTGAACAGATGTTAAAGAAAATGAACAGGCGGCTGAACGGTTCACCTCTTCTTTTGATATAAAGACAATTGGCGAGCGTTTCTACGGCGGCTAAAAGAATCGCCGCGTAGCCTCCGTAAAGGATAAAACCGAGAAAAATTATCGAATCCGAGAAGCTCAGGAAAAATTTAGCTCGCGGCAGTTTGAGACTCATCTGCGGCGTGACGACAAGTGTGAAAATTAAAAGAGAGGCAAAACTCCAACTGAAAATTTCTCCGGTCAAATTTGTCAGTGCCAAAATCAGGGAAAAGCCACCGATAGCAATAACGGTGTATTTGTAAAACATTGAAAGATTTTCCTGACTCATAAAACGAAGTCAACGAAACAGAAATTTCGTGATACGGAACGGATGAAATTTAGAAGGCAAAATTATTTTTTAGAAGAGTTTTAATGATTTAAGATGGGAACTGGACAATAGCCTTGCCTTTAAAAAGATAACATTACGGACGGCAAAAATCTACCTTTTTCGATGTTAATTTGGGGATTTAATGAATTACTAGAACTTCTCCGGTATTTGGTTGAAAATTAAGGTTCAGGCGTTCAGAGTCCAAACTTTAATTTGAACTCTGAACTCCCGACTATTTTACTCAGCCGCCGCGCGTTTCGCTTTGACTGCCGGTTTGCCTTTAATCGTCATTTCTTCCAAAATCCAGCCCGCGTTGCCGATTTTTTCCGTCACGAAAAGCACAAAGCGAATGTCAACGGCAATCGTGCGGTTTCTATCATCATTGAAATAAAGGTCATTTGCCAAACCTTCAAAATTGCCGTCGAAAACAATGCCGACCTGCTCGCCCAAACCGTTCAAAATCGGACTGCCCGAATTGCCGCCGATAATATCGGTCGTCGCCAGAAAGTTAACGGGAACGCTGTCGCCCACGCCGTATCTGCCGAAATCCTTTGTGCGCTGCAAATCTTTGATTGCCTGCGGAACTTGAAACGGTTCTTCGCCCGTATCTTTTTCAATCATTCCTTTCAATGTCGTGAACGGCGAATAAGTCACGGCTTCGCGAGGTTTGTAGCCGCGAACAAAACCGTAGCTAAAACGAAACGAGGCGTTCGCGTCCGGGTATGGATTTGATTTGTTCATCTCCGCCATACCTTGCTGGTAAAGAAGTCGCAAACTGTCAATCTCGGCATTGTATTTGTTGGTTCGCGCCGTAATCGCCGCGCGTTCCTGTGCCAATGCCAGGACGAACTCGACAATATTCGGGTATCGCTTTCTCAAATCGTTCAGCGACATATCGTAAAGCGCAACGATTTTCTGCGGCGTGTTGAAATTTACTTTTTCGGGAATTGACTCGGCGATTGATTCGGCGAAGGTTTCTTCAGCCGAGCGTCGTTCTTTGCCTTGGAAACGACTGAAAAGGTTTTCAGCCGCTTGAAAAGTTTGGTCGGCGGGAAGTTCGGCGACCGAGCGAAGGAAAAATTTCAACATCTCACGCTCGACGACCGGCTCGCGGTCTTTGTAGGCTTCCTCGATTTCGGCGCGTTTCTCAGCCGTCAAAGATTTTCCTTCCTGAACCGCGATTATTGCGTCATAAACCTGTTTGAAAACAGGCGTGGTCGCCGCGTTCGGGAATTGTCGCAAAACACGGTCGCGTTTTCCGGTGCGGAAATTATCGCCGGAAATGCGCTGGAGATTCGCCAGAACCTCGCCGTATTTCGCCTGACGTGCCGGATTTGCCGCCACCCACGAAGCGAATTTTGCTTCTTCTTCGCGCTTCTCCGCCAGGAAATTCGAGCGGCGAAGCGCAACGCCGTTGCCCTCATAAACTTTTCGACCGTTGTTATACGATTGAATGTCGCCTTTATATTTTATGCGTTTCGCTTCGTCGTCTTTGCCTAATTCGGTCAGCGTATCCGCCCAGGTTTTCAAGTAGCCCGCAAGGAAAGGGAAGTTGACATCCTGCGAATATTCGATTGATTGGCTTTCACGATAGCGCGTCGTGCCGCCCGGATAACCCATCACCATTAAAAATTCATTTTCCTTCACGCCGTTTAAGGAAACAGTCAAATGCTTTTTCGGTTTGAACGGCACGTTCGCAGTCGAATATTCGGCAAACGAACCGTCGGGCGCGACATACGCACGCAGAAATGTAAAATCTCCGGTGTGCCGCGTCCATTCGAAATTGTCCGGGTCGCCGCCGAAAATTCCGATGTTTGACGGCGGCGCATAAACCACGCGCACGTCTTTTATCAGCATCGTTTCGTAGAGATAATAAAAATATCCGCTGTTGAGTTCCTGAACGCGGACGGTTGCGCCCTTCGCGGCTTTTGCCTGTTCCTGAGTTTGCAAGGCTTCGATGTTTTTCTTAACAGCCTGTTTGCGGGCATCGCCGGTTAATGTTTCCGTGCCTTTTATGATTTTATCGGTCACGTTTTCAACGCGCGAAGTCATCAGCAAAGTGTAACCGGTCGCGGGCAATTCGGTCGCCATCGAATCGGCTTTGTAACCGTTCGTCGCATAATCCTTTTCCGGTGTCGAAGCATTGACAATCGCGTCGTAACCGACGTGGTGGTTCGTTAAAATTAAACCGTTCGGCGAAACGAATTCGCCGGTTCCGAAACCGCCGCCCGCGATATTGACGCGCATTATCGCATCGCCGAGATCAACGCCGTTCGGGTTGTAAAGCTCCGTCGGTTTGATTTTCAAACCCTTACCGGCGAGCGGCAGTTTGACGATTTGATCAGGTGTGAACATTCCTTCGTCGGGGAAGGCAAACGCAACCGACACCGACGACAGCGTAACGGCAAATATCAAAATGTAAGTTGAAATAATGTTTAGTTTTAAACGCATAGATTACACAAATTCCTTTTGTTCAGATTTATTCAATACTTTGAAAATAATTTTACTGAAATTTTACGAAAATGTCTTATCAGCATTGACGCAAAAAAAGAGTGAACCGATTTAGCTCACTCTTTTTAATTTTAATCAAACGATTATTCTGCGTTCAACGCTCGAATCTCCGCCGGTTCGGGCGGCAGAAAGCGACGCGGATTGATTGGTTTGTCGTTCAGCCGCACTTCGTAATGAAGATGCGGTCCGGTCGAGCGTCCGGTCGAACCGATTAGCCCGATGATCTGTCCGCGCTGAACCGTATCACCAACCTGCACGCCAACTTTGGAAAGATGTCCATAACGGGTTGTCAATCCGTTGCCGTGGTCAATCTCGATTAAGTTGCCGTAGCCGCCTTCCCAATCGGCGTTGATTATGGTGCCGTTAGCAGGCGCGGCAACTAAATCTCCGCGATTGCCGTCAATGTCCATTCCCGAATGAAATTCGTAACCGCGACCACCGAACGGATTGCGGCGATAGCCGAATTCATTATTGATTTTGCCCAAGTGCGCCCACATCGTCGGCAGAAACGATGGATTGATTGTCGCTTCGATGGTTTTTAGTTGACCTTCGATAGTGGTTTTATCAGCGTCGTCCTCAGCCAGTTCGCTGAACGGTCCGCCGCTTCCGGCTACAAATTCGTCTGCCGACGCGGGACGGTCATAGTTAAATGATTTGTATTCAGCTTTTGGATTCGTTTGAGATTGACTGATTTGTTGGGTAAGTAATGCGGAATCGTTTGAAAAATTACGAGTATCTAATTTGGCTAATAAATTATCTTTAATAAATCCTGAAAATCCGATTGAAAAAATGCCTATTACTAAAACTAAACTGGCGATGCCGGTGTGAATAGATTTCTTTGAAATCTTGACCGGGCGAATGTAAATTTTTGATTTTGTTGAATGCGATAAAAGGAATGTATAAAACCTCTCGTCTTTGTGCATTATGTCTTGTTGCTCCTTATTTTATGATTTTACGCATTTGAAGATTTTGCACCTCAAATGCTTGGAATCACGAAAGCACAGCCATACGGCGACTGACGCGATACCTTGTCGAAGGCTTTTATTCGGCTTTTTAAAACACAAAAGCCCTCTTAGGGGGTTAATTACCAAAAGCTAAAAATTTTTGGTTGTTTTGGAAAGTGTAAAATTATCACAGGCAATCACCGAAATGCAAATATCCCGATTATTTTAGTGATTGCCTGTTTCTGTTTGAATAGATTTTATTGAAAGTTCCGCTTAATTTTTCGGCTGACGCTTGGCGTTCCAACTGCGGAAAACCATAAAACCGACACCGACAATAAGCGCGATAAAAGCCAGCACAATTATAATTTTGATGGCAAACATCAAAAAACTAATCAGCGCAAGCAATTGACTGACGAGCGCGATTATCTGTTTTAAGAACGTAACGATAAGAGCCAAAATAGCGACGATGCTTCCCCATCCGGCGGCTTTATACAAAATAGACATAACTTTAAATTCCTTATGCTTGAAATTTCTGATCGTTCGATGGCTCTCAACTATTTATAAATACCAAAAGCCTTCGTTTTTCCATCATACAAACTTATGCTCTGTTTTTCCACGCCGAAACGCGAGTCTCGGTTTCAAAATCATCTCGCACATTGAAATCGTCGCGTCGAAAACTTGCATCGGTCAACGCGGTAGCGAACAACGGCGCATTACCGCGCGTTTCGTGTTCATTCCAATCACGCTCGTCTTTTTTAGTCTTGAAAACATAGTCGCGCAATAAATAAATGCCGAAACCGATTAGCAACACAGGCAAAACGCCACGCATTATAAATCGCAAATTAAAGAATGCGTTCAGGAAAAACGATGCGCCGAGTGCGGTTAAGACGATTCCCCAGAGTTTCGGGTTGCCCGCAAATCGCTGAACAATGATGTCCTCCGCGCCGTTCGGCGTTACACCGGAACGAAGCAAACTTGCCGTGCGATATGAATCGAGAGCGGCAAACAGCCACATTCCAATAAATCCTAAAACGAAAAGCGGCATTCCGCCCGTCAAAACCGCCATTTGAAAAAGTCCGACGAAGACGGCGAAATAAACAAGGGCTTTGGTTGTTTGTCCATTATATGCCGCGCCGAGTCCGGGACAAACGAGCGATAAAAGCGTAGCGATAATCGGCGAAGTCTGCCGTTTGATAACCGGCGCGTAAGAAGATTGATTGTAATTTCTCAGTAATTCAACACCCGAAACGATGCAATCCTGGCAGTATGGAAAACCTTTGATGCGGTGGTCGCACGACGGGCAGAGCGGTTTTCCGCACCCGTTACAACTGACAACCGCCACATTCTGCCCGTGATATGCACAATTCATTAGTTATTACCCTCTTTATTATTGATGTAAGTTCCGTTAATCGGTTCCTGATTCAATGTCGGTGCAGTCGTCGGCTTTTCTGTTCCTAAAACTATGTCCGCACCTTGCTGATAAGTCTGTCCCGCGAGTTCAAAACTCTTTTGATACATCTGGCTGATCGAGCCGTCAGCGGAAACGCCCTGACTGAAAATCAACGCTGCAAACATCATAATCATTGCTACCGGGGCAAGCTGCGGAATCGGAATTGGAAAACTTAAACCGCGCAGTCTTTCAACCCACTGCGAAATCCACGACGCTTGAACATCTTTGGCGCGTTCCGTGCCAATCGTCGCCTGCAAAATTTTCGCGTGCAATCCTGCAGGAATTGGCAATTCTTCGGTTTTATAGGTGTAACAAGCCGCAATCGAACGCACGACTTCGCCGGGCAAATCGGTACATTGTTCGCATAAAACAGCGTGACGCTCCCAGCGGTGGAAAACCGCCGCAGGTAGAAATCCGTCGAGATAATCAGTCAAATGATTTTCAAATTCCCGGCAAGCCATTGCCGTTTCCGGCGCGGTCATAGAGAGAATTCTTGCTTCGAGATGTGTCATCGAATGTTTCGGTGCAGAAATCTCATGACAAACTTCCAGCGCGCTTTTTACTTCATTCAAAAGCGAATGGCAGAGAGGACATTGCAAGGCGTGTTCAGCCATCGCTACTTTGTTCGGTCTGTCCAGAACATTATCGAGATAATCGGTCAGCAATTCCTCGAATTTTGAACAATTGATTATTTTCCCATTCTCAAAACTCATAGCTTAAAATTTACATCGGTTTAATTTCGCGCAAAGAATTTTTAACAAGATTCTTTGCGTTTTTGCGATTTCGCTTTAACAATCTTCCTAGACATTCACCACGCGCATTCGACGCAAAATCTTTGCCAACTCGATTCGTCCGCGATTGATACGCGATTTGACTGTTCCTTCGGGAATTTTCAGCAAATCCACGATTTCCTGATAAGTCAATTCCTCGATGTCGCGCAAGATTACGCAGGTTCGTAAATCCGTCGGCAATTTATCAATTCCTTCCTGCACCTGTTTCGCCAACTCGCGCCGCTCCATTTCCTTCTGCGCCGAGCCGCCGACGGCTCGCAAATGAAACGTATGGTCATCCACATCGTCGGCGTGCGAGTTTTGCGGATTTCTTTGGCGATGCCGGTAATCGTCAATTATCAAATTTCTGGCGAGCCGCATCAGCCAATTCGACAAATCGCCCTGTTTCGCATCGTATTGTTCAAGCGTGCGGTAAATCCTGATAAAAACTTCCTGAGTCAAATCCTCAGCCGCTTCGACGCTCGAAGTGAAACGAAAGGCGAGATTGAAAATTCGCCGCGAAAACTGCGACACGATTTCTTCCCAAGCCGAACCGTCACCGGCACGACACCGCCGCACAAGCTCTGCACCGTTACTCGTCGCTGCTGCTACTTTTAATGCTTCCAACGCTTTGTTCTCCGTGAACCCGCTTGCTCTGATTAAAGCTGCAAAGCCGTAAAACTCGCTCTGTCAAAAAATTTTACGAGATGAAATAAGGAAAAGTTCCAAAGAATCTGCTGACAAAAATGCGAGACACGCGCCGTTGATAAATATCGGCTCGCAATTCTCAGTTTTTACTTTTTTCGCTCTGATGCTGTATCTTTTGTCTTAACTGCATATTTTACGGAACTGTAGAAGATGCACGAACATATTTATCCATTACAAAATGAAAAGTCTTCTATAAGGCAGGACACGGAAAGTTTGAAAAAATCTGTAAAATTCATACTCTTATTTTTATTTGCCGTTTTTATCCTCTGGTTTTTCGGGCGCAACCTCGACTGGCAGGCGGTTAGCCAGAGTCTGCGGCAGGCGAATGCTTATTATCTGGCGGCGGCGACGCTGATTATTTGTCTCGGCTATTTGTTGCGCGCCCTGCGCTGGCAAACGCTGCTCGCGCCGATAACGGAAACTTCGCTTAAGGAACTTTTTGCGACGACGACGGTTGGTTACGCAGCGGTTTTCTTGGTTGGCAGAATCGGCGAAATCGTGCGCCCGATGTGGCTGCCGATGCGCGATAATCGCGTTCGTCCGTCAGCCGCCCTCGTCACTTTGGGCGTGGAACGGATTTTCGATTTGGCTTCGCTGATTTGTTTTTTCTCGATTAATCTTCTCTGGTTCACTGCTCCGGCGGGACGCGAAGCCGAATTCGGTTATGTAAAACTCGTCGGTAATTTGATGCTCGTCGGTATGGCGGTCGGTTTCGTCGGCTTGTATATTTATCAAAAGTTTTCGGCGCAGATTATCCAATGGTTTAAAGGCGCGACCGACAAAAGGTTTATTCCGCAGCGACTCAGAAAGATTTTTCTGAGTTTGCTAAATCAACTTGCGACTTCCTTGCACGTTTTAAAGGATTGGCGCGAAATTGTCGCCGTCGTTTTTTGGACGATTCTGCTCTGGTTTTCGATTGCCATTCCTACGTGGCTGGTGATTTTAGCTTTTGATTTGCCGTTGAGCTTCGCTGATTCGCTGTTTGTGTTGGGCTGGGCTTCAATCGGTTCGATCGTGCCGACGCCGGGCGGCGCGGCAGGCGCATTTCACGCGGCAACGGCGGGCGGTTTGATATTTTTGAATACCAACCCGAACGACGCAGCGGCGACTTCGATTGCGATGCACTTGGTTTATTTCGCGCCGGCAGTCCTTTTCGGCTTATACTACGTTCTGCACGGCGACATCAGCATCGCGCGTTTCAAAAGTTTGCTTGATTCCGAACACGCGGTCGAAGAAATTGAAGAAGGCGAAGAAAACGACGCGGCGACACGGCGATAAAACGAAGCGGAAAAGATCAGTGAAGATTGGATCGCAAATCGAAAATCGAAAATATATGAAATGTCCATTTTGCGGATTTCTCGAAGACAAAGTTGTTGATTCGCGCGAAGCGAAAGACGGCGATTCGATTCGGCGGCGGCGCGAGTGTCTGGAATGCGGCAGACGTTTCACGTCATACGAGCGGATTGACGAAATTCCGTATATGGTCGTGAAAAAGGACGGCAAGCGCGAGATTTTTGAGCGCAATAAAATTATGGCAGGCTTGCTGCGGGCGTGCGAAAAGCGTCCGATTTCCGCTTCGCAGCTTGAATCAATCGTTGATACGGTTGAAAAAAACGTGCAGGAAACGACCGACCGCGAAGTGCCGACCAGCGACATCGGCAAAATTATTATGATGCGCCTCAAAGTTCTCGATAAAGTCGCGTATGTTCGTTTCGCGTCGGTTTATCTCGAATTTGAAGACGTTTCCGA
>CBDUBY010000086.1:0-13656 GCA_965365505.1 uncultured Pyrinomonadaceae bacterium | reverse complement strand
ATCTTCGGGCACTTCGATTCCGCCGTAGCGACACTGCCAGACGAGCGGCGCGTAAGTTTGGCGCATATCTTCAAAGGGTTCTTTTTCCGAGTCGAAATAGTTTTTGTGGCGCAGAATTTTCGGTCTGCCCGCTGCATCGAGTTCATCGCCGCCGCCATCGCCGTAACAGAAAAACGCGCAGGTTTTTCCCTCAAAATGATTTTGCGAAAGCTTTTCCCATTCTTCGGAATGTTCGAGCTTCATCGCCAGCTCCGCGTTTTTGTGTTCGATCAAATCCTCGCGCGGATTGCCGCCGTTGACGCACACTAGGCGGTCGAACATCAGCTTCAAATTAGAAGTCGGCGCATACCAGTTGACCGGCGCGACAATCGCCCACGCGTCCGCCAAATCGAGGCGAGAATACAAATCCAAATCCCACATCAAATCCGGCTCCATCTTTGAATCTTTCGCGTAACAATTACATGGAAACACGCACAACGCCATTGAAGTCGAAACGCAGGCGTTGCAGCTTTGAATGCGCGCGCGGGCGTAGACATTGCCCAAGTCTTCGTAATCAATTTCCCATTCCTGCGGCAGATTCTCCGCCATTCTAAGCATTAAAGTTCTCGATTTCGAATCAACGCCCGGACAATTGTATTGGCGGCGGTTCGAGCCGGAAATTATCAGAACTCTAAAAGGTCTGTCCTTGGTCGGCAGTTTTCCGTTTTCGTCGTTTGGTTTCATTCGTGTTTTTTAATCTCCGTAAAATTCTTTATGATTTAGAATATAGCAAACGGCAATAAAAAGTTATGACAAAATTTCTCAAAATCATCACCGTTCCCGTTTCGCTCGGCGTTTTCAGCGTTTTGGTTTGGCTGGAAAATCGCCGTCCGCTGCGCGCATCGGTCGAATCGAAACTGACGCGCAACGGGCGCAATTTAGCCGTCGCCGGACTCGCCGCGCTCGCGCTGCAAATCGCCGAACAGCCCGTTGTCGCGCCGCTGACGAAACTGGTCGAACGAAAAAATATCGGACTGCTGAAAATCGTTCGACTGCCGCGCATTTTGGAAACGCTGCTTGCCGTCGCGCTGCTCGATTACACACTTTACCTCTGGCACGTTTTGACGCACAAGCTGCCGTTTTTATGGCGATTCCACTTGGTTCATCACATTGATTTAGACCTCGATGCTTCGACTGCCCTCAGGTTTCATTTTGCCGAAATGGTGATTTCCGTCGCCTGGCGTTCGGCGCAAATTTTAATCGTCGGCGTTTCTCCGACTTCGTTCGCCGCGTGGCAATTATTTTTGTTTCCGTCAATTTTATTTCATCATTCAAACGTCCGTCTGCCCGAAGATTGGGAGCGAATTTTTGGAAAATTCGTCGTCACGCCGCGTCTGCACGGCATACATCATTCGAGCGTGCGCAGCGAAACCGATTCGAACTGGTCGAGCGGTTTAAGCGTCTGGGATCGCCTTCATAAAACTTTCAAAAAGGACGTTTCGCACGACGAAATCGTCATCGGCGTTCCGGCTTATCAAAATCCGTCGGATGTGACTTTACCGAAAATTTTGCCGCTGCCGTTCGAAAAGCAGAAAGACGATTGGCAATTGCCGGAAGCGCGTGAACCCGAACGATTGCCCAAATGAAACCGGAAATTTCCATTATTATTCCGACGCTCGACGAAGCCGAAAATTTGCGCGAAACGCTCGACGCGCTGCGAGATTTCGATAACGCGGAAATCATCGTCGTTGACGGCGGAAGCGCAGACGCGACCGTTGCAATCGCTCGCGATTACGACGTTAAAATTCTGCATTCACAGCGCGGGCGCGGAACGCAACTGCAAACCGGCGGCGCGGCGGCGAGCGGCGACGTTTTGTGGTTCGTTCACGCCGACACGATTGCACCGCCCGAAGCGATTTTTGAAATTGAAAAAGCGTTAAAAGATTCGCGCATTGTCGGCGGAAATTTTACAATTCGCTTTGACGGCGAACGATTTGCGGCGAAATTTTTGACGTGGCTTTATCCGCAGCTGAATCTTTTAGGTTTGATTTACGGTGATTCGGCGATTTTCGTCCGCCGCGAAATTTACGAACGAATCGGCGGTTTCAGAGATTACCCGATTTTCGAGGATTTGGATTTCATCCAAAGGTTAAGAAAGACTGGCGAAATCGCTACTTTACCTTCAATCGTCACGACTTCTTCGCGCCGTTTTGAAGATAAAAGTTTCGTTTTGACGTTTGCGCGCTGGACGCTTTTGCAAATTCTCTACTGGCTCGGAGTCAGCCCGGAAACATTGCTAAAAATTTATTTTCCGGCTTTGAAAACTAAAAAGAATTAAGTTTCACCGTCGAAGATTTTTTGGTTCGTTAACAGCCATTGAAAAGTGTGCGGCACAGTCAATTGCACTTGTTCTTCGCCCGACATTTCCGCTTTTAATTTCAACAAATCCGCCGGTTCGTCAATGTCATACCAAGCCGAAATCGTCTGCAAATTGATTTTCAAATCTTCGATGTTGCGCGTGATTTGTTCGTAGACGCGAGGCGAACTCCATTCGATGTTTTCAAACAGATTCTCGAAATTCTTTCGCAGACCGATCAGATAAAAACCGCCGTCCGCCGCTTTGCCCAAAATCATTTCCGCTTCCGTTTCAAGCGCGTCGAAAGCGTCCCTAATAAATTCAGCGGGAAAAGTCGGGCTGTCTGTTCCGATCATCACAACGCTCGCATCTGAATTTGATTGAAAAGCGAACTCGAAAGCGTTGCTCATTTTGTCGCCTAAACTCGCGCCCGTTTGCTCGATTAAAGTTATGTTTTCAGCATCGAATCGGGCGAAGTAATCTTTTTCACTTGCAGGCGTGAAAGCGACGATCAATTTGTCGCAGCGATTTCGGGTTTTCGCAATTGCGTCGGCGAGAAACGCTTCGGCGAGCGTTTCTCTTTGTGCGGACGAGAGAATCGGCGAAAGCCGCGTTTTGACGTTTCCCGCGCGCGGAACTTTTGCCATAATAATAATTACACGGTTCATCTGAAAATGATTTTACAGTTTTTTTGATTTTAGCGAGGTTTCAGTTTATGGCTTTTGACGTAGAAGCGGCGGTCAGGGAAAGATACGGCGCGGCATCGCAGGAAACGGAAGCGGCGTTGTGTTGTCCGGTCGAGTATGACCCGCAATATTTAAAGATTTTGCCCGACGAAATAATCGAGCGAGATTACGGCTGCGGCGATCCGTCGGCGTTTGTTCGGGCGGGCGAAACCGTTTTGGATTTGGGTTCGGGCGGCGGCAAGATTTGTTACATCGCGGCGCAAATCGTCGGCGAAAAAGGCAAAGTCATCGGCGTTGACACGAACACGGAAATGCTCGGCTTGGCGCGAAAATATCAGGATGAAATGGCGGGTAAAATCGGTTGCGTCAATACGGAATTTCGTTACGGGAAAATTCAGGATTTGCGTCTCGATCTGAGTTTGGTTGACGAATATTTGCGCGAAAATCCGATCAAAACGGCGAATGATTTTTTCTCATACGAATCTTTTACGGCGAAAATCAAAACTGAAAAACCGCTCGTCGCCGACGATTCGATTGACGTGATTTTATCGAACTGCGTGCTTAATCTCGTCCGACCGGAAGACAAAGAACAGATGTTCGCCGAGATGTTTCGCGTCTTGAAAAAAGGCGGGCGCGTGGCGATTTCCGATATTGTCGCCGACGAGGATGTTCCGGCGCATCTGCAAAACGATTCCGAATTATGGTCGGGCTGCGTATCGGGCGCGTTTCGTGAAGATTTATTTTTAGAGGCGTTTGAACGCGCCGGATTTTACGGAATGGAAATCGTTAAACGCGACGAAAAACCGTGGCGCGTCGTCGAAGGCATCGAATTTCGTTCCGTCACCATCGTTGCTTACAAAGGCAAACAGGGCGCGTGTTTCGAACGCAATCAAGCCGTGATTTATAAAGGTCCGTGGAAAAAAGTGCTTGACGATGACGGGCACGCTTTGGAGCGCGGTCAGCGAATGGCGGTGTGCGACAAAACTTTTCAGATTTACCAAAAAGAGCCTTACGCATCGCAAATTATTTCAATCGAACCGCTCGATAACATCGAGTTGGAAGCTGCGAAAGAATTCGACTGCAAACGAACCGCAAAGCGAAGTCCGCGCGAGACAAAAGGTTTGGAATACAACTTAACCGACTTGACCGGCGAGACGTGCGGCGGCGACGGCAACTGTTGTTGAGAAAAAATTATGCATTATTACAACGAAGATGATTTAGGCAGATTCGGCGACATCGCCAATTATAAACCGGAACTTTTCGAAAAATTTCTCGCCTGGTATCAGGCGTGTCAAGCGGAAGGCGCGCTCTCGAAACGCGAAAAGGCGCTGATCGGTCTAGCGGTCGCTGTCACGGTGCAGTGTCCGTATTGCATCGAAGCGTTCACGAATTCGAGTTTGGAAAACGGCTCGAATATGGAACAGATGACCGAAGCGATGCATCTCGCGTCGGCGATTCGCGGCGGCGCTTCGTTGATTCACGGCATTCAATCGCACAACGCGCACGATAAAGTTTCGATGTGATTTTTCGCGCGGCGAAGAAATATAAGAAAGAACAGAAGACGAAACTTAGCCACAGATTTACACGGATAGGCACGGATTTTTTATGAATAAAAAAGATAAAAAGATTTTGATTTCATCACTTCTTCATCCGTGTTCATCTGTGAAAATCTGTGGCTAAAATTTCTTCTCTTCTTTGTATTTGTTCGCGGCTAATTTCTTATGCAGACGGCAGTTCAAATCACCCGCAACGGCAAGCCCGCGCTTCCCGATTCGCCCGTCGGTTTTACTGAAAAACTCGGCGGGGCGGAGTTGTATTCTTACGCGATTGACACTTTGCAGGTCAACGTCGGGAAGCTCTGCAATCAGGCGTGCAAACATTGCCACGTTGACGCTTCGCCGATTCGGACGGAAATTATGCGGCGCGAAACGATTGACGAATGTCTGCGCGTGCTGCACGAATTCAAAATTCCGACGCTCGACATTACCGGCGGCGCGCCCGAACTCATTCCCGACTTTAGATATTTTGTAACCGAAGCCAGAAAGACCGGCGCGAAGATTATCGTGCGGCATAATTTGACCGTGATGTTTGAAAAAGGTTACGCCAATTTGCCGGAATTTTTCGCTTTGAATGAGTGCGAAGTTGTGTGCAGTCTGCCGTATTTTCTCCAGCAGCAAACCGACGCGCAGCGCGGCGCGGGCGTTTTCGATAAATCAATCGAAGCGTTGAAACGATTGAACGCGGTTGGTTATGGAAGACTGGAAAAACTCGTTTTGAATCTCGTTTACAATCCGACGGGAGCATTTCTGCCGCCCGAACAAACGGCGATTGAAACGGATTTTCGGCGCGAATTGAAGGCGCGCTTCGGCATCGAGTTTAATAATCTGTTTACGATTACGAATATGCCGATCGCGCGTTATCTCGATTGGCTCAGGCGTTCGGGCAACGAAACCGCTTACATGCGAAAACTCGTCAACGCATTTAATCCGGCGACAATCGGCGGTTTGATGTGCCGCAATTTAATCAACGTTGACTGGCTGGGAAATTTATACGACTGCGATTTTAATCAAATGCTCGATTTGAAAGTCGGCGCGAATCTGCCGCAGACAATCTCTGATTTTGATTTCGCGCGGTTAGCCAGCCGCAAAATCGAAACCGCCGCGCATTGTTTCGGCTGCACCGCCGGTTCGGGTTCGAGCTGCGGCGGCGCGGTCGTCGAAAACGTCTGACTCATTAAAATAATTCAGTTTCGCTTTTGATATGAACTTTGAAATCATTTTTGTTTTCGGCGTACTGGTTCTCGCCGTCGTGCTGTTCGTGTCCGAGAAACTTTCGGTTGATCTGGTCGCGCTGCTCGTGATGGCTTTGCTGATGGTGAGTGGAATCATCGCGGCGAGCGAAGGCATTTCCGGGTTCAGCAACACGGCGACCGTGACGGTGGCGGCGATGTTTATTTTGAGCGCGGGACTTTTTAAGACCGGCGCGGTCAATTCGCTCGGCGCGCTGGTTGACCGGGTTTTCAAACGAAACTTTTTGCTGGCGATGCTTTTGCTGATGATTCTGGTCGGATTTCTTTCGGCGTTTATCAATAATACGCCGGTCATCGCCATTTTTCTGCCGATTCTGCTCGGCGCGGCGAAAGCCAATAATCTGAGCGTTTCGAAAATCTTAATGCCGATTTCTTTCGCTTCGATGTTCGGCGGCGTCTGCACTTTGATCGGGACTTCGACGAACATTCTGGTCAGTTCGATTGCCGAAAAAAACAATCTGCCCGCTTTTTCGATGTTCGAATTCGCGCCGCTCGGTATAATTTTATTCGCCGTCGGAACCGTTTATATGCTTTTCATCGGAATTCCATTGATTCCCGACCGGCGCGGCGAAGGCGATTTGACCGAAACTTTCGCGCTTGCCGATTATGTTACGGAAATCGTTTTGCTGCCGGGCGCGGCTTCGGTCGGGCGCGCAATCCGCGACGCGCCGCTCACTTCCGAACTCGAAATCACGATTTTCGAAATTCGGCGCGGTGGTGGCGATGATGAAGACCAAAAAGAGGAAGTCGAAGTAATTTATCTGCCAACGGCGGATGAAGTTTTGCGGGCGAACGACGTTTTGCGCGTGCGCTGTAATCTGGAAAAAATTCGCGCGTTGCAAGACCGCGCTGGTATCGGTTTTAAGCCGCGCGTGAAATGGCGCGACGAAAAAATCTCGTCGGAAAAATACAAACTGGTCGAAGCGGTTATTTCGCCGAATTCCGCGCTGATCGGAAATTCTCTAAAAAAAGCCGATTTTCGCGGCAGATACGGCGCGGTCGTGCTGGCGATCCGGCATCACGGCAAGTTGATTCGGGAAAAAATTTCCGAAACGCCGCTCAGCGCGGGCGATGTGCTTTTGATCGAAGTCGAACGCGAACATCACAGATTTCTCAAACAAACCAAGGATTTGATTTTCATTTCCGAACTCGACACGACCCCGTTTCGCCGCAACAAAATCATCATCGCTTTATTGATCGTCGCGGGCGTGATTTTAACGGCGAGCGTCGGTTTGCTGCCGATTGTCGTCAGCGCGACGGCGGGCGCGGTTTTGCTGGTTCTGACCGGCTGCATCACGCTCGACGAAGCGTATCAGGCAATCGAATGGAAAATTATTTTTCTGCTCGCCGGCGTTTTGTCTTTGGGCATCGCGCTCGAAAAAAGCGGCGCGGCGACGATGATTTCGGCAAATTTCGTTTCGACCGTCGGCGTCTACGGCTTGATCGCGCTGGTTTCGGCGTTTTATCTTTTGACTTCGCTTTTGACCGAAACGATGTCGAACAACGCGACCGCCGCACTGCTGGCGCCGATTGCCATTGCCGCCGCCGTCACGCTCGAAGTCAATCCGCAGCCGTTTCTGATGGCGATCACTTTCGCCGCATCGTCGAGCTTTATCACGCCGGTCGGTTATCAAACCAACACGATGATTTACGGTCCGGGTCAATATAAATTTCTCGATTTCGTCCGCGTCGGCACGCCGCTCAACATAATTTTCTGGCTGCTGGCGACGTTTTTAATACCCGTGTTTTGGAAGTTTTAGCCGTTGTTTGGTTGCGGTTAAAGCGATATGTCGATGAACAATTTCAATTCGGCGCGGGCGAAAACGATTTTGCGTCGCCGCCTTTATTGTGTTCAGATAAATTTATTTAACCGACAATTGAAAGCTGTCCTAAAAACACTTCTTTGCGTTCTTTGCGAAACCTTAGCGTCCTTTGCGGTAGAAAAATAAGATTAACCGCAAAGGACGCTAAGGTTTCGCAAAGGTCACAAAGAATTAATTATTGCGGTAGCTTTTGAAAAAAAATTATGGCACATGTTTCACATAAATTATCGAATTCTTTTGAAGGCGCGCTCGCGGGCGGCGGCGATCCGGCGACTTCGCCGCTGTATGTTTTCGGACCTTTTTTGAAATTAATCGTCGTCGCGGGCGTCGCGCAAATCACTTTCGGCGCGACCGTGTGGCTGGCGATTTTCACGGTCATTATGGTTTCGGCGATGTATCGCCAGGTGATGATTTGGGTGACGGACGGCAGCGGCGGCAGCGGTTTGTGCGAGGAAGAATTCGGCAGTTGGGCGGTGAAAATCAACGCCGCGATTACATTCGTCGAATACACGCTCACCTTTCTCGTCAGTATGGCGGCGCTTGTCACCTTTATCGCCGACCGCTTTCCGGCGCTCGGCGGCGCGATTTTCGGTTTTGAATACCGCGTTTTAATCGCCGTTGTGCTGAGTATTTTCACCGGCTGGATCGTCAATCGCGGTCCGAAAGTGGCGGCGCGCGCGTTCGGTCCGGCGACCGCCGCGATTCTGCTTCTGCTTTGGGTGATGATTTTCGCGAGCCTTTGGCGTTTCGGTTTCAATCTTCCGTCAATCAATTTCCAAGCGTTTACACCGCAGTATTTGCACTTAACACTTGGCGGTTACGCGAGAATTCTGGCGCTGATGACCGGCATTGAAATTTTCGCCAATCTCGTTGCGGCTTACGGCGGCAAGCGAGCGGAAAAAAGCCGCAAAGCGTTCGGCAGTCTGATTATCATTATGGGAACGACTTCCCTGACGATGCTCGTTGTCGGTCCGGCGATTTTCGCGCTTTCCGATGTGAACAACGCCGAAGTTTCCGTATTCACGCAGACGATGGACGCGCTGCTGCCCGCGTGGGCTTCGTATTTGGGAACGCTGACCGGCATCGCGGTTTTACTGTCGGCGTGCGCGGCAAGTGCGCAAGGATTGCAGAATCTCGCGCTCGGTTTGCGCTATCGTCATTACATTCCAGCGAATTTCGGACAGCAGAACAAGTTCGACGTGGCTGACAAACCTGTCTGGCTCGAAGTCGGAATTGTTGTCGTCTGTTTCGTTTTGTTCGGCACGCACGAAGAAACTTATCTGGCGCTTTACGCGGCGGGCGTTTTTGTTTTGCTGAGTTTGACGGGCTGGGCGGCGAGCAAACGGCTTTTGCGCGAAGTCAAAGGAAATTTCGCGCCCGTGCGCCTGCTTTCTTTGATCGGAACGATTATCGCTTCGCTGCTCACGACCGGCGCAACTTTCATTATTTTCGGCGAGCGATTTTTTGAAGGCGCGTGGACTTACCTGATTTTCATTCCCGTTCTGTATTTTATTTTCTCGCATTACCGAAAACGTCTCGGCGCGCCGTCTTCGGTCGAAGATCGTCTGGGCATTATCGTCGCGCGGCAAAAACAACTGCTTGATTACACCGACGACCAAACCGTTCAGGCTGAAAAAAATGCAGAAAATCAGCCGGAAATTTCTTTACCGAACGACAATGCGGCGAGGCTCGAAAAATTCCTCGTTCCGCTCGACGGCTCGATGCTCGCCGAACAATCTCTGCCAATTGCGCGCAAGCTCGCCGCCGATTTCGGAGCGAATTTAATTTTGGCGACCGTTAAAACCGACAAACGAAAAACCGCTCAAGCAGGCGGCGACAATCAGCCGCAAATCCAATTCGACTGCGACAATTACCTGCGCGAAACTGCCGCGCAAATCAAAACCGATTCGATTTCAGCCGATTGCGTGACCGCCCAGGGCAAAGACGAAGCGGCGGAAATAAACCGGCTGGCAGTTGAAAACGCGGCGGATTTAATCGTCATCTCGACGAGCGGCAAATTTGAAGTCGGGCAGATATTGTCGAGAAGCGTCGCGCAGCGCCTGATCGAACAGATGAGCGTTCCGGTTTTGCTGCTGCGCCCGACCAACGATTGGACGAGCCGTTATTCGGAATTTAAACGCATCATCGTCGCGCTCGACGGCTCGGCGGAATCGGAGACCGTTTTGCCGATCATCAAAACATTAGCCGACAAATTCGACGGCGAAGTTTTATTTGTTTCCGTCCCGGAAGGCGCGGAATCGGAAAATTATGCCGAAACGATGCAGCAGTATTTAGATTCAATCGCCGCCCGCCTCGAATCGCCGATCACGCGCACGCGCGTTCTGCTCGGCGGATCGGGTCCGGCGCGCACGATCATTCACGTCGCCGAAGAAGAAAGCGCCGATTTAATCGTTATGGCGACACACGGACGCGGCGGCGCCGACCGCATCGAAAATTTGCCTCTGGGCAGTGTCGCGACGCGCGTCGTCGAAAAAACCGTTTGCCCGGTTTTATTAATTCCGGTGCGAGAGACGGCGGCTGTTAAATGATGCTTTACGCGGAAACGAATGCTTCACGGAAAAATGCCGAGTTCCCCGTAAGCGATGGCGATTTTGTTGATGGCGCTGACGAACGCCGCCGTGCGCAAATCTTCGATTTCGGGTTTGCTTTTCCAGATTCCGCGGATTTCGTTGTAGGCAAAGCTCATCGTTTCTTCCAAGCCGGAATTGACCAGATCAATTTCATCCGCGCCGCGCACAATCAGGCTGCGTTGATGTTCGGAGAGATTTTTTCCGGTCGCTTCTTCGACCGCGCCGACGATGGCGCCGAAAGCCGCGGCGTCGAAGCGTTTGCCGATGCGCCCGAAGCGGACGTGCGAGAGGTTTTTGAGCCATTCGAAATAAGAAACCGTGACGCCGCCCGCGTTGGCGTAAATGTCGGGCAGCAGCAGCGCGTTTTTCTGTAAAAGTATCCGTTCCGCTTCGGCAGTCGTCGGACCGTTTGCGCCTTCAGCAATGATTTTTGCTTTTATTCGTGGGGCGTTTTCTTCGTTGATTTGGTTTTCGAGCGCGGCGGGAATTAAGATGTCGCAATCAATCTCCAGACCGGCTTCGCGATTTGGCAAATCGGTCGCGCCGGGAAAGCCGAGAATCGAGCCGGTTTCTTTGCGGTGATGCATCAAATCTTCCAAATGAATGCCGTCCTGCTTTTCAATCGCGCCTTCAAATTCGGCGACGCCGACGATCGTGCAGCCGCCCTGCTCGCAGAAAAGCGCGGCGTGATAACCGACGTTGCCCAAGCCCTGCACGACGACGCGCTTGCCTTCGAGTCCGGCTGACAAACCGATTTCCCGCATATCTTCGGCGTGCGCGCAGGCTTCGCGCAAAGCGAAAAACACGCCGCGCCCGGTCGCTTCCTGCCGCCCGCGAATGCCGCCCTGCGAAACGCTTTTTCCGGTGACGCAGCCGAGCGCGTCGAGTTCGCCCGGATGAAACGCCGCGTAGGTGTCGGCGATCCAAGCCATCTCGCGCTGTCCCGTGCCGTAATCCGGCGCGGGAACGTCAACGCCCGGACCGATAAAGTTTTTCTTGATTAATTCGTGCGTGTAGCGGCGCGTGATTTGCTCGAGTTCTGCGGTCGTGTAATTTTTCGGATTAATGCGAATCGCGCCTTTCGCGCCGCCGAACGGCACGTCAACGACCGCGCACTTGTAAGTCATCAAGGTGGCGAGCGCGACGACTTCCTGCTCGTTCGCTTCGTCCGAATACCGAATGCCGCCTTTGGTCGGCTGTTTGTGATGGCTGTGTTCGGCGCGCCAGCCTTCGATGACTTCGTAGCCGCGCGTCGTGCGCACCGGAAACTGAAAGTAATACATCGAATTGCAGGTTTTGATTTGTCTGAGCAGATCCTCAGAATGCCCGGTTTGTGCGGCGGCGCGGTCAAAGTAAATCGAAACATTTTCTAAAAAGTTATTTGCCATAATCTTTTCTCTCCTTCTTTTTCCAAAGTTTAACATCAACAAAACGCATAACCGAGCCGCGCGTCGAAAACAATAGAACCCGAAAGAATCAGTAAAATTATCAACGACATCTCCGACAACTCTTTCCGGCGCAGTGAAACGAGGTTGGACTTTTCTCCCTGAAAAGCCAATTCGCCGTCAACGACTTTAGAAGCTCGCTCAAAAATAGTTTCAAGCGTTCTGAGTTCCAGCATAAGACAGGCTTGTGCCGCGAGAAAAGCCAGCTAAAGCTGGAACTCAGAACGTCGCTTTCGATTTCTGAGCGAGCTTCTAATTGATCTTCGCCTGTGTTCCGGTTTGCGGTTTTGATGCGTCGTTCATTTGAAAACTGATTCGCACGACGCTGCCTGCTGAGGTTGCCGCCACGGTCGGCGCGACTTCAGCGAATTTAATTTTGTCGGGCGCAATTTGCCATCTCGATTCGAGATATTCGACGATGGCGCGCGTTCGCTCTTTAGTAATTTCTGCAGTTTCGTTTTGACGCGCGCCGCCGCTATTGACGGCGAGCGCGAGATTCGGATTTTCCCGAAGCATTCGACCGGCGAAATCAAGTTGGAGCATTCCGAGAAGAGGCAGAGCGGATTGGTTGCGGGCAAAATCAATCTCGCCGATTTGCGCGGCGATGCGTTCTAAATTGACGGTCGCCTGTTCGTAATCGAGACTTTGACGAACTCGTTCGAGCAGCGCGGTCTCGGTTTCCGGCGCTATTTTTTCATCGCTCAGATAAACGATTTTTACTTCGAGCGGTGTCTGTGAGCCGGTGACGATTTGTTTGCGCAAAATCTTGGCGGGTGGCGGCAATTGAAAATCACTCAAAGCAATCTCCACGCGCTCTAATAAATTTGTCTGCAATTCGGCGACGGTCGGCGGCGCGGGCGGCTGGTTTTTCTCGCGCGTTCGTTCGATGGCATCGAGCACGGAAACGGTCGGAATTTCGGTGAGATTCAAGTTGATGGATTCGACCGGACGTTTTAATTCGGCAGCGATCAGTTGGGCGCACTGTTTTTTTTCTTCCAGCGTGTAAGGAACGTCGTCGAAAACGCGCAGGTTGATGTTTAGTTTCTCGTCTTTCTCGGAAACCGCGAGCTGGTCAATGCTGCTGCGCGAAACGCCGTCAGGCGATTTTTGAAATTTTTCCTGCCAGACGCTCGTCACGATTTGCCGAATCTCGCTTTCGCGCTGTTTGCGGGCGATTTCTCCGCTCAATTGGCTGAACGCGCTGCTCAGCGGAAACAAAATTAAAATCAGCGGCAGCAGAATCATCGCCGCGCGAAGCGGGAAACTGTGAACGACGCGCGCCTTTTCCAAACCGGGAAAACGCTGCATTTTATCAATGACGAAACTGCTTTCAGGATCGGATTGTTCCCATTTTTCAATTTGTTCGCGCACTTCGGGCGTGTCAATTCTGAGTGCGAGAAAAACGAGCATCGCCGTCAGAGTAATGGCGACGAGATTGGTTAAAAACAGCAGTCCGCCGCCCGAAGCGACGCGCCAGCCGGTCGCCGAGTCCATCACGAAAAACAAGCCGATGCCGTAGCCGACGACGCACAGCGGCGGCATCAGCGCGACGGCAATCGCCACGCCGGGAATCGAGGTGACGACGCCTTTGACTTCGCGGCAAATCGCCACTGAACCGACCGCGCCGCTAAATAACGCGATCAATAAATCCAAAACATTCGGCTGCGTCCGCGCCGCGATTTCCGCGGTCATTTCCCGAAACGGCAGGATGACGACGAGCAGAACGGCGAACGCAATCGCCGCCGCGCAGCTTAACAATAAATTAAATAACGCCCGCAAACCGAGAACGATGTCGCCGGTCGCGATGGCTAAACCCGACGCGAGAATCGGATTCATCAGCGGCGAAATCAACATCGCGCCGATGATTACGGCAGGAGAATTCAAAACTAATCCGAGCGTGGCAATGCCCGCCGAAAAAAAGATTTGCAGCCAGTAGACGATATCTTTTAGGGTTGCCGCACGCGATA
>CBDUBY010000085.1:0-13669 GCA_965365505.1 uncultured Pyrinomonadaceae bacterium | reverse complement strand
ACTCAAACGCGATGACTTATCAATGGCAGACCGGATTATCAACGATTAAGAACTGTGGCAATCCGGGCGGGACTCAATGGCGAGTTGAACGAGTTCGCCGTTGATGGATTTTTATCAGAGAAAGAAGCGGGAAAAAAGCTCCGGCAAAGCGATTTGCGCCGCTGCCAGAAGACTGCTGACAATAATCTTTGTGATGCTGAAGAAAGAGTTGGACTACTGGTATTTGGAAGATTGCTTGTATAATCAAAAGCTGCGCCTACTGAGTCGAGTATGAGCGGCAGCTTGATGATAGACTTTGCATAGGAACTCATTGAACTGAAATCACATTGGCAACTCTATAAAAAACGAACAAAATTAACAAATCAACCTTCTACCAGTATTCCTAATAGAATAATTATGAAAAATTCAATCTCATCTTCATACAATCGTCGAAAAGGGAAAGTTCTATCAAACGGATTTTTCCTCCTGATACTGACGCTTGCCTCGATTGCCGCTTACGCTCAGGAAGGATTTATCAATCCGAACATTGATTTTACCGTTAACGATATGGCACTGCAGCCGAACGGGAAAATTATCATCGGCGGCGACTTTAATAATGTTGGCGGCGTTCCGCGCAGCAAAGCGGCTCGCTTGAATCCGAACGGCTCGCTCGACGCATCATTTTCCGATCCGAACATTACCGGAGATATATTCAATTTGCACGTTTACGCAGTCGCCGTTGAAAACGACGGTAAAGTGATTGTCGGCGGTTTGTTCACAACCGTCGGCGGCGTTGCCAGACCTTATCTGGCACGACTGAATGCGGACGGCACTGTTGATTCGTCGTTTGCGCCAAATGTCGGCAGCACCGTAACCGCTATCAAGCTACAAACAGACGGTAAAATTTTAATCGGCGGATATTTTACGACCGTCGGCGGACAAACCCGCAACCGGCTCGCCCGACTTAACTCGGACGGCTCGATTGACGGAACATTTCAGAACCCGAATCTGAGCGACTTTCCCGGAACGATTGCGGTGCAGGCGGACGGCAAAATCCTAATCGGCGGGTATTTTACAACCGTCGGCGGACAGCCGCGATTCGGTTCGGCGCGGCTCAATTCAGACGGAACTCTCGATTCGGCTTTTGCGCCGAACATCGGCGGACCGGTCACAAAATACGTTTTTCAACCGGATGGAAAAATCATCGTCGGCGGATTCTTCCAGAATGTCGCGGGTCAAACGCGCACCAGCGTCGCCCGGCTCAATTCGGACGGCACGCTCGATCAATCATTTCAAAATCCTGGAATCGGTTCCGGTAATGTCACCGATCTGGATTTGCAGACAAACGGAAAAATCGTCATCGGCGGCGAATTCTCGGTTATCGCCGGGCAAGAGCGCAATGATGTCGCCAGGCTTAATGCCGACGGTTCGTTTGACCCGACGTTTCTTGACCCTAATCCGAACTTCGGCGGAACGTTTTTTTCGATAAATGATGTGATCGTTCAGCCGGACGGAAAAATTTTAATCGGCGGGCAATTCAATTCGGTTGGAGGACAACCGCGCAAAATGGTGGTGCGTCTGCTTGAAAACGGCGCGCTCGATCTGCCGCCGGCGCAAATTTTTGCCGTTACTAAAACGGCGGATACCAACGACGGCACGTGCAATTCTGATTGCAGCCTGCGTGAAGCGGTTAACGCCGCGAACAGTAATCCCGACCCTAGCCAAATCACATTCGACAATCAAATTTTCGGCACCGCGCAAATGATTGTGCTTTCAACCGGCGAGCTGGTTTTGGAAGAAAATCGCCGGATTACCGTTACGGGTCCGGGCGCAAATCTGCTGACCGTTTCAGGCAACAATATGAGCCGAATCTGGCGTTTGCGCCGCGATGCCGCAGCGACGATAACCGGATTGACGATGACCGGCGGAACCGGCGCGGGCGGTTCGGGAAACGCTAACGGCGGAGCCATTTACATCGAGCCGAACGGCGCGGCGACTAAACTAAATTTGAATTCGGTCGTAATCAGCGGAAATCAAACCGGCACCGGCGGCGGAATAGGCACTTTGGGCAGTTCGACTTTGACGATTACTAATTCAGTAATTTCCAACAATACGGCGACTTCTTCGCCGGGCGGCGGCGGAATTTATTTTGATAGCGGAACTCTCAGCATTGATAACTGCACAATCAACAATAATGCCGCCGCTTTTGAGCTTGCGGGCGGCGGAGGCGGCATTAGCTTTAACGGAAGTTTCGGCGTGATGACGATTTCCAATTCGACGATAACGGGAAATACGGCGACTTATACGGGCGGCATCAGCGCAGGCGGAACGACAAACATTATTAACACGACTATCAGCAACAACCACGCGGTTCGTTCGGCGGGCGGAATCGGTGCTTCGGGAAACTTGACTATCTCCGGTACGATTATCCGGGAAAACGAAGTCACCGCGCCGGACGGTTTCGGCGGCGGAATAATGAATTTCGGAAGACTTCTTATCATAAATTCAGAAGTTAGATTAAATACAGGCGATTTCGGCGGAGCGATTTACACTGCCGGAGGATTGACGGTGAGAGATTCGGAAATCAGTCAAAACAGTTCCCGGAAAAGCGGCGGCGGGATTTACAATAACGCGGGCGGAACATTCAATCTCCCGGTTATCATCGAAAGAAGCGTCATCTCAGATAATTCCGCCCAAAATGCCGGCGGCGGAATTTATAACCGCGACACTTTTAATTTGATTGATTCGACAGTTAAGGGAAATCATTCGACGACTGCCGGCGGCGGAATTTTTAATGTGTTTCTAAATGTCGGCGCGGCGGCTTTCAATGCGTCGGGGGCAACAATCAGCGGAAACAGCTCACAGGCGAACGGCGGCGGAATCGCCAATCAGCAGGGAACTGTCAAGCTGCTGAACTCGACCGTCAGCGGCAATAACTCTCGCGGTTTCGGAAGCGGAATTGACAATTACGTCAGCGGAACGCTGAATTTATCGAACGCGACAATCGCTTTCAATGCGGCGTTCGCCGCCGCCGGAGCCGGAATCAACAACAGTTCGAACAGCACCGTTAACTCCATTAACAGTATCGTCGCCCGCAATACGGGCAATAATTCGACTCAGTTTGCCGACTTTGCCGGAACGCTTAATTCACAGGGTTACAACTTGATCGGCACGACGGCGGGAACAACTATTACCGGCACAACGACGGGAAATTTATTGAATCTCGATCCGCGTCTGACATCGCTTTCCGATAACGGCGGCTTGACGCTGACGCACGCGCTTCGCACAAATAGTCCGGCGATTGACGGCGGCGGAGTGTCGGAAGCGACAATTGATCAACGCGGAAATCAGCGTCCATTTGATTTTAGTTCAATTCCGAATGCCTTTAACGGAAACGATATTGGAGCGTTTGAAAAACAAGCCAATGATGTCACATCAAATAATACATTGTTCGACTTTGACGGCGACGGCAAAGCGGACGTTTCAGTCTTCCGACCTGACAGCGGCGCGTGGTATTTGGATCAATCACAAAACGGGTTCGCCGGTTTAACTTTTGGACAGGCGACTGACAAAATCGTTCCGGCGGATTACGACGGCGACGGCAAAACAGACGTAGCTGTTTATCGTGATGGAATCTGGTATCTGCAAAGAAGTCAATTTGGATTCACCGGAATCGGTTTCGGCGCGGCAACCGACATTCCCGTTCCCGCAGACTTTGACGGCGACGGTCGGGCTGAACTAGCCGTGTTTCGGGAATCGAACGGCGGTTGGTATATCTACAATCTGACGACTAATCAATCAAGCTCATTCGCTTTTGGACAAATCGGAGATAAACCTGTTCCGGCTGATTATGACGGCGACCAAAAGGCTGATATTGCCGTTTATCGAAACGGAACTTGGTATATTCAGAGAAGCATTCTCGGATTTACCGGCATCGGATTCGGACAAGCCGGAGACAAAGCAGTTCCGGCAGATTACGACGGCGACGGCAAAACGGACGTGGCGGTCTTCAGAAACGGCATTTGGTATCTGCTTCAGAGTCACCTCGGATTCGCCGCAAGCGAATTCGGTCAGGCGGGCGATGTTCCCGTTCCGGCTGACTATGACGGCGACGGCAAAGCTGATTTAGCCGTTTTCAGAAGCGGAACCTGGTATCTTCAACAAAGCACGGCTGGATTTACAGGCGTATCTTTCGGTGCCGCAACCGATAAACCGATTCCGAGTGCTTATGTTCCTTAAAAGAATAAAATAAGGCTGATGAAAAAAGACCTGAAAAAACAATTCAGGTCTTTTTTTATTGCAGCCAGCCATTTCTTTTAATAAGCATTGGGTGAAAATTAACTTCTGCTCAAGATGTTTGTAAAATAATTCATAAGATTAAATTCGCCAGCAATTCAGTAAAAATCAAACTCAATTAACTTGCCCGAATTTTTTTTGACTTAAAGATTAACCTGAGTTAAACTTTCAAATGGAAATTTAACCGCCGTTCATTATTTTAGATTTTGGAACGGCAATAAAAGAAAAATGACGTTGGATAAACTGGCAATCGGGCGGACGGCAACGGTGAAAAGCCTTAATAATCAATCAACCGAACGGCGGCGATTATTGGATTTGGGAATTTTGCCGGGAACGCTGATTGAAAATGTGATGTCGAGTCCGCTTGGCGACCCGATTGCTTATCGCGTTCGCAATTCGGTTGTCGCTTTGCGGCGCGAGCAAGCCAGGTTAATCGAAATCGAGGAATAGAAAAAAGGATGTCAATACAAGCGGGAACAATAAATCAATGCGGTGGCTGCGGAAGCGATTGCCACACGGCGCAGCTTACGAAACTCGGATTAAAGGTTCGTAACTGGGATTTCGCCGTCGCGCTCGCGGGTAATCCGAACACAGGCAAAAGCACGATTTTTAATCAATTAACCGGCTTGCGCCAGCACGTCGGAAATTGGGCGGGCAAAACCGTTTCGCGCGCAGAAGGCGCGTTTAATTTCGAGGACAAAAAATATAAATTGGTTGATTTGCCCGGCACCTATTCGCTGCTTTCAACGAGCGTTGACGAAGAGATCGCCCGTGATTTTATTTTGTTCGGCAAGCCGGACGTGACAATCGTCGTCGCCGACGCAACCAGGCTTGAAAGAAGTCTGCATTTAGTTCTGCAAATTTTGGAAATTACTAATCGCGTTGTCGTCGCCCTGAATTTAATGGACGAAGCCGAACGCGATGAAATAACGATTGACGTGCGCGAATTGACCAGAGAGTTAGGTGTTCCAGTAGTGCCGATGTCTGCGCGTCGCGGCACAGGCGTTTCCGAATTATTGACGGCGGTTGGAAAAGTTGCCGCGAATCAGTTTCCGCTTCAAGCGCGGCAAGTTCGTTATGCCGATGAAAAACTCGAATCGGCAATCGAAACTTTAACTTCTCAACTGCGCGAAACTTTCGACGATTTGCCGAACGCGCGTTGGGTTGCGCTGCGCCTTCTCGAAGGCGATGAAAGCGTTATTAACGCCGTGCGGACAAAGACGCTCGGCACTTTGAAAATTGAAAATTCTTTGTCGCAGCTTGCGCTTTCGGAGGCGAGATGAAACTTGAAAATATCATCGAACAAGCCGCCGTTCTGCGCGGTTCGATTGGCGACGATTTGCACGACCGTTTGACCGCCGCAATTTACAAAGACGCAAGCACAATCGCCGACCGCGCCGTCGCGCGCAAGGGCGAATCGGCGAGCCAAAGTTTCGATCAGAAACTCGACCGTGTTTTGACGAGCCGCGTCTGGGGATTTCCCTTGATGCTATTGTTGCTAACCACCGTTTTATGGTTAACGATTGCGGGCGCAAATGTTCCGTCGGCAATGCTCTCAGATTTACTGCAAGGAACAATTTATAATTTGCTTCACAGTGCGGCGACGGCGTTAAATTCTCCCTGGTGGCTGTCCGGTTTTTTGATTGACGGCGTTTATCTGGCGACGGCTTGGGTCATCAGCGTGATGCTGCCGCCGATGGCAATTTTCTTTCCGCTGTTTACTCTTTTGGAGGATTTAGGCTATCTGCCGCGTGTCGCCTTTAATCTCGACCGGCTTTTCAAGCGCGCCGGAGCGCACGGCAAACAATCCTTGACAATGATGATGGGTTACGGCTGCAACGCCGCCGGAGTCGTTTCGACCCGGATAATTGATAGCCCGCGCGAGCGGCTGATTGCGATTATCACGAACAATTTTTCGATTTGCAACGGACGCTTTCCGACGATGATTTTAATCGGCGCCATTTTTATCGGAGCAACCGCGCCGCCCGCTCTGGCGAGTTTTATTGCCGCGACGAGCGTCGCCGCCGTCGCCATTTTAGGCATCGTTTTCACTCTGCTGGTTTCCGCTTTTCTGTCGAAAACGTGGCTCAAAGGCGAAGCGTCGAGCTTCAGTCTGGAACTGCCGCCGTATCGTCCGCCGCAAATCTGGCAAACGCTTTATCGCTCAATAATCGAGCGCACATTTATTGTTTTGAAACGCGCCGTGTGGATGGCAGCTCCGGCGGGCGCAATTATTTGGCTCATCAGCAACATCTTCGTCGGCGATGTGAGCGTCGCCGCGCACGTTATCAATTTTCTAAATCCGTTCGGCTTGCTTATCGGTTTGAACGGAGTAATTCTGCTTGCCTATATCGTAGCGATTCCGGCGAATGAAATCGTTGTGCCGACGATTTTAATGCTGACACTGAACGCGGCGAAATCCGGTTTGGCGCAAAACGGCGTGATGCTTGAACTTGACGATGCTGTGGTTCGGGAAGTTTTGACCGGAATCGGCGGCTGGACGCTTTTGACCGGGATAAATTTAATGCTGTTCAGTCTTTTGCACAATCCGTGCAGCACGACGATTTGGACGATTTGGAAAGAAACGAAAAGTGTTAAATGGACGACCGTTGCCACCGTTTTGCCGATCGTTTTAGGTGTGGCAACTTGTTTTCTAACGGCGAGCATCGCCCGTTTATTCGATCGGATTTAACTTAAAAATGGCTGAACCAAAGAAAAAATTAACCGTTTCAAAGGAAGACTATTTGAAGGCAATCTGGAGCTTGTCCGAGCGCGATGAGGCGGACAAAGCCGATGCCGGAACAAACGATTTGGCAGATAGATTACAGGTTTCACCGCCTGCTGTTTCTAAAATGCTCAAACAGATGGAGCAGCAATCGCTCGTCGCGCACGTTCCGTATTACGGCGTTCGGCTGACTGAGAAAGGGCGCAGCGTCGCTTTGCAAATCGTTCGCCGGCATCGTCTGCTTGAAATGTTTTTAGCCGAAGTTTTGGGCTATCCGCACGACACGGTTCACGACGAAGCCGAACGGCTCGAACATCACATTTCCGATGAATTCGAGCAGCGCATTGATAAACTTTTGAATTTTCCCACCTGTTGCCCGCACGGAAGCTACATTCCGCCGCGCCAGCCTTGAAATCACAATCGGCACAGTCTGTTGGAAAATATAAAAAGGCGCGGGATAACAGTTGTATCTCACGCCTTCTAATTTTTTAAATAAGAATTTTCTCTAACCTTTTCGCAGCTCGGTCAAAACCTGTTTTGCCACGGCTTTGAGCGTGTCGAACACGCCAACGCCCTGCGAAGCCGTCGCTTCAAAAATCGGCTCGCCTTTGCGGAGCAGTTCGGCGGCGAGTTCATCGGTCGGAACGACGTTCGGCAAATCGCGTTTGTTTAATTGCAGAACATACGGAATGTCCATCAAATTATAGCCCTGCGTTTGAAGATTTTCTTCGAGGTTATAAAGCGATTCGATGTTCGCATCCATTCGCTCTTCCTGCGAATCGGCGACGAAAACCACGCCGTCAACGCCTTTCAAAATCAGTTTGCGCGACGCATCGTAATAAACCTGACCGGGAACGGTATAAAGGTGAAAGCGCGTCTTAAAGCCGCGCACCGTGCCGAGTTCGAGCGGCATAAAATCGAAAAACAGCGTGCGGTCGGTTTCCGTCGCCAGCGAAATCAATTTGCCTTTGGCTTGCGGCGCGGTCGAATCGTAGATGTGCTGAAGATTGGTGGTTTTCCCGCACAGACCGGGTCCGTAATAAACGATTTTGCAATTTATTTCGCGGGAAGCGTAGTTGATAAAAGTCATAGTGATTTTTGATTGGCGACTTTTGATTTTTGATTGGCGACTGGTATAAGAATTTTTATTTTTGCGAACAAAATCCGAATCCAATACTAAAATCTAAAATCAAAAGATCGAAAATTAGCTAAACAGGCTGTCAATATCGTCGTCGGTAATTTCCGAGAAAAATGAATTTTCGTTTTGTTTTTGATCTTCCGAGTCTTGAGCGATTTCGTTCAGAAGCGCGGCGACTTCAAAACTCGCTTTTTTAGTGCGGAGTTTAACCAAACTGAGAGTCGAACGCTCGTCGAAAACCACGACCAGCAGACTTCTGCCGATGACGCTGATAAAAATGCTTTCGCGCTCGCCCTCGTGGACGACCGCCGGAAAAACATTTTCGCCAATCAGCTTCGCCATACTCGTCGTCGCCGCAACGTTTCCCGCCGCGAGGCTGGAAAAAGAAGTCGTGTCCATTCCGGCAATGTCGCCGTGAAAGGCAATTGGATGACCGTCGCGGTCAACCAGCATCACGACGCGGGCGGCGCATTCGACGCAGGTTCGTGCCAAAACGGATTTTAACTTTAAGAACTGATGTTCGTGTATAACAATGGGCGTTTCTGCCATTTTAATTTTTCTCTCTCGGTTATTTGATTAATTGAGGTAAGAAGATTTGCGAGTTTTTCAAATACTTGCTTTGTAAAAACTTTTTGCGGTGTGCTGTGACGAGTTTGACGACCAGGCACATTTTTAATTTAACATATCAGGTGCATCGGCTTCAAGTGTTTTTTTGGATTATTTTTAGCGAACGGTTTAAGCCGCTGGAATATTTGATTTATACATTCTACCGGCGACGATTATTGATTGACGAAAAGGAAAAATGATAAACTTTCGCACAAAGGCAGATGCGCTTGTCGGTAATATCTCAAATTTCAAAAACCATTAAAACTGACGCGGCTTTAACTTCTCCCGGTTTTCCGCAAATTTCCTGAAAGACTGATGAAAAACCATCTATTTTCAAAACGCTCGTTCGGTCTGAACCTCGTCGCTATCGGCGGCGGCAACGGACTTTCGACGTTGCTTTCGGGATTAAAAAATTTTGTGGCGGCTGGCGAAGTCGAACCCGTTTGGCTGGAAAATCTCGCGGCAATCGTCGCCGTTTCCGACGACGGCGGAAGTTCCGGCAGACTGCGAGATGAATTACAAATGCTGCCGCCAGGCGATATTCGCAATTGTATGGTTGCTTTATCGGAAGATTCACATCTTTTGTCAAAACTTTTTCGGCATCGCTTTCGCGGCGGCGGCGATTTGGGCGGGCATAGTTTCGGCAATCTTTTCTTAGCCGCGATGTCGGAAATTACCGGCGATTTTGCCGAAGCCGTGCGGCTTTCGTCGGAGATTCTGGCAAGCAAAGGTCATATTTATCCGGCAACGGTCGCCGACGTTCGATTAACGGCGGAACTCTTTGACGGTTCGATTGTGCGCGGCGAAACTAACATCGGAAAAGTCGGAAATTCGATAAAACGTTTGCGGCTTGAACCGGAAAGCTGCCAGCCGATGCCCGAGACTTTGGCGGCGATTTCTGACGCGGACGTTATCACTGTCGGACCCGGTTCGCTTTTTACGAGTCTGTTGCCCCCGATTTTGGTGGACGGCGTAGCGCAGGCGATTGCCGATTCGACTGCCGCCAAAATTTTTATCTGCAATCTGATGACGCAGCCGGGCGAAACCGACGGGTTTTCCGCGCGGCGGCATCTCGAAATCGTGCGTGAATACGCGCCCGCGATTGATTTCGATTTTATCGTCGTCAATAATCATCCGGTCAGCGAACAACAAATGAAACGCTATTCGGGCGAAGGCGCGGTGCAAATCGGAATTGCCGATTCGATTTCGCCGGAAACGGTCGAAGGCGCGGAAATCATTTATGGTAATCTATTGGACGAGGGCGATAAAGTGCGGCATCACTCCGAAAAATTGGCGCAAGTCGTTCTTCTTTGCGCGGTACAGCCGCGGCGGGAAATTTTAGTGTAAGCGAAAGGGAAATTGTTCACAGATAAACATGGAATTTGAGAATGATTTTATCTGTATTCATCTGTGAACAATAATGATTTATGGATAATTTTTCCAATGAGCAGAAAACACTCGACGTTTTGATTTTGGCAGCGGGTTTAGGCACAAGAATGCGCTCGAATCTGGCGAAGGTTCTGCACAAACTCGACGGTCGCCCGCTGATTAATCACGTTTGTTTGACGGCGACGGCGCTCGCGCCGCGCAAAATTCACGTCGTTATCGGGCATCAGGGCGAAGATGTCCGCCGCGCGGTTTTAGAAGAATTGGACGAAAAACACGCCGCGTTTGTCTGGCAAAAGGAACAACTCGGAACTGGACACGCCGTTAATTCGGCGCGCGAATTTTTGGGTGACGAAGATTCGACGCTGCTCATTTTATCGGGCGATGTGCCGATGATTCGCGCAGAAACTTTAGCCGCTTTGGTTCAGCAGCATTACAATCATCGCGGCAAAGGCGCGGCTTGCACGATTTTGACCGTTAAACTCGAAGACCCAAGCGGTTACGGGCGCGTCGTGCGCGACGATGCGGGATTTTTCAGTCGCATCGTCGAGCAGAAAGACGCGACCGATGACGAACGAAAGATCAATGAAATCAATTCGGGGATTTACTGTTTCAACACCCGAAAACTTTTCGCCGCGCTGTCGAGCGTGCAAAACAACAACGTTCAGGGCGAGTATTATCTAACCGACGTTCCTGCGCTGCTGCGCGAAGCGGGCGAAGACATTTCGCTTTATCAACACACCGACGCGCGCGAAGTTTCCGGCATCAACAACCGCGCCGAACTTGCCGACCTTGAACGCATCGTTACGCGCCGCACCATTTCAAAGATGATGCTTGATTACGGCGTAACTTTTATTGATCCGACGCACACATACGTCAGCGGACAGGCGAGCATCGGGCGCGACACGATAATTCACCCGAACGTGCAAATCGAAGGCGCGACGAATATCGGCGACGGCTGCACGATTCGGCAGGGAACGCGCATTACCAATTCGCGCATCGGGCGCGGCGTGGAAATTTTGGATAACTGCGTCATCACTGATTCGGAAATCGCCGACCGCTGTACCGTCGGACCGATGGCTCACCTGCGCGGTAAAGCGAAAATGGAAGAATCAGCGAAGGTTGGAAATTTTGTCGAAATGAAGAAAACGATTTTAGGACGCGGATCGAAAGCCAGCCATTTAACTTATCTCGGCGACGCAACCATCGGCGAGCGCACAAACATCGGCGCGGGAACAATTACCTGCAATTACGACGGCTTGAACAAACACGCGACCATCATCGAAGACAACGTGCGAATCGGTTCGGATACAATGCTCATCGCGCCGGTTCGCGTCGGCAGCGGTTCAGTTACGGGCGCGGGTTCAGTTGTGACAAAAGACGTTCCGCCCGATTCGCTCGTTGTCGGCGCGCCTGCGCGAGTCAGAAAAAATTTGAAAGACGCCGAAAGTGCGGCGAGCGAATCGGAATCAAACGCGGTTTAAGTTTTTATGAAAAAGGACGCGAAAAAATCTAAAGAAAAATCTTCATCGTCCGCCGTGACTGCCGAAGAATCTTTGAAAAGAATGAAAAGTTTCACGAGCAGAAAGGAGAAATTCATTGCCTCTATCAAAAAAAGCCAGAATTGAAGTTTATCTGCCAGATAAACCGAAGCCCGCTTATCGCCGTCTGCGAAAGGCTTTTGAGTCGGAGTTTCTGAATACCTTCGGCGGCGCGACGGTTATCAAAAATATCAAAGGCTTATATTTGTCTGAGAGCGGCAAAACCGACGCGGACAAAATAAATTTAGTCTATGCCGACACGCCGTTTGAGTTTGATAAAAATTTTAAGGCACTTTCAAAATATACGGACGAACTGCGCGAATCTGCGCTTGAAGCGTCTGATGAAGAATCAATTTTAATTATAGTTCACGAAATTTATCATTCCGTTTAATAAAAAAATTATGTGTGGAATTGTCGGATACGTTGGAAATAAACAGGTTGTGCCGCTCATTATTGACGGCTTACGGAAACTCGAATATCGCGGATATGATTCGGCGGGCATTGCCGTCGTTGACGACGCGAAGCATTTGGAGATGCGCCGCGCCGAAGGAAAACTTCGCAATCTCGAAGAGTGCATCAGGTTAAATCCTTTGGACGGAAACTACGGCATCGGGCATACGCGCTGGGCGACGCACGGGCGACCGACCGAAGAAAACGCGCATCCGCATCGTGACCAGAGCGGCAAAGTCGTCGTCGTGCATAACGGCATTATCGAAAATTATTTGCAGCTCAAAGAACGGCTTGCCGAACAGGGAAGCGAATTTAAAACCGAGACCGACACGGAAGTCATCGCGCATCTCGTCGGATTTTACAAAGACCGCGAAAACCTTTCGCTTGAACTAGCCGTGCGAAGAGCGGTCAAAGAATTGCGCGGAATTTTCGCGCTCTCGATTATTTCTTCGGACGAACCCGACACTATTGTCGCCGTTCGCGAAGGCGCGCCGGTGGTGGTCGGTTTGGGCGACGGCGAGTTTTTCGTCGCATCGGACGTTCCGCCGATTTTGCAGCACACGCGCGATGTTTTTTATTTGGGCGAAAAGGAAATCGCCGTGCTGACGAAAGACTCGGTGCGCGTGACGGATTTCGACGGCAACGTCGTCGAGCCGAAACAGCAGCGCATCACCTGGGATGCGATTGCGGCGGAAAAAGGCGGCTTCAAACATTTTCTGCTCAAGGAAATTTACGAACAGCCCAGAGCCGTGCGCGACAGCATTATGGGTCGTGTTTCGCTCGACACGGGCAAAATTTATCTGGACATTGCGAACATCAGCGAAGATGAATTCAGCGGTCTGACCTCGATAAAAATCGCCGCCTGCGGAACGAGCTGGCACGCCGCGCTCGCGGGCAAATATATGCTCGAAGAACTGGCGCGCGTTCCGGTCGAAGTTGATTACGCTTCGGAATTTCGCTATCGCAATCCGGTTTTGGACGAAAATACTTTGATGATTGTTATCTCGCAATCGGGCGAAACCGCCGACACGATTGCCGCGATGCGCGAAGCAAAAAACGCGGGCTGCAAAGTTCTCGCCGTTTGCAACGTTTTAGGTTCGATGATTCAGCGCGAAGCCGACGGCACTATTCTCACGCACGCCGGACCGGAAATCTCGGTCGCTTCAACCAAAGCGTTCACGACGCAGATGATCGCGCTGTATCTTTTTTCGATTTATCTCGCCACTTTGCGCGGACGAATTGACGAAGAACAGGCGAAATATCACGCGCAGCAATTAACCGATTTGCCGTCGAAAATCGAGCGTATTTTGAACGATGCCGACACCATCGAAGAACTTTCGAAAGAATTTTTCCGCGTGCAGGATTTTCTCTATTTGGGTCGCGGCGTTAATTTTCCCGTCGCGCTTGAAGGCGCGCTGAAATTAAAAGAAATTTCCTACATCCACGCCGAAGGTTATCCGGCGGGCGAGATGAAACACGGACCGAACGCGCTGATTGACGAAAAATTGCCGGTCGTCATTATCAACACGAAAGAAACTGGAAACGCCG
>CBDUBY010000084.1:0-13737 GCA_965365505.1 uncultured Pyrinomonadaceae bacterium | reverse complement strand
TAAAAATCCAGGTTTTAGATTTAGTAAATTCAAATTAGTTTTAACCTATAAAAATTGTGAATTGGACTGTTTGTAAAACAGAAGAACAATCAGTTATTCGAGTCATCACCGAAGGTGATTTCAATATCACTGACCATTTGAAAATGATTGAGGATATTGTTTCTCGTGATTTTTGGGAGGCAGGAATGAATGTTCTTTTTGACCACCGAAACCTGAATTTTGGTTTGACAGACATATCTGTATTTAAGCGAGCAAGCAGTAATCACGAGCAAAATGATGAGCGCATCGGCGATGGCAAGGCAGCTATTTTAATGAAATCTCTGAGCGACTTTGGTCGTGGTCGTCAGTTTGAGTTGGTTTCAGAAGGCAAAGTGTCGGCAAAACTTCGTATATTCCGTGATGAGCAGGAAGCCGTTAATTGGTTAGTCTCATAATCTAATCTTAGAATTTATCAAAAGCCAACCGAAAGTTGCTCAGGTTGACTGTTTTAATTTTATAAAGGCAGTTGATTAAATTTAATTAATAGTTTCTGCTTGAAAATCAATCCGACCTTTTTCCAGGCTGGGCGGAAAGTAAAAGTTGCCGTGCGTTTCTAATGTTTCGGGATTGAATTTTTTTCTCGCTCCACATTGCAGACAGCTTCGGTATGAAATCTTTCCGTTTGTGAATGGACGACTGATGTTTGTGTGCCAACAACCGAACAGTTTTACCGCTAAGCCGATTTTTTGACCAAAAATCCGACGGTCTGATTCGCCTGCCGATTGGTTATTTTCTTTACGCAGCGTCAAAAGTTTATTTGTTAAAGATACGGTGGTCATAAAATTCTCCTTCAAAATTGAAAGGCTTTTTAACAGAATTTGCCCTTCATCTACTAACGCGCGGGAAAGAAAATAAATGTGTCAGGAATTTTATTGAATTGTGATGATGAGTTGATTAGCTGTTTCCAAAAAAGAGTTTCCGAATCAGCAGTTAAATATCAGTAAGTAATTTGCGGCTGCTTATGACCGAGAACTCTATCTACAAGCTGTATAGATATTTGTCCTTTCAGTCAACGGGTTGCCGCAGTATGCGGTAATAAATGAATCGTTAAAACGTTTATGCCTTTTTGATTTCGGCTATTTCACAAGCGAGCAGCGATATCTGCGACATTCAAGTGCCGACACTGAAAAACAGGTGTCTATCCGAATTACGATAAATCGCCCGCCAGATGAATTGAACACCGAAAAAATTATTGCTGTTGCGCCAAATCCTTTCGGACGTAAAATAATAAATCCACGCCGGGACGCAGCGTATATGTGCCTGTTAGCTGATGAGTCGCCGCGTAATTTTTTTCGAGCTCGGCAGCTTGCTTGGTCGAACCGATGACGATTTCGGCAGTCGGCACTTGAACCATCGTGCCGTGAAAACCGACTTTTTTGTATTCTAGCAACGTCCACGGCAGCGGAAACTGATCCGGCGAAGTGATGACGACAACGGCATCCTTGCCGAGTTTGGCTCGTTCGGAGATGCGCCCGATTTCGCGCTTCATTTCTTTTATGCTTCGCATCGAATGAGCATAAACATACGGGCGTTGGTCGTCGTCGTAGCGGAAAAAGTTCAACTCAACGCATTGATAAGCGCAGATGCCCAGACCTAAAACTGCCAGAATTTTCGCAGCCGTCAGTTGCCACTTTTGCCCGCCGGTCGCCAGTTCGTTAATTCCGTAACCGGCGATTAAACCCATCGGCAGCACGAAATTGATGGCAATCCACGGTGTTTTATACGGAATAATCGTGTAAGCGGCAAACAGTCCGAATGCCCACAGCGCGGTGAACATCGCAAAACGATGTTTCGCTTTCCAGAACGCGATCAGCGAGCCGAGTGCGCCAAGAATCAGCAGCGGCGCTTCGGTCGCCAAACCCCATTTCAGATACGCCCAAACTCCGTTTTGAGCGTGGTCTTTCGTGCCGGTTTTCGTCCAGATGTTATAGGCTTCAAACGCCGCGCCGACGCCTTTTTCGTAAGTGAAAAACGATGAAAAGAAAACAATCCCGACATAGGCGAACAGCAGCACGCACAGGAAAATCAAGCCCGACGAGCTTTGCGATTCGTTCAAACGGGCGGCGAAAGTTTTATAATTCAAATTTTGCGGCTCGTCGAAAGTTGATTCTCCGTTCGGACTGTTTTGCCAGGTTTGAGTGAAATAACGCCGCCAAACTTCGAGCGCGGCAACGAGCAGCGCGATGATGGCAATCAAAACCCAGGGCTGTTCTCTGCCCGAAGTGTTGACGATAAAAAGATTGTAAAACCAAAGGTATCCTTCCCAGAAATCTTTGCGGAAGTAAATCGCCAAAACCAGGACGAAGCCGAAAATTCCCAGCAATCCGTAGCGGCGATTTTTCACGCCGTTCGCTTTATCGGATGATAAGAGCAGCCAGCCCCAAACGCAGCCGAGCGCGATCAGCATCGTGCCGAACGAAATAAACGAAGTTTCTTTGGTCGTGAACGTCATCACCGCCGAACCGGACGCCAGCAACAGATACATCGGTCGTCCGTTATCCCATTTGAACAATCGCCGCATCGCGTAATAAACGGCTGCAATTCCTAAAGCGATAAACGCGAAACGGGCGACGTAAAGCGGAACTTTGTTTTCGCCTGTAAAAGACGCTGCCGCTTGCAGCGCGATGGGCAAAACGCAGACGAAAAGCAAAATTGACATTGCTGCCGTCGCCGACTTTCCGGGTCGCTCGCCTTCGATAAATTTCAGAACGCAAACCACAACGCCGAAAGTGAAAAAAACGAGCAGAATTTCGTGGATGAAGTAACGCGAAAAATAAGTCAACCCGGGCGAAAGCGCGACGAGCGCGGCGGCGAACAGCGTTCCCAAAGTTCCTAGATAACGACGCAAACTAAAAACCAGCCAGACCGTTAAAATGCCGAAAACCGCCACGACCAGACACACTGCAAAATCGGTCAAACCGAAAATATACGAAGAAAGAAGCGCGAAATAGTAGAGCGACGGACCGTGATAATTGCTCGGGTCGTATTTGTAAACGCCGTCACGGAAAAGCGTGATTAAAAAAAGTCCGTTCACGCCTTCGTCGTGATGAAAAGGCTTCAGCGTCAGCCAGGCAACGCGCAAAAAAACGGCGACCGCCATCACGCTCAAACTACCGACGCGCCAGATTTTCGATAAATCTTGTTCATTGAAAAAAGCAGTCTGAACCGGCTCGGCGGCGCGAGGTTGTTGCGGCGACGGTTCGACGATTTTTTCGGGCGGCACGGAACGCTCGACTATCGCTTTGGCTTGTGCCTCGATGCTTGGGGTTGGAATTTTGACTTGACCTTCACGCGCCGCCGCTACTTCGGCTTGCGCTTTTTCCAAAGCTCTTAATTGTTTTTTCTTTTTCGCCATAACTTACTCGCTGAAATTTATTGTGAGCCGCCGACCTGATAGACGCGAAAATCGCTCGCTTCGGCAATGACCGGATACGCTTGAAAAAATTTTTCGTTGACCGTCGTAAATTTGCGTTCCTGCGGACCGACCAGCACGTAGTCAATTTTGTTTTGTTCGATTAACTGTTTCGCTTCGTCACCGCCCGCGTAGATTTTTTTGACGATTTGTTCGCGGTCGTGCGGCGCGATGCCGTGCGACCAAACGTGACCGATGTAGCCGAGAAACCAGCGTCTGCCGCTTAAAACCGGAACGCTGGCATATTCGGGCGCGGTCATAATCAACGAGCGCGGCGCGGTTTTGGTGCGAAGCTGTTCGCCGATTGACAGCATCGCGGGCGAGAGAACCTGATGCTCGACTTGTCTGGTCGCCGTGCGCCAAACGTCGAGCCAGCCGGAGAAAACGAGCGCGATGACCAAAGTCGGCACTAAGAAGACCGCGACTTTGGAACGCTGCCAAATTTGCGCGAGCAGCCACGCGACGAGCGGAATCGAAGCGACATACCAGTAAATTAAAACTTTGATATTGTCCCAAACCCAGGGCGCGAGCCTGATCATATTCGGGACGATAAAACACAGCGCGAACGGTGCGTAAAATAAAAGTAATTGTCGGGCGCGCGTCGCGTCGAATGTTTCTTCGCCGAGCGGTTCGGAAAAAGATGCGGGCGGCTTTTCGCCAAAGCCGATTGCCGCCAGAACGCCAATCGCCGCCGCCAGCAGCGGAATGAAAAGTCCGGTGTTGACAAACCAAAACCAGACGGGATTTTGTTCACCGTTATCCCAGCCGAATTTCCACCCGACGAACGATTCGGCGGCGTTCGCGCTGCCTGTGGTCGCCAGTAATAATTCGGGAATCGCCGTCAGCGCGGCAGCCACGAAAAATACCGCCCACACGCGCCATTCGCGCCAGCTTATCAAAGCGAGCAATCCCGCCATTCCCATCACAACGGCAAATGTGTGAGCGTGAACGAGCGGCAGCATTCCGGCGAATAATCCGATGATAAAAATCGGAATGAGCGTTGAAGGCTTGTCGGTCAGAAACGAAAGCAAACCCGAGTCTTTTTTGAAATTACGTTCGTCGCCCGGCTGTTCTTTATCGCTGATTCCGGCAGCGAAAATTTCCCAAATTTTCGTTAAAATGATGAGCGCGAGCGGCAGACCGAGCAGCATCGTTCGCTGCGTGGTGAACAAAATCGTCAAACTGTTGCCCCAACGCCAAATCGTTCCGCCGCGAATCGTGTAATCGTTCGTCAAAGCGAAAATTTGTCCGAGAATGCCCGCTTCGCCCGGCATCGCGTCGCTGAAAAACAGCAGAAATCCAAGCCCGCCGTTAAAGAGCAGCAGAAACGGCGCGAGCAGAGCCGCCGCTCTGTTGCCGGTCAGTTTGTATGTAAAGCGGGCGAGCAGAATTATCAGCGCGACGACCAAAATCATATTCTGGCAAAATATCGCGTTGCGAATGCTCGCGCCGGCGACGTTCATCATCGCTGCGGCGAGGTCGGTGATAAACGAGTAAGTGAATGCCGCGCCCGAATAAATCGGATTGTCGGGCGGGAAATTCTGCCCGCTGACGAAGCTGTTGATGACCAGCAAATGAAACGGCAAATCGCCGAGATTGTTGATCGCTCCCGTGCCGATTCCGCCGTCTTTTTCGAGCATCGTGCGCTCAAAGAAAAACCAGAGCAACGCCGTCAAACCGATGTAGGCGAAAATTACAAAGAAGCGCGACAAATTAAAATCGGCGAAAAATTCAAACCATTGCCGTTTGAACGCGGCAACGTCCGTTTCCAATCGCCGCCGGAACTCGTCGCGCTGAAAAACGATGAGCGGCGCAGCGCAGAGCAGCGCGGCGATGCCGACCGAAGCGGCATTCAAACCGAAAACGAGCGCGAGCAGAAAGCCCGCCAATCCGAGCAGCGAAGTTCCGATGACCGCGCCCGCCGCGAAACGCACGATTAGCGGCGCGTCGTCGTCGTAAAGATACGTTGTTGCCGCGCCGCCCGCCGTTGTTATCAATAGCAGGAGAAATGTAAGAATCATTTTTTTAAGAAGTCTATACGAAGTTATACGAACTTCACAAATTATCTGTGTGATTTTGTAATTTTTGCCGGATTTGCAGTTTCTAAAAAAATATGGAAATTAAATTTTTAATTTTCTATGTTCTGAGCTCCTGCTTTAGCAGGCAACCACCAGGGAAGCGCGGCGGTTTAGCCGTCTAAAGACGGAACTCAGAACGTAAAGAAATTATTTACTGAGTATTTAACTGCGTGTTATATTATGTCGTCCAGCAAAAAAACAAAAGGCGATTATAAGATATTTAAATTCTCATTAATATTGAAACGCTGATGTCGGTCTATTATACCAGAATTAAAAGACATCCATAGATTCAGTAATTTCGATTACTTAATTATCTTTCAAGGGCGAGTTTCGGGGGCAGGCACTCTGTCAGGCTTTCTGACGACTTGCGGCGCGGGCGTTTCTTCTCTAACATTAGATTATCCAAACGCCCCCAACTTCAATTGATGTTTTTGTTTGATTACAAAACCATGAAGAATCAGAATGAACTAGAATTTCCCGCGTGTCCGTTGTGCCGGAGCGAGCGCAGAGAAACGAGTTACGGACAATTCGGTGAACATAAAATAATGCGCTGTCAGGATTGCTCGGTGCATTATTTATATCCGCGTCTGACCGAAAGCGCGATGCGTCGCTATTACGAAAATGATAATTATTTCGAGGGCGGCGATTCGGGCTATTCGGACACGAGCTACGCCGATCAGGAACAGGCTCTCGGCGCGACCTTTAAACGCTTGATGCTGAATTTACACAAGCGCAAATTAACCGGCGGCTCGCTGCTCGAAATCGGCTGCGGTTACGGCTATCTGTTAAAAGAAGCCAAAGACTACTTCAGCCGTCGGGTCGGCACTGACTTTTCGGCTCAGGGAGCGCGTTTGTCTGCCGCGAACGCCGACGAAGTTTATGAAGGCGGCATTGAACAAGTTCCCGTCGCCGACCGATTCGATTGCGTCGTCGCCACGCACGTTATCGAGCATATTTACCAGCCGCTCGAATTCGTCAAACAATTGATGAGTCGCGCGAAACCGGGCGGCGCGATTGTTCTCGCGGCACCGGATATGGGCGGAATGCTGAGAAAAGTGATGGGACATCGCTGGGCATCATTTAAAATTCCCGAACACGTCGTTTATTTTGATGCCGTTACGCTTTCCGCGTTGATGCATGAGGCGGGATTGATTAATATCGGCAGGCTGCCTTATCCGCACGCTTTTCCGCTGGCGTTAATCGCCTCGAAATTACGTCTGCCGTTTCCCGCGGCTTTGGGCAAGACCAACATTTGGGTTCCGGCGACGACAATCGCGCTTTACGGGAGAGTTCCGGGTGAGTAATTCAAACGGCAAAAAAGAATTTCTTTCGGTGGTAATGCCCGTTTTCCGCGAGGCGAATCATATCGGCACGGTTCTCACGGCGGTGCGCGACGCGCTCGCCGAAGCCGACGTTTCGTTTGAAATCGTTTTAGTTGATGATGGTTCACCCGACGAAACGTGGGCGGTTTTGAACGAACAGGCGAAATCGTTTCCGATGCTGCGGGCAGCGCGGCTCAGTCGAAATTTCGGTAAAGAACTGGCTTTATGCGCCGGAATCGAAATGGCTCGCGGCGAGGCGGTCGTTGTGATGGACAGCGACGGACAGCATCCGCCCGCGCTTTTGCCTGAGATGGTTCGCGTCTGGCGCGAAACGGGCGTTGATATTGTCGAAGCGACGAAAATTACGCGGGGCGAGGAAACGTTTTTCAATAAAATCACTGCCGGATTATTTTATTTGATTTGGAACAGACTTTCCGGCTTCGAGTTAAAAGGCGCTTCGGATTATAAATTGCTGAATCGCCGGGCAATCAACGCTTATCTGCAAATGGGCGAGCGCAACGTGTTTTTTCGCGGGATGACGGCTTGGCTCGGCTTCAAACGGGCGCAGATTCCGTTTGAAGTCGCCGGTCGCGTCGGCGGTCAGACGGGTTGGTCAATCTTGCGTCTGTTAGGTCTGGCTTTAACCGCTATCACGGCGTTTTCGGCGGTGCCTTTACAAATTATTACTTTTGCCGGCGTGGTTTTTCTGTTGTTCGCCTTCTTGTTTGGAGTGCAGACACTTTATGTGTTTTTGACCGGAAGCGCCGTCAGCGGTTTCGCCACCGTCATCATTTTATTGCTGATAATCGGCAGTTTGCTGATGATTAGTCTCGGAATTATCGGCGAATATCTGGCGCGGATTTATGAAGAAGTCAAAGGTCGTCCGCGCTATGTTGTTTCCCAGTCAATCGAAGCATCGCTCGCGCAGCCAATCGTCGAAGCCGATTTGCCGCGAGCGGAGATTGTTCGCGCCGTTGAATAATGCAAATTTTTTTTGGAATCGGTGAAAAATTATTTCTAATCATCATTTATTTAACCAAATTGCCGCCGCTCAAAATATATTTTTAAGTTAAAAGTCACACTCGGAAATCTTAAGTTTCAGGATTGGGTTGCGCTGACAATTTGAATTTTCAGGCGGCTTCCGCCGAATTTCCGCGAAGCGCGGGAAGTCTGTTAAAACGGGAGAGCGAAATGTGAACGGAATTTATTGCCGGCATAAAAACAAATGAATCAAATTATTTCCATAATTATTCCAGCCTATAACGAAGCCGAAAGGTTGAGCAGCAGTCTTGAAACGATTATTAAATACCTCGAAAAACAATTGTTCGAGAGTGAAATAATCGTTGTTGACGATGGTTCGAGCGACGAGACGGCGGCACTCGCCGAAAAAGACTTTGCCCGAATGACTGATTCGATTCGGACGCGCGTCATCAGATACGAGCCGAATCGAGGCAAAGGCTACGCCGTCCGCGCCGGAATGAAGGCGGCGATTGGCGACATTCTGCTGTTTTCCGATGCCGACCTCTCCACGCCGATTTCCGAAATGGAAAAGCTCGTCGCGCCGATTAGAAGCGGCGCGCTCGATGTCGCGTTCGGCTCGCGCGCGCTCGACCGCAGTTTAATCGGGACTCATCAACCGTGGCGACGCGAACAAAGCGGCAAAGTATTTAATCTAATCGTGCGCCTGTTCACCGGACTGCCGTTTTGGGACACGCAATGCGGCTTTAAAGCGTTTCGCGCCGAAGTTTTTCGACCGCTGCTCGATGTTCTGCAAATTGACCGTTTCGGTTTTGATGTGGAATTTCTGTTCGTCGCGCACCGCGCCGGTTTGCGATTACAGGAAATTCCGGTTCGCTGGAATCACAGCGACGGCAGCAAGGTCAATGTTTTTCGGGACAGCCAGCGGATGTTCAATGAAGTGCGCGAAGTTCGCCGCAATATGCGGCGCGGCGTTTATAACCGTGCCATCGGAGAAATTAATTTGTTAAAGCAGGAAAATGCCGAGTCGTCGCTGGCATCTTCAGTTTAAAAGTCGTCAGGCTTGGCGCGGGAAATTTTAATTACCACTTGAGTTGAGGCGCAGACCTTAATTCGTCGGAGGTTTCTATAGTGTTCGCTCTAATTTATTTGATTGTGATGATGTTCGTCGGCGATTTGATTTGCCGACGCTTTTATTCGTTCGTTTCGCTGCCGCATCGCCTTGCCGCCGCATTTCTCTCCGGGCTGCTCTTTAGCACCTGGTTCACCTATCTCGGCGCGTTTCTTTTTTCCCGCTCGTCGCAGCCGCTTTTGTGGGGCAATGTGCTGTTCTTCGCGGCGGCGGTCGGTTTTATTCTCTGGTCAAGACAACGCGCGTCAAAAGAGCCGCCGCGTCCGGCTGATTCGCCGTCGGCGTTTAAAGCCGACCGCGCGGATTGGATTATCATCGGGCTTTTTCTATTGTTCGCGGGCTGGCAGATGTTCAGCACGTTTAATATGAGCGACGGAAAAGTGCAGATCGCCAATCATCAATGGAGCGATTTCGGTTCAAACGTGCCGCTGATGCAGAGTTTCGCGCTCGGTCATAATTTTCCGACCGAATATCCGCACTTTTCGGGCGAGCGTATTCGCTACCACTTTCTTTTTTATTTTCAAGCCGGAAACCTCGAATATCTCGGACTCAATCCGGCATTGAGTAATAATATTCTCAGCATTCTGTCGCTCGTTTCGATGCTCATTTTGGTAATGACGCTCGGCGTTGTTCTGTTTCGCTCGCGGGCGGTCGGACGAATCGGCGCAGGACTTTTTTTCTTTCACGGCTCGCTCGCTTTCATACCGTTTATTCTTTCAAAAGGTTCAATCGGCGCGGCATTCAACGCGGCTCTGACCGCCCGCGATTTTCTGCCGTCCGGTTTCAATTACCGCGGCGAATTGTGGGGCGTTTGGTCGCAGGTGGTTTTTCTCAATCAACGCCATTTCGCAACCTCTATAGGTTTATTACTGCTGATTCTGGTGTTTCTAATTACGCGCTTTCGCGCCGCGCTTTCCCTCGATGAAGCGTCGGACGCGCCGGAGAACAATCAAGTTTTAGACGAATCGGAAACAGGCGACGCGGAGAAAATTGAAAATTCGGACGGCGGTTGGTTAAATGACACTTTGAAACCCGTCGCGCCGTTTATTTTTTCCGGCGTGATTCTCGGACTGTTGCCGATGTTCAACAGCGCAGTTTTTTTAGCGGCATTTGCAGTGCTGGGAGTTTTGTTCTTCTTGTTTCCATTAAAGAAACAAATGCTCTGGATGGCGGCGACAACCGCACTGGTGGCGCTGCCGCAAGTGATTTTCCTCAAGACGGGCAATATACGCGAAGCCGGTTATTCGCTTTTTCATTGGGGCTATACTATTGAAAATCCGACAATTCTCAATGTGGTTAAATATCTCGGTTTCACATTCGGCTTCAAATGGCTGTTGATTGCGCTCGCTTTGTTTTTGGCGACACAATTTCAAAGGCGCGTGATGATTGCCGTTTCAAGCCTGATCGCGCTCACCTTTTTCTTTCAGTTCAGCGACGAAGTTTTAGCCAATCATAAATTCCTCAATGTCTGGCTCATCATCGCCAACTTATTTGTCGCCTACGGTCTATGGCGATTATGGAATATGATTTTGTTGAAGAGCCGTTTGCCGGGCAAAATCGTCGCCCTCGTGCTTCTCGCGCTTATCTTGATTGGCGGAATTATTGATTTTTTCCCGATACGCAACGGTTATTGGATGGAAATGCCTTTCGAGAACGACCGCCTCGTGCGCTGGGTGCGTGGAGAAACCGACCCGAAAGCGGTTTTTCTGACGAACCGCTTTGTCAATCACCGCATTATGCTGGCAGGACGTAGCGTTTTCTACGGACATCCTTATTATGCCTGGTCGGCGGGTTACGCGACCGCCGAGCGCGATGTCGTCTACAAAAAATTGTTTGAGTCGCAAAATCCGCAGGAATTGTTCAACCTTCTAAAGACGAACAACATTTCTTACGTGGCGATTGATGACGGCATCAGAAACGGCGATTTTATCAAGAATTTGAACGAGGCGGTTTATAAAAGTAGCTTTGAAAAAGTTTTTGAGGACACTGATAAAACGTATGACAATTTGGTAATTTTCAAAATTCCCGCTAATTTGTCGGATGTTCGCTCGGCTCCGTTGCAGGAATTTACTGCTGATAACCTGCCGCCTGTTAATGCCTTTGTGGGCGGTCAGGGGCGCGGGCGCGGTCAATTTGAAAAGCCGCGCGGCATTGCGGCGGATGCGGTTGGTAATTTATATGTTGCCGATTGGGGCAACTCGCGCATTCAGAAGTTTTCGCCGGACGGCGAATTTCTCGCGGCTTTTGGAAACGCAGGAACACGCGAAGGCGAACTGCGCGAACCGAACGGCATCACCATTGATTCGACGGGAAAAATTTACGTCGCCGACGCGCTCAATCATCGCTTGATTAGATTTAACGCCGACGGAGATTTTGAAAAAGAATGGCTCGGTCCGACAGTTAATTTCTATGGACCGCGCGATGTCGCCGTCGGAGCAGATAAAAAGTTTTACATTCTCGATCAGGGCAGGTCGCGCGTTGTTAAATTTGACCCGGAAAACGAGAATTACGCAGAGTGGGGACGAAAGGGAACCGGCGAAGGCGAGTTTAGCGACGCGACCGGAATCGCCGTCGGCGGCGACCGCGTTTTCGTGACCGACGCGGGCAATAACCGGGTTCAGATTTTCGATCTCGACGGAAAGTTTATCGGTCAATGGCAAGTTCCCGAATGGGACAAATATCTGTGGCATTATCCTGACGCGGCGTTCGATGAACAAACCAAACGCCTCTATGTCACGAGCGGCTGGACAAACGAAGTTCTGGTTTTCGATGCCGACGGAAAGCGTCTGGACTCGCTCAAGCCCGCCGCGCCGGCGAAGCTCGATAATCCGTCGTCGCTCGTTTTGACTGAAACAAAAAATGGAAAGCGGCTTTATGTTCTCAACACCGGCGGCTCGCGCATTTCGGTATTTGAGTTAGGAAATTCAAAACCGCAGAAATAGTTTTGCCATTAGCAAATTGCAGAATTGAGCGCCCGATGTGGTTTTTCCAATCGGCAAACCACATCAATGCGGAACTCAAAGGCGCGAGACGCTCGAAACTGAAATTTGTTGTGAACTGATAAAAACAGGAATTGTATGTTTATGAAATTTTAATTTACCAAGAAGCTGTTTGAAAGCTCGAAAAATCGCTGAAAGCGACAAAGAATATAGCCCGGCGAGCATTGCCGGGGCAACGGAAAACATTGATTAGCTCGCTGAAAGTGAGCGACATTCCGCGTCGTACTGTTCTATGCTTTCAGCGTCGGTTTCATTGATAAAAATAAAGTTTGAGCTGGCAGACATCTTCTAAGGACATTTAACTTAATTTCAATTTCTGTTGTATATAAATAAAGAGCCTGTGATTAAAACCACATGCTCTTTTTAATTCATTCTATTCTATAATTGCCAATATTTTCAGGGATTAGAAATTGCGGCTGGATTCGTATTCGGTAGAGAATTGGCAGTTGAGTTTGCCGGCAGTTCAACCGTAAAATCTTCGGGCAAAACGATTTGATTGCGGCGGCTGATTTCTGCGACCAGCTTGTCACGCTTTTCTCTTTCGATCGCGCTTTTGGCAATCTCTTCCGCTTTCATAAACGGCGGCGGGATATCGGGATTGACATTGCCCGGTTCTTCGAAAGTATTTTGCAGCAGAATATGCCGCACGCTGTATTTCACCGTCTGGCTGCCGTCTTTCTCCGGCTTGATTTGTTTGTCTTCGAGTTTGACGATGTGATAACCGTTATGACTTTCGATTAGTTTGGGAGCGATTTGATTTTTTTCCAACGCTAGTGCCGCCGTTTCTACTTCGATCCACAACGTATCCTTGTCAACGTTTTCATACAAACCGCCTTTGCTTTTCGTCGAACGGTCTTCGCTGTATTCGGTCGCTAACTGGCTGAAATCTTCTCCGGCTAGCGCGCGCTGCAGAATCTGTTCGGCTTTTTCGCGCTTTTTGTTCAGGTCGTATTCGGGGTGCGCCGCCAGATAAGCGGCAATTTCCTGTTCGGTCGCCTTAATATCTTTCGTCCAATGTTTTCGCAGGTAATCGGCTGATAAAATTCCGGCTTCGATAATTTTCAGCCGCAGTGCGACTTCGGGCTTTGACATAAACTCGGCATCGGCTTTCGCTTTATCCGACAAAACTTTTGCTCTCGACCAATTATCACGAGCCTTAACTAACGCGCCGCCGGAAAGTTTTGAAAACACCATTTCATCGCCGCGTTCTTTGGCGACTGCCATCTGAATAGCTTGCAGCGTGTCCATATCCGTTTCAAATTGTTTTTCGTTTGCCGGATTAGTCCAAACCGCGTCCATCTCTTCTTTCGGGACGATAAAGTTTTTCCCTTGTTCTTTGCTTAGCTTGGCTTTATATAAATCCGCCAAAAGCAGATTCTTCTTATGTTCAAGATTGATCTTGAATGTTTCATCCTCGGCTAAGCCTTCGCGACGAGCTTCAGCCGCCAGTGCGAGGTATTCGCGCATTCCTTTGAGAAACACCTGGCGTGTTTCCGCTGTTGCCGTGATTCCGGCTGCCGCGCCGCCCTGTGTCTGGCTTTGAAGAATCAGTCCGATTTCATCAGCCGTTAATTCTTTGAGAATTTCCGCCTCCATTTTTTCAGCCTTGGCGCGTGTGTCCTGCACGCGCCAAATGAAAAAACCGGCGGCTAAGGCAACTATTAAAGTCAGAATAATGATTAAAAACTTCTTGGACATACTACTAAATTCACCTCTAAACTTTTCAATTACAAACAAGTAATCCGTAAATTAAATTTCCGGGCGTTTTGAGTTTCGC
>CBDUBY010000083.1:0-13951 GCA_965365505.1 uncultured Pyrinomonadaceae bacterium | reverse complement strand
ATCGCGGGCGCGAAAAAGAGATTGTCGAGATTTTCAACAAATGGGATTTGGACGCGGTGACGATTGGCAAAGTCGTCGAAGGCAATCGTCTGAAAATTTTTCACAACGGAACTTTGGAAGCCGATTTGCCAGTTGATAAATTGACGGACGAGGCTCCGAAATACAATCGTCCGATGACTGCTCCGAATCGCAAAGGTGAAGTTTCAAATCTACAAATAAAAGGTCGGAAACCAAAAACCGAAGACCTGAACGAAGCGTTGAAAATGCTTCTCGCCGCGCCGAACATCTGCTCAAAAAGTTGGGTTTATCGCCAGTATGACCAGATGGTGCGAACGAATACCGCCGTTTTGCCGGGCGCGGACGCGGCGGTCGTGCGCGTGAAGGAAACGCGCCGCGCGATTGCGATGTGTCTGGACGGCAACGCCAGATTCGTCGCCATTAATCCGAAAGAAGGCGCAAAGCTGAACGTCGCCGAAGCCGCCAGAAACGTCGTCTGCGTCGGCGCGAAACCGATTGCGGTGACAAACTGTCTGAATTTCGCCTCGCCTGAACGACCGGAAGTGATGTGGAGTTTCTCCGAAACGATTGACGGAATGAAAGAGGCTTGCGAAGCGTTTGAAACGCCGGTCGTATCGGGCAATGTTTCGTTTTATAACGAAACCGAAGGACGCGGAATTTTGCCGACTCCGACGATTGGAATGGTCGGTTTGATTGAAGACACACGCAAAATTATCACGCAGGGTTTTAAAACGGACGGCGATTTAATCGCGCTGCTTGGAGAAACGCACGATGATTTGTCGGCAAGCGAATACGCGCAAACAATTCTCGGTTTTTCAACTGACGAACTGATTGCGGCGGGCGAAGTTCCGCAGATTGATTTGGATTTGGAGAAGCGTGTTCAGGCGACTTGTTTGAAATTAAGCGACGAATTTTTGCTCGAATCGGCACACGACTGCGCGGACGGCGGCTTGGCGGTGGCGATTGCGGAAAGCTGTTTTTCGTCGCTAAACAGAAAAGCGGTCGGCGCGGCGATTAGTTTGACGAATGAAAATCTATCGAACGAAGCGTTGCTCTTCGGCGAATCGCCATCCAGAATCGTCGTCAGTTTCGCGGCGGAAAATCTCGAAAGAATTCAAGCCGTCGCAGATGAAACGAATTGCCCGCTGGCTATTATCGGCAAGGTCTTCGGCTCGGACTTTAAAGTTAAAATTAACGATTCGGATATAGTTTCCGCTTCAATAGTAGAACTCGAAGACGCCTGGAAAACTTCACTTCAGGGAAAACTGGAAAGATAAAATTAGATTTATGGGAATTGATGTAGACGTCGCTAAATTTCTTTTGTCCGCCCGCGAGCGCGGAGTCAGCTTTAATAAATCGTTAATGCTCGGCAATCAGCAGTTTCAGTTTTTCAATCACGATTACACGAATTTAGCCGCTCTGTTTAATCTCGAAGATTTTACCCGCATCAAAACCAGCATTGGCTTTCTGCAATTTTTGGGCGCGGAAGAAATCTCGGCAATGGATTTTTCCGATTACGAAGGCGCAGCGATTTTGCACGACTTAAATAAACCAATTAGCGACGAATTGAAGGAAAAATTCACATTCGTTTTGGACGGCGGCACGACCGAGCATGTTTTTAATTTCCCGACCGCACTCGCCAATGCGATGGAAATGGTCGCGGTCGGCGGGCATCTGGTCATCATTACGGGCGGCAATAATTTTCTCGGACACGGGTTTTATCAATTCAGCCCCGAACTTTTTTATCGGGCGTTGAGCCGTGAAAACGGGTTTGAAATAAAGCGTTTGATTGCGGCGGAAGTCGGCGGCAATTGGTATGAAGTCGCCGACCCGCAGACGATTAAAAGCCGCGTCGAATTGATAAACGGTGTGCCGGTTTATCTGATGGTTCTGGCGCGTCGAATCGAAAGCCGACCGCTGTTTGCCGTCGCGCCGCAGCAAAGCGATTATGTCGAAAAGTGGCAAGGCGAAACGGAAAGTCAAACTGCCGATGCTGCGCCTGCCGTTTTGAAAAACATTCTAAAGAAAAATGAATTTGTCCGTGAAACTTTAATCGGCTTCAAAACGAAGCAAAAGAAAAATATCATACTCAAGGAGCGTTCATTCGCCAACGAAAAAGCCTTCAAACAGGTTGATAAATAAACTTAGCTTTCGCGTCTTTCAGTAAAAATGTTTTCAGGCGTTTATCTTCATATTCCGTTTTGCCGCTCGCGCTGTTCGTATTGCGACTTTGCGACCGACGTTTATAAAACGGCGGAAATTGTCGAAAGCTATGTCGCCGCGCTCAATAAAGAAATTGAAAATTTTCAATTTTCAAAGTCCGAAATTCCGGTTGATACAATTTATTTCGGCGGCGGAACGCCTTCGCTTCTCAAACCCGCACAGCTCGAAAAAATTTTAGAGATCGTTTATACAAAATTCTCCGTCGCCGCTGATGCGGAGATTACGATGGAAATGAATCCGGCGACCGTCACGGCGGAAACGCTAAAAGCGTATAAAAGTTTAGGCATAAACCGCGCGAGCTTCGGAGCGCAGACTTTTGACGACGCGGAACTCAAACGGCTCGGACGCAGGCACACGGCGGCGGACGTGCGCGAAACGATCGAGCTTTTACGAGCAGCGGATTTTACAAACGTCAGTTTCGATTTAATCGCCGGTTTGCCGCGTCAGACTTTGAAGGATTGGGAAAGAAATCTTGACGAAGCACTGAAGTTACAGCCGGAACATCTGTCGCTTTATCTTTTGGAAATCCACGAATCTACGCCGCTCGCCGAGCAAATTCGCAGCGGTCGGCAGCCTTTGCCCGACGCGGAACTTGCCGCCGCGATGTATGAATTGCTGCTTGAGAAAATCGCTCTGAAAAATTACCGGCAGTATGAGATTTCAAATTTCTGTCAGCCGCAATTTGAATCGAAACATAATTCGAAATATTGGACGCTTGACGCTGTTTTCGGTTTCGGCTGTTCGGCGCATTCATTCGACGGCGCGGCGCGGCGTTACGCGAACGAGCGCGATACCGCCGAATACGTTTCGCTGATTGAGGGGAAAAATTCAGCAGTCGTTTATGAGGAAGAAATTGATGCCGCGTCGGAGTTTATATTTTTGGGTCTGCGGCTGACAAAAGGCGTTGATTTGATTGCGTATGAAAAGCGTTTCGGAATTCGATTGACTGAAAAATACGCGGAAGATTTGCAGCGTTTAGAGAATTTAGGTTTGGTAAAATTTACCGACAATCATTTACGATTGACGACGCGCGGCTTTCTGTTTTCAAACGAAGTTTTCGCGGCGTTCGTCTAAAGGGGTTGCTTTTCCCTGAGCGTAGTTTCTATAATTTCTAAAGCAATAAAATTTATGCCGATTTACGAATACAAATGTGCGGAGTGCGGAAAGCACATCGAACGAATGCAGAAAATTTCCGACGAACCGCTGACGGTTTGCGAAACGTGCGGCGGAAAGCTGGAAAAGCAGTGGTCGCTGTCAGGGTTTCAATTCAAAGGCGCGGGCTGGTATGTCAGCGATTATTCCGACAAGTTAAAAGACCCAAACGCGGCGAAACCTGCTAAAGCTGGAAAGGCTGAAAAATCCGACAAAGCGGAGAAGACGGAAAAAACTTCCGTCGAATCAACCGTCAAGACCGAAAGCGCATCAAACACATCAAACGACACTGCTACAACCGCTCCGGCGAGTTCTGTAAAAGAAGCGAATTCTAAAAATGATTGAGGTTTAAGAAGCGATGAAATTTCCGGTTCATAAAATTTGCCTGTTAATTTTGGTTTTGAGTTTTAGTTTTTTCACCGGCAATTCTCAATCGAGGCGCAATCAAACCGGAACGCTCGACTCGGACGGCACAATTTTAAGCGTCGTCGCTTCGCGCGACAACAAAGTGGGCGAGCCGATAAAACCTGAAGAATTATCGCTTTACGAAAGTGGTGTCGAACAGAAAATTAAAAATTTCAGCTTTGATCCTTCGCCCGCGAAAATTTTGATAATGGTTGACAATTCGCAAACCATTCGCGCCGATGTCGAACTTTTGAAAAAAGCGACGATGGAATTTGCGTATGAGATTTTCGACGGCGACCAGATTTTCGTCGTCGGTTATGACGAAAAACCGGAAATCATACAGGAATGGACGGACGACGCGAAGAAGATTGAAACTTCAATTAATACATTCCGCAAAAAAGGCAATTCGTTTTTGTTCGATTCGCTCGGCTTGGCGGTTGATGAAATTTTGTTGCCGCTGATGCCCGGAACGCGAAAGACGGTCGTTGTTTTAATCAGCGACGGTCTTGACCGAGGCAGCAAAAACGCTTTCGATAAAACTTTAACCGATTTGCAGAATCGGAACATCACCGTTTATGCGCTGCAAATTCCCGACCGCACCGGCGGCGCGTTTCGGCGCAATCAGCCAAAGGCGAATGAAGTTATCAACCAGTTGACGGAAGGAACGGGCGGCAAAGTTTTCCCGATAGAGGAAGCGCAGACTGCCGCGAAATTTATCTGCGACGAACTCAAGAGAAATCGTTATTTGCTCAATTATCTGCCGACCAATTTATCTTCTTACGAAGCGCGCCGCGTTTTTCTGATTGGCAGCGAAGGCATCACGCTTCGCACGAAAACCGCGCAGCCGCCGAACGTCAAGTAATTCAAAAAGAAAAAGGTGAAAGGAAAAAGTAAAGGACACTAACCGCACTTTTGCCTTTTTACTTTTGCCTTTTTTACTTTTTAAACTCTTGACATCGCTTCGCTTGTGTTCTACGTTTGTAGCGAAAGGAGATAAAATCCGTGAGCAATTCAAACTTTCCAAAACAGCCGACCGACGATTCAGATGATTGGGGCAAAGTAGGTTCCAAACATTCTGCCCAACCACCAGCAGACGATTGGGGCAACACGGTGGCAAACGTGCGGCACGAAGACATTGATTTTAATAAAACCTATATGCCCGGCGCAGGCAACCAGCCGAACGATTGGGGCAGCACGCAAGGCAATATCAAACTGCCGTCGGATGTAAATTACGGCGGCGGTCAAGATTCCGGCGGACGCGACGACAACGACTTTGGCGCAACGACGCCGTATTTTCGTCTGCCCGATTCAGAACGCGCCAAATATCAAAACGTCCCGCCGACGCCGACTCAAGTTGCCGAACAGAAACGACAGGAAGAAAAAGCCAAAGGCGGCGTTCCCGGCTGGCTGTGGGCTTCGGGCGGATTGCTGGCGATGTTTTTGTTTGCGGTTCTGGTTTTAGGCATTGTCTACATCTTTATCTTAAAAGACACGGGTTTTACGCAGATTGTTAAAGGCGCACCGCAGGGCAGCAGCGTTCTGGTCAATGGCGCATACTGGGGAACAACCTCCGACGACGGCACTATAAACTTGCCGACTTTGCGAGCCGGCGAAACAAAAAAAATAGAAATTAAACATCCGAATTGGGTGTGCGAGCCGCAGGATGTCAAAGGCGAGGACGGCGTAAAACGCGAGCCGATTATCGCCCGCTGTAAGCAGGTTGATAAGCCAATCAGCAACGAATGTCTTAATATCAAAGTCGGTGAAGTCGAAAAAGCTGAACGTTGCGCGAACCTGCAATTGGATCAGTTGGGAAATAATTTCTCGATTGACGATCTGCTGCGCGCGTTGAATCTTTCAATTATCAATTTTGATAGCGGAAAATGGGATATTCCCGAAGAACGAAAACCCTTCCTGCAAAAGGCAGCCGGTTATCTGCAAAAAGCTCCGCCCACAGTCGTTATCGAAGTCGGCGGTCATACCGACAGCGACGGCAGCGACGTGGCAAACCAGACGCTCTCGGAAAACCGCGCCAGATCAGTTCGTGAAGCATTGATAAAATTCGGCGTCAAACCCGAAATGCTGACCGAAAAAGGTTACGGTGAAGCCAAGCCGATAAAAACCAACGAAACCGACGATGGAAAATTTCAAAACCGGCGTATCGAATATTCGGCGGTGAAGAAATAAGAGCAAAGTCAAAATATAAAGGCGCAAAGTTCTAACGTAATATATGCAAAACCTTGGAGCTTCGCGCCTTTATTTTTTGACGGCTGTCTTGCAAGCAATTAAATAATGTGTGAAAATTTTTCTGTATAATAAAGTTATTTAAAACCAGGAGAATTTCCGAAGTGAGTTCAGAACTTGAAAAGCTCATTGAGCTGCAAAAGACGGATACCAACATCCGCAAATTGAAAAAAGCCATCGAATCGGCAGAACAGAGGCGTGCAAGTATCGAACAAGAGTTTGAACGGCACGCCTCTTCTATTCGAGAGATACAGGGCAAGCGCGATGCGGCGCAGGCGGCGCGTGCCGATTTGGAAAAGAAAATCGCTGAAAATAAAACTTATCTCGATCGTGCCGACCGCAACTTAAAAGGCTCGCAGAATCAAAAAGAATACGAAACGGCGATGCGCGAAACCGACGCGCTGCAAAAACAAATCGGCACACTCGAAACACAGGTTTTAGAAAAAATGGGCGAAGTCGAAGAAGTCGAAAAAATCCTGGCGGAACGCTCGGACGAAATAAGTTCGCTCGAATCGAATCGCGCGGCAGCACTAGCTGATTTCGACAAGGAACTCGCCGCCAATCGTAAAGAGTTTGAGTCGGAAACCGCCAAACGCCACGAAGTTTTCATCACTCTGCCCGCGCAAAAAGCCGCTGTTTATAATCGTCTGGCGCAGCGCAGCCGCGACGGAATCGCCGTGGCTGAAGTCATCGGCGGTTCGTGCAGCGCGTGTTTTATGAAGCTGCGCCCGCAAATGCAGGTCGAATTGAAAACCAGCGATAAAATTATGACGTGCGAAAGCTGCACTCGAATTTTGTATATCGCGCCTGCCGAATCAAAGGCGGCAAACCAGGAAGGATGAGGAAATTCTTCAGATGCAAAAAAGGCGAGTGAGGCTTATAAATCTCACTCGCCTTTTCTTTTAACAATCACAACTGCAACAATCGCAGCCGTCGCAACAGCCGTCACAACCACAACCGCCGCAATCGCAACAGCCTTCGCCACAGCAATCGCAACAATCACAGTCACACCAGTCGCACCAATCACACCAACCCTCACGACGTTTCTTTTCGAGTTTTTCGGCTACTTTATCGGGCGCGAGATTCGCCATCGCCGTCATCGGCGCGGACAAAACCGCGCCGACCATTGCGCCGAGAAACATCAAGTTGAAACTCAAATCAAAACATTCCCGCGCCGATTTCGGTTCTCTGCTTTGTGCGGGCGCGGCGAGTGCGAAAATGAAAACAAAAAGAAACACGAGCGGCATCTGCCAGGAAAAATCACGCGCCATTAATTTCGCTTTTTTAGAAGCGGCTTGCCACCTTTGCGCGAAGGTTCGTTTCGGCGCGCAAACTTTTCTCGCCTGAACAATTGGCAAATCGGTTTTGAGCTTTCTGTTTAGATTGTCAGCCAACCGCGAAATGAACAACGATTTCTGATTTTCGGCAATTGGAAGCGCGCGTATTTTTTCGGCGATTTCGTTCTCGAATTTTCGCAGAATGGAACTGGCTTTCCGTTTTGCTTTAGCTGACATTCGTTTTTCCCTCAAATTGAAAGCTGCGCGAATCGCGTTAAATTGATTGCCGCGAAAATCCTTTTCGTAATCTTCAAAAGCATCGAGCAAATAAATCAAGTTGCCAAACGCCAACCCGAGTGCGTGCGCCGAGTTTGCCAAATCGTTTTTTCCGATGAGTTTCACGCCTTCGGCAAAGAAAATCGCCGTCGTTCGAGCGGTCGGCGCGGCGAGATTTTCGAGAACAGCATTGACTTCATTTCCGTTAACTTCGCTTTCTCGCACAGCTTGCGAATGCAAAATCGCTTTGACTTCGGCAAGCGGAAAATTCCACGTTTCCAGTAGATTTTCGGCTTTGCGAAATTCGGCGGAAAACGTTTTTTGCGCGAATTTGTAACGTCTTTTTCCTTCGTCCGCAAAATGGTCGGCTAGTTTGAATTCTGTCAAAATCACATTCGTCGTCGCAGCAAACTGCAAAGGCAAAGGCATTTCGTCCGGCGGCAGATTCAGGCAATTAAAAGATTGGTAAGATTTACCCCAATCGTCTACATTCTCACCACTCAAAGCTGTTAGTATTTCGGCTAAAAAAACCGTGTCGTGATTCAGCAAAAGCCGCGACTTTTGACTGTAAAGCGAACCAATCGTTTTGCAGGTTCCGCAATAATTCAATCGCCGAAAATGCTTTTCCGCATCAGACGTGCCGCATTTCCTCGCCCGCATCAAACCGAACATATCTCACCTCAAAAAATTAAATAAATCCCAAATCCCGGCGAAAACCATTCCCAGAATATATAAACTGACAAAAATCGAAGCGGCGAGAATCAAAAGCAAAAGCGCGATTATCCCGAAAACGAAAACGTAATCGCCGGTCGTGCCTGTTCCTTTTCCTTTGCCGCGCTCCCGAATCAAATCCATATTCTGCCGGTTCGCTTTCCAAAAGAAATCGAACGCATCGCCGACAATCGGAATCGAGCCGACGACGTAATCAAGCCCGACGTTAAAAGCCATCCGCACCAACGTAATCTTCGGCACGCCGTAACGCACGCCCGCGACGAGAATATAAAACGAAGCGACCGAAGTCGCCATATCGCCAATGTTCGGAATCAAGCCGATAAGCGAATCAAGCCCGAACCGCCAGCCCGTTCCCGGAACTTTGAAAAGCCCGTCGAGATAGGTCGAAAGCGTCTCTAAACTTTCCTCGATTTCGATTTGCCTGCGTTCTTTTATTGCTGTTTCATAACGCGAACGCTTTTCGACTTCTTCCATATCTTTAATAAACTGCTCCAAACTGAATTAACTTCCATTGATTACTATCAAGAATGAAATCAAAATGAACTTCTATCTCTCCAGGATAATTCTCGTGAGCAATCCAATACATCAAATTTGATGTGTCTGCTGTGTCAATCCTTTCTCCGATTCTCCAACCTTCTGCTTGAAACACTTTTTCTTTTTCTAATATATGGTTTTTGTTGTTTTCATTGCGTTCAAAAAGGTATGGAGTTATTGAGGTCGTTTTACCGTTTCGCAGTTCTTTCAAAATATTTTCGGCGATATTTTCCGGTTCTTTATCGCGAAAAGGATTCATAACACAACGTTTAAGAGATCGAGTCGTTTTACCAAAAGCGACACAAAAAACTTTCGGACGCGAGTTTCTTTCACCAATCAAAACAAAAAAGCCAGCTAATGAAATTCCCGCAAGAACAATTAAACCTGAAACTACATATTTCTTCATGTTTATTTTACTTTGCGACATCAAGTAATCGAGCAAAATAAGATTATAAATAATTCGTTGCCGATGGAACGCCAGCATCTTGCTGGCAAACGCTTGCCAGCAAGATGCTGGCGTTCCATGTCTAGAAATTTATTTTGCTCGACTACTTCGTGCGTTTTTGCGGCGAATTTCCTTCAACTATCTTCACCGTCAAGATTTTATCGCCGCGCACCAGATTATCTACGACTTTCATATCCGTTTCGTTCACACGACCGAAAACCGTATAGCCGCCATCGAGATGCGGCTGCGGCGAATGCGTGACGAACCACTGCGAACCGCCCGTGTCTTTGCCCGACAAAGCCATTCCGACCGCGCCGCGTTCGTATTCTCGCATATTTAATTCGCAGCGAATCTGCCAGCCCGGACCGCCGTTGCCGTCGCCGCGCGGGTCGCCGTCCTGCATCACGAAATTCGGCACGACGCGGTGAATCATCAAGCCGTTAAAATAATTCGCTTTCGCTAGTTTGATAAAATTATCAACCGTCAGCGGCGCGGCTTCGGGGAAAAATTCGATGGTGAAAGTTCCCTTGTCGGTCGTTAAAATCGCCCGCGCCGATTTGCGCTTGACGGCGCGCATATAGTCAGCATTTGTATTTAAGATTCGCCCGAGTTTCGTTGTATACCGCGTTTTAAATTTCGGCAAAACTACATTGACAGGCGAAGTTTTCACTTCCGGCACGTCCTTGTCGAGGTTGTATTCTTTAATAACGATTGCCGTATGACGACGAACCATATAATCGTCAGCCTGCAAAGCCATCGGAAACAGTAATTTTATTGTTTCTTTTTCCTTATCTTGTTTCGCCAACGCTGTAATAATTGCCAGTTGCGCGTCGTTATAATATTTGTCTGCTGTGAGTTCTTGGATTGAAATCGCTTGTCCAAAAGCCGTTTTCAATGCCCTGACATTTTCCTCGCTCGGCGGCAAATCGCCGATGAGTTCGGCGGCGGTTGCGCGGGCGAAAACGTCACTGTATTTTAAAAAGTCGCGCAGGACTTCGGGTAAATCAGCAGTCTTAAAGTTCGCAAAAGCTCTTAATGTATCGGGAATTGCTTGTTCCGTAATGCGGTCGGTCGCAAACTCATATTTTCTGTATGATTTTAACTGCTCTTGTAAAATGTCAGCGGCTTTAGCGCGTAAAGAATTTTTTTCATCCAAATTTGCAAGCTCACTTAATCCTTGCGCCCGTGCGCTGTAAAACTGCCAACAAGAAGGCGTGACTCTCGCATAATTTACATGACAAATAAATTCTGGAACGCTTATTTTAAGAAAATTTGAAGGAGATATTCTGGCAACAGCAATGTGAATTTCGGAAGAATTAAAACTGTCCTTTAGTCCAAAATTATTCAAGAAAACTAACGCTTTTTCGTTATCTGAATTCGGCAAAATTCTTCCTAGAGTTGTGGCAATTTCAAGCAATTCATTTTTTTCCGCAGGCGCGACGGCGTAAAACTCTTTTTTATACGCCTTTAATAAGTTTTCGCCGCGCTTTAATAATTCGTCGGCGGCTTTGGCGTTCTTCAAACTTCCAATCGAACGAATCGCCGAAACGCGAACGCGCGAATCGGTATCGGCGGTCGCGGCTTTCAACAGCGAATCGAATGAATCCGCATCTTCCGCCGCGCCTAAAACTCTGGCGGCGTTGGCGCGGACAATTGCGTCTGCGTCTTTTTGCAAAAGCTCGCGCGATTTTTCATTGGCGTTTTTGGCGCGCAGGCGAGCGAGCGCATTAAGGGCGTTGGCGCGAATCTGCGGCGTGTAAGCATCAATAAATCTAATGAGCGTTGTTTCGGCATCGGCTGGACGAGCGCGCAGAGTCGCCGTCAAACCGAACGCGATAATCATTTCATACGGTCCCGAACGCTTTTCGTCTTCAAAGCGAAGCAACTGCAAAATTGCTTCGCCGAGTTGTTTCGATTTTTCATCTTTGGCGTTTGCCGCCGCGATTTTTCCCGCCGCTTCAATAGCGCGGGCGCGTATTTCAGAATTCGTTTTTGTGTTGCCCGAACTTTTGATAATCGCCTCAGCCGCTTTGATTGATTCGATTTCGCCGAGCGCGAACGCCGCCATCGTTCGAACTTCATCGGACGAATCGGTTTCAAGAAGATTAATGAGCGGCGCGACAGCCGGTTCGTCGCCGATGCGTCCGGCAGCGAGCGCGGCGCGGGCGCGGATTTTCGCGTCAGCGTTTTTCATTAAATCTTCGAGCGTTTTATCAAAGCGGCGTTCGTCTTCGGCTTTGACAATGCTCACCAAAATCGGCGTTGAAATTTGCGCGAAAGTCGTGGCGGAAAAAAAGACGAGAACGGCGAAACTGATGGTTAGAATTTTTTTCATTGGTTGATTCGGGTCGAAAATAGATTTGCGTGAAAATTTTAACGCGGTTGCGCGACGAAAGCCAAGCGATTTGCGTTTCTGCATTTGAAATTTCGCATTTATAATAAACTCACTCGAAGAGAAATTTATGCTGAAAAATCTACTTAAAATCACGCTTGTTTTATCCATTCTTTTGCCAAACATCAATTTCGCGCAGACGAAACAACGAATTTCGATGCTTTTGTATAACGGCAAAGTTTTTACGGCTGACGAGAAATTCACTGTTGCCGAAGCGGTTGCGGTTGACGGCGAAAAGATTATTGCAGTCGGAACTTCCGCCGAATTGCGAAACAAATATCAGGCGGCGCGGGAAATTGATTTGGGCGGAAAGCTCGTCACGCCCGGATTTAACGACGCGCACGTTCATTTTTTTCGCGGCGCGCTGTCGCTTTTGACGGTGAATTTGTTTGACTCGAAAACGGTTGACGAAGCCAAACAGCGCGTCGCGGCGAAAGTTAAAGAAACAAAACAAGGCGAATGGATCATCGGGCGCGGCTGGGATCATACGCTCTGGGCGAATAAATTTCCGACGCGGCAGGATTTGGATGCGGTCGCGTCGAACAATCCGGTTTTTCTGATTCGCATTGACGGTCACGTCGGCTGGGCGAATTCGGCGGCGTTAAAATTGGCGAAAGTTGATAAGCAGACGAAATCGCCCGAAGGCGGCGAGATTGAGCGCGATTCAAACGGCGAAGCGACGGGAATTTTGAAGGAAACGGCGCAAAATTTGGTGAATAATTTGATTCCGACGCCGACCGCCGAACAGCAGACCAAAGGAATGGAACTCGCGCTGAAAATGGCGCGGGAATACGGCATCACGTCGGTTCAGGACAATTCGGGTTACGAGACGACGAAACTTTACCGCGAATTCTTGAAGCAAAATAAATTAACCGTGCGCGTGGCGGAATGGCAGAATTTTGAAGATTCGGTCGCTGAATTGAAACGCCAGCGCGCAGAATTTGCCCAGTTCAAAGACAATCCGGCGCGGCTGAAATTGACGGCTTTGAAAGGTTACGTTGACGGAACTTTGGGGTCGAAAACCGCCGCGATGCTCGCGCCTTTTTCCGACGACGAGGGCAATTCGGGTATTCCGCGCCGTTCACAGGAAGAATTGACCCGAATGATTGTCGAGCGCGATAAGGAAGGCTTTCAGATTGCGCTTCATGCGATTGGCGACAGGGCGAATCGGATGGCTTTAGACGGATACCAAGCCGCGAAAGAGATGCGTGATGGAAAAGACAAAAAAGAATCAGAAAATAAACCGACTCCAAAACCTGTTTTGCAGAGCGGATTTTCAGTTTATGACGGGAAGACTTTGAGGCAAGGTGAATTCACGTTCAGCGAAATTTGGGGTAACTATCCAAATCTTTTTCGTCATCGCATCGAACACGCGCAGGTCGTTTCGCCTGCCGATTTCAAACGATTTTCGGAACTCGGCATTATCGCTTCGATGCAGCCGACGCACGCGGTTTCGGATAAGCGTTGGGCTGATTCTCGCTTAGGCGAATATCGCGTTTTGGGCGCGTATGCGTGGCATTTGATGAAATCTTATCAGGTTCACGTTCCGTTCGGCACGGATTTTCCGGTCGAAGCGATCAATCCTTACGCGACCATTTACGCCGCCGTTTCGCGGCAAGACGCGGAAGGTTTGCCAAACGGCGGCTGGCAGCCGCAGGAGCGTTTATCAATCGAAGACGCGATTCGCTGTCACACCTTTGAGTCGGCTTACGCGGAATTTGCCGAGAAGGAAAAGGGCGAGATACGAGCGGGAATGTTCGCCGATTTGGTCGTTCATTCAAAAGATTTATTAACGATTGAGGCGAAAGAGATTCTAACAACCGCGCCGCTTTATACGATTTTCAACGGGCAGATAATTTACGAGAAAAAGTAATTAGAAACGGTCAAAGTTGTGCAAAAGCTATGTGGACTGTGAATTTTCCATGTGGGACGTGAAAAAGCTATATTCACCGTGAAATTTCTATATGCACTGTGAAAAAGCTATATGCAGCGTAAATTTTCTATATGCAGGACGAAAATCCGTCTAACTCTGCCGTCTGCCGAGCATATCAACGCCGACCGCCGCGACGAGAATCGCGCCTTTGATAATATCCTGCATAAAATCTTTGACGTTTAAAAGCGACATTCCATTATCGAGGCTCGCCATAATCAACGCGCCTAAACACGCGCCGAAAATCGTGCCGCGTCCGCCCATCAAACTCGCGCCGCCGATGACGCACGCCGCAATCGCGTCGAGTTCCTTCAAAACTCCCG
>CBDUBY010000082.1:0-14059 GCA_965365505.1 uncultured Pyrinomonadaceae bacterium | reverse complement strand
ACCGGCGCGGACGGCATTACGCTGACCGGCGCGGACGGCATTACGCTGACCGGCGCGGACGGCGTGACGCGCCAGGCGGATTCGGTAGTCGTTCGCCGCCCTGACGGAATTACGCTGACTGGCGCGGACGGCATTACGCTGACTGGCGCTGATGGTGTGCAGCGAGTCGGGCAGGACGGCATTACTTTGACCGGCGCGGACGGAATAACTTTAACCGGCGCGGACGGCATTACCTTGACCGGCGCCGACGGCATTACTTTGACCGGAGCCGACGGCGCGATTTCAAGTTTAACAGAGCCAACCGGAATCACTCTGACCGGCGCGGACGGCATTACTTTGACCGGCGCGGATGGAATTACCCTGACGGGAGCAGATGGAATCACATTGACCGGCGCGGACGGAATAACGGATTCGACGAGCGGATTGAAGAGCGTTGACCCGGAATTGGCGGTGCGTTTGAATGAACTCGCCGACGACAGCAACATCAATGCGATTATCGCGTTTCACCGATTTCCGACAGCGGCGGATTTCGCAAGATTGGCTCAAATTGGCATTACCGGCGGAACGAAGTTTCGCCGTTTGCCGTTTGTCGCCGTGACCACAACGCGCAATAAATTAATCGCCGTTTCCAATTTGGCACAAGTACGCTCAATTTACGGCAACCGCACGTTAAACTTAAACGCCGATTCATACCTGGCACAAACCGGCTTGAGCCGTGTAGCAATTGATAGAGATTTGCAGACAAAAAATCAGGGACTTCCAGTTTCAGGTCGCAATGTAACGGTCGCGGTTTTGGACACGGGCGTTAATTCACTGCATAACGATTTATCGAGCAAGGTCGTCCAGAATGTTCGGCTGCTTGATACGCAGAGCATTGCAGTTAATTTTATTTATCCGACTCCAATCGAGAATGTTCCGAACACTGACCCGATTAGCGGTCACGGAACTTTCGTCGCGGGCGTAGTCGCGTCCAGCGGAGCGGCTTCAGGCGGAAAATTCAATGGCGCGGCTCCGGGCGCAAAGATTTTGGGTTTGAGCGCAGGCGATTTGAATTTGATTCACGTTCTTTCGGGTTTCGATTATCTACTTGATAAAGGCGCAAACTATAATGCCCGCGTAGTCAATTGCAGTTTCTCGGCGAATACGGTTTTCGACTATAACGATCCGGTGAACATCGCCACGAAATTATTAACTCAAAATGGAATCAGCGTTGTTTTCTCCGCCGGAAATACGGGCGCGGGCAATGGAACTTTAAACCCGTATGCCGCCGCGCCGTGGGTTGTCAGCGTCGGGGCGACCGACGATAAAGGCAAATTGGCTTCTTTTTCTTCACGCGGAGTTTTTGGCAACGCGCAGTTTTCGCCGACGCTAGTCGCGCCTGCGGTGAACATCGCCAGTTTGCGGGCGACGACTTCGCAAACGGGAGTTTTAGGTTTGGCTTTGGGCGTTGACGCGAGCCGCTTGACACCGGGAGAACTTCCCTTTTACACGACGGCGAGCGGCACATCATTTTCCGCGCCTCAGGTTGCCGGGGCAATCGCGCTGATGTTGGAAACGAATCCGTCGCTGAATCCGCTGCAAATTAAAGAAATTTTGCAGCGTACAGCAACGCCTTTGCCGCCTTATTATCGTCACGAAGTCGGCGCGGGAATGCTTAATGTTCACGCGGCGGTTTTGCAGTCAGCTTTTCCGGCGAGAAAGATGGGAATCTTCCGTTCGACGCTGGAAAGAAAGGCTGTCAAATTCGTTTCGGAAACGACGCAGACTTTCGGCGGCACGGTTTACGCGGGTTCGGCAGTCGCTACGAATGTAAATTTTCCGGGCGACGCGATTCAATCAAGTGTTCACATTTCGTGGGGAAACATTTTCAGCACGAACGATTTGGGACTGCGGCTGGTTGACGTGAACCAACAAACTCGCGGCACGTCTAATTATCTGAACGCGCCTGGTTTGACCGGCAAACGCGAGCAAATCACGATGAATCAGCCGCCGACCGAAACGCTCGAAGCCGTTGTCAGTCACACAGGCGGCATCGGCACCGCACAGGAATTTTTCGGTGCTGTGCTGTCCACCCGCGCGCAATACGCAAATCTCAGCGACATTCAAACGCTTTCGCCCGACAAACAATCGGCGATTCGGGAAAATCTGCGCTCGTTCGTAATGCTGCCTGAAGCGAATCGTTTTCGCCCGTTGGCAACGGTTTCCCGTGCGGAATTTGCAGCGACGCTTTTGCGCGGCGGGCGAGTTCCGCAATACCTGGCAGCATCGCCAATGTATGCGGATGTTTATGATTTCACCACGCGCAACGTCGTCGAAAGTGTGCAAAAATCACCGAACGGTAAATTGTTTTACGACGCCGGCAACAGCGGAGCGTTTCGCCCGGACGAATCAACTAATAAACTCGTCGCGGCAGTCGCCTTAGTTAAAGCGGCAAACCTGCAATCGCTTGCGCAATCAACGCCGCTGTCCTTTACAGTTGCCGATTACGCGCAAATTCCGGGCGAATATCGCGGCTATGTCGCCGTCGCTCTCCAAAAAGGCTTTTTGTCGCTCGACGGAAACAGTTTTGCGCCGACCAGAGCGTTAAAGCGCGTCGAACTGGCGCAAGCAATGGCGAAGCTCAGTCGCTTAGCAGTCGAATAAATAAGCCGGATTAATAAAAAAGTCGTTATTGCTGAGGAAATTTCAGCAATAACGACTTTTTCTCGCTCAGATACTTTTCAAATAAACATTTGACAGTAGAATCTCGCTCAAAAATAGTTTCAATCGTTGTGAGTTCCAGCTTTAGCTAGCTTCTGCGGCGAGAAAAGCCAGCTAAAGCTGGAACTCAGAACTTCGCTTTCGATTTTTGAGATGGCTTTTATGTGAATTCGGGATAAGGATGGGACGCCGTCATCTTGACGGCAAAGATTGCGTCGCGCCATCTAACGGCGTTGATAAATGCTCAAATTAGATTTAACCAAACACTGTTTGAACGCTGTCGCGTTCATTGCCGTCAAGATGACGGCGTTCCATTTGCTCTAATTTTATCCCGAACTCACATTAGCTTTTAGATAAAAACCAAAGAGATTTCCTTCAAAACCACGTGGCTTTCATCCGAACACACATGGTTTTGATCGAAAGACACGCGGTTTTCATCCAAAACCATTCGGCACGAGGTCAAATCCTTTTGGATTTTGATGCTTACCATTTCGCCGCGTCGCGCTCGATGTAAACGTATTTCCAGGGGTGCAGCGTCATCGCATTCGGATACATTCCTTTGATATACGGTTTTTTCAGCCAGTTGGTCGAACTCGTTATTATCGGGATAATCGGCTGTTCGTTCAAAAGCAGCGTTTCGGCTTCGGCGAGCATTTGATTGCGTCGTTCCGCATCGAGCGTTCTGTTTGCGGCATCAATCATTTTCCCGTAACGCTCGTCCGTCCAGCCCGTGCCGTTATCGCCTGTTTCGGTGGCGAAAATACTCAGCAAACTATACGGATCAATGTAATCGGAACTGTAGCCATAACGGGCAAAGCCTTTATATTCGAGTTTCGCCGTGACATTGATGAATGTTTTGGTTTCCATATTTTTGAGCGGAACGGTCAAATTCAAATTACGTTTCCACTGCGACTGAATATTTTCGGCAACGAATCTATTGCCGTCGCTCGTGTTGTAAGTAATGGCGACTTCATCAATCGGAAATTTGCCCGCGTCGTAATTCCCGTTTGCGTCTTTATAACCGGCTTCGGCGAGTAGTTCTCTGGCTCGTTCGGGATTGAATTCGACGGCTTGGACTGACGGATAACCTTTGAAAATATCAATCGGAATCAGCGTTGACAGCGGTTTTGAGTTGAGCCGCGTCGCGGTTATCAATGTTTTATCGAGCGCGAGCGCGAACGCTTTCCGCACGCGCACGTCGTTCATCGGCGGCTTGGTCGTATTGATGATGTAGTATTCAATCGAGGCTTCGAGTTTGTCCTGATGATCGAGTTTTTTCCGCATCATCGAGAGCCAGGCGCGCGGAACGGAGCGATTATATGTCGCGTCAATTTCGCCTGCCTTGTAAAGATTCATCACCGTCGCCTGCTCTTCAACCGGATAAAATAAAACTTGTTTGAGCCGGACGTTCGCTGCGTCCCAGTAATAAGGATTTTTTTCGGCGACGATTCGGTCATAAGGCGACCATTCTTTGACGGTGAACGCGCCGCTGGTGACGATGTTTTGCGGCAGCGTCCATTTGCCGCCGTATTCTGTAATTTGTTTTTCGGGCACGAAGCGAAAAAAGTTATACGGCAGAATTTTAACGAAAAACGGCACGGGTTGAGTCAGATAAATTTTTACCGTGAAATCGTCAACCGCTTCTACGCCCAAATCTTCGCCGCGCACCGGAACAAAAGTTTTTCCCGCTGTCGCCGCTTCAATTTTCGGGTTCGCTTTAAAGAATGCCGCTTTTTGCTTTTCGCCCTGCGGCACAGTCAGGCGCGTCTTCACAACCGCCGTTTCATCCGTCAAGAATTCGCCGTCGCCGTCTTGAACAAAAGCCGCGCCTTCGTTAAATGCTTTGGCATATTTGATGTAATAGGCTTGCCCAGCCGCGCGCGACGCTAATTTCGGGTCGAGTCCGCGCCGCATCGTATAAACAAAATCCCGCGCCGTTATCAATTCGCCGTTTGACCATTTGGCATCGCGCCGCAGAAAAAAAGTATATTCCGTCGAATCGGCGTTTGTTTCCCAACGCTCGGCGATTGCCGGAACAGGTTCGAGCGTCTGCGGATCGTATTCGACCAAGCCCTCGTAAAGTCCGGCGTAAATGCGCTGTTCGACTTGTCCTGTCCCGATTTGCGGGTCTAAAGATTCGGGTTCGGGACCCGATACATAGCGCACGACATCTTCCGGCGGCGGCGCGGTTTTCCCGAAATACAAATCGTTTTCATCTGGAATCGAGCAGGAAAGCAGGAAGAAGGCAACGATGAAACAACGAGACAAGGAAACAATATGATAGTCAGAAAACCGCTTATGTTTGTGCCTTTTCCTCATTTGTCTCGTTTCATCGTCTATCCTACTGCCGATGCAGTTAAGTTAACAACATACACGGCGCAAATCAATCAACAATTTCCCCGCAAAAGTTCAAGTTTTACTCAAGTGTGCCGGATTATAGTTACAATGGCAGGGAAAAGTGTAAATACCTGAAGAAAAATTTTCACCGCGAGCCGCTGAAAACGCCGGAAATTACAGAATTGTATGTTGAATTTTGCTTCTCAAGAACTGAGCGAATGGCGCGAGCCGAACGGTATATATGATGCCGCGCCGACCTTTGCCAAACGAGCTAAGCCGGTGAAAACGGATTCGGTCAAGCTTTTCGCCGATAAACTTTGTCCGCCGTCCGTCGCCGAGCCGGTTGCCAGACTGCGCCTGATGGAGCATTTGAAAAAATCGCTGGCTCAATTCTCCGCAACCTTAATTGCCGGACGCGCCGGAACAGGCAAAACCTGGTTGGCGGCGGACTACGCCAGACAAAGCGAGGCTCGCGTCGCGTGGTATAAAGTCGAAACGGCGGATGCAGACTGGAAAGTTTTTTCGCGCTATCTGGCGGCGAGCTTAAATTTGAAATGCGCGGATTCACCTGCCGCCGGCGCGCTGGCAGTCTCCGCTTCGAGCGAATCTTTAGCCGCGCAGTTCAACAAAGCCGCTGAAGAAAAACCCGTTCTGATTGTGCTGGACGATTTGCATTCGATTTTCGATGCCGATTGGTTCGGCGAATTCTTTAACAGTTTCGTTCCGCTGCTCGCGCCGGACGTTCAACTGCTTTTTATCGCTCGCACGCTGCCGCCGCTGACGCAGATTTGGCGGCTGCGCTCAAAACAAGTTTTAGGCGTGATGGACGAAAAACTTTTATCGTTCACGCAGGACGAAACCGTCGAACTTTTCCGCAAACATAAGCTCGCGCCGACGACGGCGTATGTCGCGCATAAATCCGCTTACGGCAAAATCGCCCGGCTCGAAGAAATCATTGAAAAGAAAATCGCCAAGCCAAATCGTGTTTCTATTTAAACTCGAAAAGCCGTTATAATCGGAGGAAACGAATTTTCGATTACACGATGAATAGACCGAATTTCTTTTTGCGGACAAAACTTCTGCCGCCGCGCCACGTGCCGGAAATTCTCGCGCGTCCGCGCCTGATAGAAAAATTACAGTCTAATTTGAATGCGCCCGTAACGATGGTCACGGCAGACGCGGGTTGCGGAAAAACCACGCTCGTCTCCGAATTTCTGCGCGGGCAGCAACGCGAAACCGTGTGGTATCAACTCGACCACACCGACGCTGACCCGTTCGTTTTTCTCGGCTACATTTGTCACGGCATTAAACAATTCGCACCGGATTTCGGCGAAACTTTGCTTCCATATTTGAGCGAAGCAACCGATGATTTACTCGCTCACCCGGAACGCGCTGTTGATTTATTGTTGAACGAAATTCTCGAATCAATCGAACAGCCGTTTATTTTAATCCTCGACGATTATCACCATATCGGACGCGAAACGATTGTGCATCGCCTGGTTGACCGTCTGCTGCAATACTCGTCCGATATGCTGCATTTAATCATCACGACGCGCGATTTGCCGCCGCTCGCGATTATGCGCCGCCGCTCGCAAGCCGCCGCGACGATTATCAGCCGTGAAGACTTGCTGTTCACCGACGACGAAGTAAAAGAGCTTTTCAAAACCACGCTCAACATCGAACTCAAACCTGAAGAAATCGCCGAGTATCGCCAGCGAACGCACGGCTGGATTACGGCTCTGCAACTGATTCGGCAAATGACCGAACATCAAATTCATACTTCGACTTCGAGTGAGCAGCCGAATTTGCAAGAAATGCTCAAACAGTCGGAAAAGGATATTTTCGATTATTTCGCCGAAGAAGTTTTATCGCGCGAATCTGACGAAACGCAAAATCTGCTGCTGCATTTGTCTCTGCTCGAATCTTTGCCGCTCGAAGTGTGCAGTTCGGTTTTTCCCGATATGCGCTGCGCGGCGGAACTGCCGGAACTCGTCAAGAAAAACATATTTCTGACCGTCGCGGGCGAACGGCAAAGCGGCGAAGAATACCGGCTGCATCCGCTGTTTCGTGATTTTCTGCTCAGACGATTCCGAAGCGAAATCGGACGCGAAAAACTAGCTCAGGAGCGCGTCCGCATCGCCGAATTTTTTCTCTCGAAACAATTATGGGAACAAGCCCTATCTTATTTGCTTGAAGCCGAAGATTATGAACGCGCGGCGCGAACTATCGCCGAACAAGGCGAGCAATGGCTTTCGAGAGGCGCGATTACCGCTCTCGGAACTTTCGCCGAAAAAATTCCCGACGAGTGTTTGAACAAATATCCGTGTTCGCTGCTTTACACGGCGGAAGTGGCAAGGCTGCAGGGCGACACGGAAAAATCTTCGAGCCTTTTGCAGCGAGCCGTAAAATTACTGCACGCGGCAAAAGATTCGGATGGCGAAGCCGAAGCACTTCATTCGCTGGCGAGCATCGCGCGTCGCAAAGGCGATTGCGCGGGCGCGCTCGATTTGCTCGAACGGGCTGAAAAACTCGTCGGCGAAGATTCGGAAGTGCGTATGAAATGCGAAAACACGCGCGGGCTGTGTTTAATCGCGGGCGGCGCGTGGACGGAAGCCGAACGGCAATTTCGGCTTGCGCTAGAACTCGCCGAAAAAAATTTCAACGAGCGCTATGTGCGGCTCGTGACGCACAATCTCGCTTTGCCGTCGGGCTTGCGCGGCGATTTCGGCGAGGCTCTGCGGTGGTTCAAGAGAATTTTTCGCGCCGACCGCCCCGAAGCGCAGCTTCCGCAGGAATCAATCGGACATTTAAACGTCGCGCGGCTGCATCTTTATCGCGGCGAATTCGACGAAACTGAAACACACTTGGAAAAAGCGTTGGAACTTTGTCAGCTTTACAATCTGAAACATCTTCGCGGCGAGATTTTTGAATCTTATGCGAATTATTACCGGGAGAAACGCGATTTCGCGCACGCCGCCGAATTTTACGAACGTGCCCGCAAAACCTACGACGACGAAGGCATTGACCCGGCGCATCTCGAATTCGACGAAGAACGCGCGACGCTCGCACTGATGCGCGGCGACACGGTGACAGCCAGAAATCTTTTGGAAAATCTTCTGGTCGTCAGAGAGAAAAACAAAAACGAAATCGGCATATACACAGTCAAACTCGGCTTGTGCCGCATCAAGCTGGAACAAAAGGAAACGAGCGGACTCGCCGCCGAACTCGAAACACTTCTAAAGTTTTTTCAAGAACAAAATCTTTATTACTATGAAGCGACGGCAGCAATTCTGCTCGCCGCCGCGCTGCTTGCCGACGGCAAACGCAGGGAAATGATGCCGCCTGTCCAAAGAGCGTTAGACCTTGCGGCACGGTTCGATTACGAATATTTTTTGCGCGAAGAAGCAAAACGCAATCCGGCGTTATTCAGCGATGAAGAAGTTATTGAAAAATTGCCGCTCGATTTGCGCGAAAATCTGAAAGTAAATCCCGTTCTCAAATTGCCGAGTGTCGAGCAAAATACGCAAGTGACCGGCAGTCAACCGTCGGCAAGCAGCACGAATACGCCGGTTGTTGATTTAACTTTGAAGCTGCTCGGTCACGCCGAAATCTACCGCGATCCGACCAGACATTTTGCGCCCGATGCCTGGACGACCAGACGCGCCCGCGACATTTTTTGTTTTATTGCTTCAAGCCGACATCGGCGCGTTGAAAAGGATGTCGTCATTGATACTTTTTGGTCTGACTCGGAAATCGAAGTCGTCGAGAAAAATTTTCACCCGACGATTTCGCACATTCGCAAAGCTCTTAACAGCCGCCAGACTTTTAAGCAGAATTTTCTCGTCTTTCGTGACGGCGCGTATCAGCTTAATCCTGACCTTTCCTATTCAATTGACACGGAAGATTTTGAAAATCAGATTCTCGAAGCCGAGAAAGCCAAACGCGAAAACAACGCCGAGCATCTGCGGACGAGTTTAGAGACGGCGCACAATCTATATCGCGGCGAATTTATGGCAGGCGTTTATGACAATTGGGCGGAAGAACGCCGCGCATATTATTCCGAGCAAAACTTGCGCGTGCTGAACGGCTTGGCAAAACTGTCGTTCAAAGAAAAAAACTGGACAAAAGCGTTGAAATTCGCCGGTGAAATTCTGCAAGCCGACCCGTTCCGCGAAGACGTGCATCGGTTGATTATGAAAATTCACCACGCGCAGGGCAAACCCGCTAAGATTAAAGAACAGTTTGATAATTTGCAGGAAACTTTGCGAAAGGAACTCGGCGTAGCTCCTGCCGCTGAAACCAGACGAATGTTACAGGAATTGCTCAAGTAATTGTATTAAAATCGCAAATCTTCATTAAATTTACTGATATTTTTGTGCAAAAGGAGAAAAAGATTATGTATTTTCGAACGTTTTTCAAAAGCCTCACGGCGATGCTGTGTCTGGTATTTTTCACACTTCAACTTCAAGCCGCAATTACCGTTGACAACACGAGTTCGAACGGAGTTTTTAATGCGGCGGGAGTTGCGAGCCTAACGATTCCGCACGAGACAAACGCGGGAACAAACAGAGCGTTATTCGTCGGCGTTTCGACGGCGACGACGACATTGCCTGTCGGAGTTCCGACGAATCGGGTTGCCGGCGTAACTTACAATGGTTTAACTTTAACGCGGGTCGGAACGGCGATTTCGCCAAATTCTTTAACTACCTCGGAAATCTTTCGGCTTGTAAATCCGCCGGTCGGAAATTTCTCCGTTATAATTACACTCGCTGCCGTTCCCGTCGGCGGAAATGCTTTCGTAAATTATGTTGTCGGCGGAGCGATTTCGTTTCAGGGCGTCAGCCAAACTTCACCGAACGGCGCCTTCGTTCCAGCTTCGGGTGTCAGCGACACGCCAACCGCTACCGTGACCGACAGCGTTGCCGGAGATTTTGTGCTTGATACGTTGGCGACTTTGCCGTCCGCAGTTTTCGCCGCCGCCGGTGCCGGGCAAACCGAACAATGGGACGGACAGTCTTTTTTCGGCAGCGCATTCGACATCGGCGCGGGAAGCACCAAAACGGCAATTTCGGCAACGACCACAATGAACTGGTTGACGGCAAGTCCGGCTAACTGGGCATTGGGCGCAGTAACCGTCAAGCAATCCGTCACTACCGCTGCTTCCGTTACAATCAGCGGCAGGCTGACTGCAACGAATAAGCGCGGTGTGGGAAATGCCCGCGTGAAAATGACCGATGCAAACGGAGCGTCGCGCTATGCGACATCTAACCCGTTTGGCTATTACCGTTTTGAAAATGTCGGCGCGGGTGAAACTTATATCTTTAGCGTTGACTCGAAACGTTACTCGTTCAATCCGCAAGCGGTGACGGTCAGCGAGGCATTGACCGATTTAAATTTTACTGCCGAGCAGTAAATTTTTAACATTAAAGCAAAAAGATGATTCATAGAGTCATCTTTTTTTGCGTCTATTTTCGATTTCTCAACTTCGCCTCAAGTCTTGATTCAGGCTGTTTTCACCGCTTCAAGTTTTTCTCAAACCCGATTGTTTATTCTCGATTCAGTTGATAACACAACACTATTTTTGAAAAAGAACCAGAGGAGAACAAACAAGTGATGAAACCAGCCAGCCAGATTTTTCGCAGATTTTTCGTACTATTTATCGTCGTTGCCGCTTTGAGTTACGCCGCCAACGCCGCCAGGCTCAGCCCGACTTTGCAAAATCAATTAACTACGCTCACCGATAATGTTTCGGTCGGGATGGTAATCGTCGCTTTTAATACATCGAACGGTCTTCAGCCGTCGCATTTGAACATCCTGCGCAGCATCGGCATCAACGGCGGACAAACTTTCCAGACTTTGGGAATGGTCGCCCAGCCGATGACCGTCGCGCAGGTTCGTGCCTTAAGAAATAATCCGTCGGTTCGTTCAATTTGGTCGAACGACCGGCTTTTCTACACGATGCACCAGGCGCGTGTCGTCGCCGGTGTGCAGAGATTGCAAACCGACAGCGCATTTACGACGCGCAACGGCGGATTGCCGGTTTCGGGCGCGGGGAATTTTTCGGTGATGGTGATTGATTCGGGCATTGACGCGACGCACGGCGATTTGCCGTTTGGCACGAAAGTTATTCAAAACGTGCATCCGGTCGTCGCTGCCGGAACGCTGGAAGGCTTTACGCCGAATGTTTCGATTGAAAACGTGCCGAACACCGACCAGACGGTTGGACACGGAACGCACTGCGCGGGTATCATCGGCGGCACGGGAATGCGTTCGGGCGGCTTGTATCCGGGCGTTGCGCCGGGCGCGAAAATCGTCGGTGCAGGTTTAGGCGCGGGACTTTTTGTTCTCAACGCGATCGGCGCGTGGGAATACGGCTTGGCTAATCAATATCTGTATAACATTCGCGTCGTATCGAACTCTTACGGCAGCGACGGACCGTTTGACCCGGAAAATCCGCTGAACGTGGCGAGCAAAATGGCGTATGATCGCAATATCACGGTTGTTTTCGCGGGCGGCAACGCCGGTCCGACGAAGAATACTTATAATCCGTATGCGAAAGCACCGTGGGTGATTGGTGTCGCCGCCGGAACGAAAGAAGGCGAATTAGCCAACTTCTCCTCGCGCGGAACTTCGAGAGCCGAACGTTTGAGCAATGAAGACCCGCTCGATGATTTTGACGCGCCGACGATTACCGCGCCGGGAACCGGACGCGCTTTTGAAACGAACGCCAGCCGCTTTACTTCGGCGATGGTTTCAACGCGCTCGATTACAAATCTGACGGCGAACGGTTTGGACGCTGACCTTGATTTGCCTCTCTCGGCAATTCCCTTTTACACACAGATTTCGGGAACTTCGATGGCGACACCGTTTGTCGCGGGAACGATTGCGCTGATGCTCGATGCCGACCCGACTTTAACGCCCGACGAAATTAAAGAAATTTTGACTTCGACGGCGACGAAAATGCCCGGACGCGACGATTGGGAAGTTGGCGCGGGTTACATCAACGCTTACGCGGCGGTTGATAAGGTTTTCAGTCGTAACAAAACATACGCGAATTTCCAGAATGAAACTTTCAACACCGCTTTCGGCGAAGAACGTCCGGCGCCGCAACAGTTTCATATTGATTTTAACCCGGCTTTGTCAGGTCCGACTTCGACCAATGCCACTTCTTTCACCGTTCAAGCCGGAATGAATGTGCTGGACGTTTTCGCTACGGTTGACGATGCGGCTGGACAAGGTTTGGGCAACATCATCGGGCTTCGCTTAACATCGCCGAGCGGCGTGCGATATTCGAGCGCGCTTGATTTGCCGGTTATCGGTTCGTTAGCCAGACAGGTTGTCGTTGACAATCCCGAAGCGGGAACGTGGATTTTGGAAGTTCGCGGCGCGAGCAGTTTGGCGGCTGCCCCCGGCGTTGTTTCGCCGACGCAAATCGCTCTGCCCGGCACGGTTGACGGCACGGTGACTCAGATAAAATACGTTTTGCCGAACATCGCCGACATCAACGGACACGCCGCGCAAGCGGCAATCGAACAGGCGATTAAGAGCCGTTTGATTGATACTTACGCTGACGGAACTTTCCGCCCGAATCAAATTGTCAGCCGCGAGGATTTCGCACGCTCGCTCGTTTCAAACACATCGCTGCGCCAATCGCTCGGCGCGACGGCGCGATTCAGCGACGTTTCGGGTGATTTAGCCCGCATCGCCGAAGCCGTGACCGCGAACGGCTCGACCAATCGTGATTTTAACTTCGCACCGAAAGGCTTACTGAAATTTACAGGCAATAATTTTAACCCGACCGGTACGGTTAGCCGTCTGGATATGGCGGTCGCTTTCGTCCGCGCGCTCGGACACGACGACGCAGCCAGAGCGAAAGCCAATCAGCCGGTGATGTTCAACGGCGCGATTCTGTCTGACAACGGACAAATTCCGGGCGACCTTCGCGGTTATGTGCAGCTTGCGATTGACAAAGGTTTGTTTGAAGCGTTTCCGGCGGAAGTCCGATTTGTGAACGGACAATACCAGGTGTTGCCGGGACCGAGATTTGAACCGAATACGACAGTCAACCGCGCGACATTGGCAGGTAAACTCAACAGTTTCAGCCAGTTGTTCACAACGGGCGGCTAAACAAGTTTCGCTGAAGGGGAGCGAAAAAGGGCGCGGAATGAAGAAACTTCGGTTTCTTCGTTTCGCGCTTTTTTGGCGGATGAGATTCGATTTCCAAAGCCGTAAGTCAAAGCGATAAACGGAAAAAACAGTTTGGCGCGGCTGCCTCAAGTTCGCCTCAAGCGGCGTTTTTGCCTGCTTTTTCAAACATCAAGCCTTTCTCAAGAGCGATTTTCTATTCTCAAAATGTCAGCAGAAGAAAGTCTGCAATCAAAAATTAAATTTGAAACGGAGAGAAAAAAATGGAACGCAAGGGAAACAATCAGAAAAGAAAAGCAATCGTTAGAATTTCGGCAGCCGCATTAATTTTAGCGGTCGTTTTTACAAGTTTTTATCTGCCTTTCGGCACGTTTGAAACAAGCGCATCGAGCAACCAGACAACGGTTGCCGAATTATCGCAACTCAATAAGCGCAGCGCGCCCAACTTTGATCTGAACAGTTCGCTCAATTTAGCGAATCTGCGACAGGCGACCGCGCAGCAGCTCGCGGCTTTTGAAAATCTGAAACAGACGACCGGCTCGACAAACGCTAAAATCCGCTGGAACGAATTCGGCGGCTCTCCCGACGCGATTTACGATTTTGCCAGTCAGCCTTCGTCAGCCTCGCCGGAAGATGCGGCGCGCGCTTTCATCTCCGGCAACGCAGCTCTGTTCGGCGTGGCTGATGTTTCCACTTTAAGAGTTTTCTCTAACCGCGAAGCGTTAGGCGGTCATTTGATTCGTTTCCAACAAACGGCGGGCGGCATTGATGTCAAAAACGGCGGCATCGGTATCGTGATGAACGCGAACAAGCAGGTCATTATGGCTTCGGGTCCGCATTTCCGCGATGTCAACGTCAACACGACTCCGACGCTTTC
>CBDUBY010000081.1:0-14128 GCA_965365505.1 uncultured Pyrinomonadaceae bacterium | reverse complement strand
GAAAACATCCGCGAAGCCGTTTCCGGCGGTGCGCCGATGTCGCCCGAAGTAGCGATGCGCGTTATCAAACTTTTCCGCGACGTGCGCCCGCCCGAACGCGTTGATTACGATTTAACGCCGCACGAAACCAGGCTTTTGAAGCTGCTTGTTGAAGGTCACAATTACACGACTGCCGCCGAAGAATTGAAGGTTTCTTACAATACCGTCAAATTTCATATGCGCCACATCTACGAAAAATTGCAGGTTCATTCAAAATCGGAAGCCGTAGCGAAGGCATTGCAAAACCGTTTGGTTTAATCAGCCGGCTTAATTAAGAATTAACATTGACGAATCACGAAACTGAAAATTAGTTTCGTGATTCGTCATTTTTTGTCCGCCGTAATTAATGCCCGTCCAAACGGGTGGCGACGCGCCGCTGCTTTTCGGTGTTTTATTGTTTCAAGACCGCAGAAAAAGTTTGCGGAAACTTTTCAAAGGAAAAATCATTATGCGATTAAATTTTCAAAAACATCTTATCAATTTCGTTTTTTATTCGTGCATTTTACTAGTGTGCGGCGCGGGCGTTCGGGCGCAGAATTCCGTTTTCACTTATCAGGGAAAATTGACTGACGGCGGCACGGCGGCGAATGGAACGTATCAGATGCAGTTTGCGCTGTTCGATTCGTCAAACAATCAAATCGGCTCGATTGTCACCGTCCCGAACGTCGCTGTCTTGAACGGCATTTTTACGGTTTCGCTCAATTTCGGTGCGGCGGCGTTCGACGGCTCGAACCGCTTTTTGCAGACGAGCGTTTTCTTGACGACGACGAACGCCTTCGTTGATTTAACGCCGCGCCAGCCGATTACGAGCGCGCCGTATGCCTTGCGTTCGGCGAGCGCAGCGAACGCCGACAACGCGACGAATCTCGGCAGCGTTCCGGCGAGTAGTTTCGTGCAGAACGGCGACGCGCGTTTGTCGGACGCGAGAATGCCGATTGCCGGAAGCGCCGACTACATTCAAAATCAAACGGCGACGACGCAGACGTTGGCGAATTTCAATATCTCCGGCGCGGGCGCGGCAAACATTTTCAACGCGGCGACGCAGTTTAATATCGGCGGCAACCGCGTGCTGAGCGTGTCGGGAACGGCGAACACTTTCGCGGGCGTTGATGCCGGTGCCGCTAATACGGTCGGCGCCAACAATGCTTTTTTCGGAACATCGGCGGGCGCGGCAAACACGGAAGGATTAAATAACGCCTTTTTTGGCACATCCGCCGGAAAAGCGAATACGAGCGGAGTCGGCAACTCATTTTTCGGTTCCGGTGCGGGTTTTCAAAACACGACCGGCTTTGAAAATACCTTCATCGGCAGCGCGACCGGTTTCTTGAACACTACGGGAGCGAGCAACTCATTCTTCGGCTGGTTCGCCGGTTACAATAATACGACGGCTGATAACAATTCTTTTTTCGGCGACCAGTCCGGGCGGGCGAACACGACGGGAGCGAACAACTCGTTCTACGGCGCATCGTCCGGCAGGGTGAACACCACCGGCAAGGACAATGCGTTCTTTGGCTTTAAGTCTGGCGAATTGAATACGACCGGATACCAAAATTCATTTTTCGGCAGATTAGCAGGCGCAGCGAACTCGACCGGCATTGATAACGCATTTTTCGGAAATGAAGCGGGCGCGGCAAATACCGGCGGCTTTAACAACTCATTCTTCGGCTCGTTGGCGGGCAATGCGAACACGAGCGGACAGCGGAATTCATTTTTCGGCACAGCCGCAGGCTACTTTAACTCGACCGGCAATGCCAATTCGTTTTTCGGTTACGGCGCGGGCGACTCAAATACAGTCGGCAATAACAATTCGTTTTTCGGGAATCAGGCGGGCATCGAAACCACGACCGGCGAAACCAATTCGTTTTTCGGCACGTTTGCCGGTGCGCTCAATACGACCGGCAGCAATAATACCGCCATCGGTTACAACACCGGCGTCGGCTCGAATCTGACTTACGCGACCGCCGTCGGCGCGGGCGCGGCTGTTTCGACGAGCAACACCGTGGTCATCGGAAGATTCTCCGACAAGGTGCAGGTTCCGGGAAATTTTCTAATTCCGAAACTCGGCGCGGCGGGCAGCACTTCTCTTTGCCGCAATGCCAATAACGAAATTGCGACCTGCACGGCAGGCAATTTCGCCGAAAATTCTGCGGCGGAAACAATCGGAAAACTAGACGCGCGGCTCGATGAGCAAAAGGCGCGCATCGAACAGCAGCAAAAACAATTGCGCGAGCAGCAAATCTTAATCGAAAATCTAACGAAAATCGTGAAGAAGTTGAGCCGCCCGGAAGTTTGTGAGAAGGAGAATCAATGAAAAACAACCTCGGTTTAATAGGGGCAATCGCTTTAACGATTTGGTCGCTTTCGCTTGCGGCAACGGCGCAGCAGAGCGGTGGGCAGTTTACAATCACTCAATCGGCGATTGCGAGCGGCGGCGCGACCGATTCGAGCGGCGGGCAGTTCGTACTCGGCGGCACAATCGGACAAGCCGTCGCCGGACAGCCAACGAGCGGCGCGTCGTTTTCCCTGCACGCCGGTTTCTGGAACGCCGCGCCGACCACGCCGACTGCCGCTTCGGTAACAACCGGCGGGCGCGTCGTAACTGCCGACGGACGCGGCATTCGCAACGTGCGCGTCACGATGACGGGCGCAGATGGCGAAGTGCGGACAGCGATTTCCGGCACATTCGGTTACTTCCGATTTCAGGAAGTCGCGGCAGGCGAAACTTACATTTTCAGCGCTTTTGCCAAACGCTACCAATTCGGCGAGCCGACCCTGATTCGCGCGATTCTCGAAGACACGGACGACATCAATTTTGTCGCTCAATGAAAAGTGGAACTGGAAACTGAAAATTAATACACGGTTTCAAACTGTCCGCTTTGGTTTTCATTTTTCACTCCCGATACAAGTATTCAAAAGCCGAATAATTTTCTATATCTTAAAAATACTTTAAGCGGGAAGGGACGATAAATTTCAACGAAGAAATTAGGAATTTTGCAATGATTTATAACACCGATGAAGAAGTTAAACGACTGGTCAAGGCGTTTGAAGAACGGACTTTGACGAAAGACGAATGGACACACGCGGCGCATTTGACCGTTGGGCTTTACTATTGTTTGAACTACCCGTTTGCCGTCGCCAAAAATTTGATGAGCGACGGTATTTTGTGGCTCAACGACGCGCACGGAACGCCGAACACCGACACGAGCGGTTATCACGAAACGCTGACGATGTTTTGGCTTTTGACGATTGAAGAATTTCTCGGCAAAACCAAATGCGGCTCGCTGGCGGAAACGGCGAATCATTTGATTGCCTCGTGCGATACAAAATTGCCGTCCAGATTTTACAGCCGCGAGTTTCTTTTTTCGCGGGAAGCCAGAGCGCGTTACGTCGAGCCTGATTTGAAGGAAAGGCTGGCGACTGTGGGCGAGTTAACTTTTTCAATTTAGAGATTTCTAAACAAAAAATCTAATTGTTTAGATAACCCAGTCAAAGTATGGGGAAAAGCCCGTACAGGTAGTCTTATGACCGCGCCCGCAGGTTACGTGAAATAATTTAGCCGAAGAAAACCTTGTGTTTGTCGGATCATAAAACTAAATCGAATCAATTTCCGGTTGGCAACATTACTACCCATTTGTGTAGTGACGCGGCAAATAGAAAAGCGTAAATTCATAATCATTGAGCGCGACGGTCAGTTAAAAAGCGGCAAATCCTAAATTAAGAAATGTATTTCGACCGGCGAAAAATTTTATAGCGATTCAATTTTATTACCGCAATTTTTCCAATCTAACATCCGCCGTTTCCCAACCCCGACACGCCGCCGCAAGAAGTTTTTCTTGCGGCGGCGACCTGCTTTCCGCCGACAAAATTTTCTCTGCAAAGTGATTCTTCAACGCTATCCAGCGGTAAACCAACGTCCGCCGAAATAAAAGCGAAAACTGCGTTAATAATACAGCCAATAATAGAAACTTTTCGCATATTCGCCCGCCACGACGTTCCAGCCCTGCGCTGTCAGCCACCAGTAAATCGGCGACGGCGTTTGCTGTCCGGGCGGCGGCGCGGCGATGCCGATTTCGACGTTTTCACCGGCGAAAACGCCGTCGAATGTTTCCAATGCGCGGCGCGTGTGATATGCCGAGGTGACGAGTGAAATTCGCTTCCAATTTTCCTGCCGGGATTTTTCCTTGAATGTCCGCGCTTCGTAAATCGTCCCCGAACCGACCGGCTTGATTATCTCGATACTCTCGATTGGAACGCCGAGCGCGACGAGATTTCGCTGCGCCATTTCAACATAAGGAATGTTTCTTTTTTCCGTGCGTGACCAGCCGGTTTTTTCGCCGTCATCGGTCAACACGATTTTCGGCGCGACCGCTTGTTTGTAAATTTCAGCGGCTTTTTCGGTTCGTTCTAGATAAACGGACGAGCCGCCGAGAACCAGAATCACATCGGCGCGCGTCAAAGGTCTTTCAACAATTAGTCTGGTCGCCAAAAACGGCGCGAGAAAAATCCACGCGGCGAGCAGAAAAATGAAAACGATTGAAATCTTAAATGTGCGGCTTCCCTTTTTCACTTTTTCATTTTCGCACTTTTTCCATTATCTCTCGCAATTCATCAATTCGCGCTTCCCAACTTTCGCTTCGTACCGAATCGCTGGTTTCAGTTTTCGATTTCGGATTTTTCAATGCAGCCTCAATTTGCCGGATAAAATCCTGATGATTTTCGCCGATGCGACACGAATCTAAAATTCTGACTTCGGGAATATCGGTCGAAACGACTTCCAAACCGGCGGCGAGATATTCGCGCACTTTCAAAGGATTGGCGGCGAGCGTCAGTTCACTGATTTCAAACGGATTCAACGCGACATCGAAACCTTTGCAGTAATTCGGCAGCTCGCTGTATGGCTTGCGACCGAGCAGATGAATATTTTTTACGCCGTCGAGAATTTTTATCTTCTGTTCCGCGTCAACCGCGATTTTCCCGATCAAAACAATTGAGCCGCCCGCAAAATGCGTCGCTGTTTTTTTTATCAATTCGTAATCAACCCAATCGGCAAGCAAGCCGTGAAAACCGATTATCGGTTTCGGCAAATTCGCAATTTCATCGGGGATTTTTGTTTCCGCGTCCAACGATTGCCGAAAATGCGAAAAATCAACGCCGTGCCTGATGATAAAAGTATTCGGGTTAAATTGTTTTTTATTGTCGAGCAGCTTTTCCGCCGACACGACGACCAAATCGGCTTGGCGAAAAAGCTCTTCCTCGATTTCCTTCAAACCTTTCGACGCGCCCGTAAAAGCCGTGTATTCGTCAACGCAATAATAAATCAATTCCTTTTCACCGAGCTTTCCGGCGAGCAATCCGGCTGCCGGATTGAAAACCATATTTAGCGGATTTTGAAATTTTAATTTCCGCATCGCTTTTTTCACCTGCGACACGAGAAATTTTTCGTTGAATCGCCTCGCGGCTTCCGTTCCGTAAGCCGGAATCGCCAGCGGATTCAAAACGTGAATGTTCTTTTCGATTTCCCGAATCGGCTCGGTAAAACTTTTCAGTTTATTGAAAATCCGTTTAATGTCTTTGGATGAAGTCGTCGGCATCCGGTTGGCAATCGCGTTTACCCAAAGTATGCGGTTCTCGCGCGAAAGAACACGCATTAGATGAGTTTTCGACAGCGGATCGCCCGTCCAATCGTGGCTGAAACAGATGATGTCGCGCCCGCGCAAAAACTCAGAAGTTTTCGTTTTTTTAACAGAAGTTTCGGCTGTCATAATTAATCCGCGTCCGGCTTTTTCAAAACAGCGAACGTCGCTTTGGTAAAAAATTCTTCTGCTAAAGGAAACTGCGACAGCTTGCCTAAATAGCGACCGATTTTAAAGGACTTGCCGCCGAAGCCGATGTTTTCCAGATGAACCAGATCGAACGGCAGCCGGCGAATAATTTTTCTAAATCCGCGAATCGTAATGTGATTTAAGAACTCGTCCCATTTCGCTTTGTCCGTGAACGGATTCGGCTTGCGCTTGCCCGTCTGCTGGTCAACGTAATAACACGCGACATTGTAATCGGGCGTATCGTAAAGATGCGCGGCGACCTTCAAAAGCGTGTCCATCGAAAAAACGGCGTTTGCCCACGGAATCGGAATAATGTCTTCGAGATGCGAGCCGTAAGGCGTGAGCCACGCGCCGAAATGAATCAGCAGCGTGCCGCCGGGACGCAGAACGCGGTGACATTCGGTTAAAATCTCATCGGGTCGGCTGAGATGCTCGAACGTATCAATCGTGTAAATAACGTCAACGCTTTCGTCGGGCAAAGGAATTTTATCGGGCGTGGTTTGGATGAATTCGATTCGGTCGCCGAAGTTTTCGCGGGCGATTTTAAGAGCGTCCGCGTCAATCTCCGCGCCGATTGCCCGAAAGTTTTCGTGCTGCAAAAAACTGTTGATGATGTAGCCTTTGTTGCAGCCGAGTTCGAGAATCGTTTTCCCTTCAAAGTCGGCAAACGGTTTGAAAAGTTCCTGGTAATCGTTAATCTGCTCAACGCGGTCGGCGACGTAATTCTCCATCGAATCAAAGCGCGTAATTTCGTCTTTGCGAAACCCGAATCGCTTGAGCGGTCCGCCGCTTAAAAATAATTTTGAAAGCGACAAACAAACTTTCGCGCTCAAGCCTTCGACTCGCGGCGCGGCGTTTAATTTATTTACTGGTTCCATAATTTTTCCTCAAGTAGTTATACTGCAAAAACCGCCGGGAAATCTATTTTTCGATGAACCGCCGATACCACATTTCAAAATTCACCAGCCGGAAAATCCGCGCCGCGTGGTCTTCGCCCGCGTCGTGTTTGGCGACCATTTTTTTGACAAAATCCTGATTGAAAATCCCGCGCGACGCGGCGCGTTCGCTCAGAACGTATTCGTCAACGATTGATTTATATTCGCCGCGCAGCCAGTTTCCGAGCGGCACGGGAAAGCCCATTTTCGGGCGCGTTAAAATTTCGTCGGGCAAAATTCCTTTCATCGCTTCGCGCAAAATCCATTTCGTCTGTCGCCCGCGAATCTTCATTTTTTGCGGCAGCCGAGCCGTAAATTCAACAAGTTTGTGGTCAAGAAACGGCACGCGCGATTCTATCGAAGCCGCCATACTCATCTGGTCCTGCTTCATTAAAAGCTCGTGCAGGTAAGTTTTCGTGTCGGCGTAAAGCAGTTTGTCGAGTAAATCTTCCGCGTCGCTTGCCGCCAGCCAATTCTGCAAATGCGAATATGGATTTTTCTCAGCGATTCGAGCTTTTGTTTCCGCCGTCAAAAGGTTTTCCTGCGCCGCTCCATTGAAAATGGCGAAGTTGTCAAAGTATAAATTTTCGATGTCGGATTCGCGTGATAAAAACGTGCGCTTGAGTTTTCGATTAAGCGAATGCGGCAAAGTCGCCACGCCCGTTTTAACCGCTTCGCGCAAAAAGTTCGGCGTGATTGATTCGTATTTTTCGCCGTAATTCAGAAGCGTTAAAGTTTTTTGATAACGCCCGTAACCGCCGAGAATCTCATCACTGCCTTCGCCCGTCAGAACGACTTTGACGTGCCGTTCGGCGAGCTTTGAAACGAAATAAAGCGGCACACTCGCGTCGAAACCGAGCGGCTCGTCTTCGTGATAAATCAGATTCGGCAGTTCCTTAAAAAATTCATCGCCGGTAATAGTGATTTCGTGATGTTCGGTTTTAAAAGCCTTTGACACGACGCGCGCAAACTCAAATTCGTTCGCCTCGCGCTCTGCAAAACCGACGGAGAAAGTTTTTATCGGCTCATCAACCATCTGCGCCATCATCGCGCAAATCGCTGACGAATCAATGCCGCCCGACAAAAACATTCCGAGCGGCACGTCAGCCATCAAGCGCAATTCGACGGATTTTCGGAAAAGTTCGTGCCACTCTTCGACGGCTTCGCGGTCGGAAATGATTTCCTGTTTCGGTTCAAACGAAACGTCCCAAAACTTTTCGATTTCGATTTTCCCGTCGCGCCAAATCAGATAATGTCCGGGCAAGAGCCGCCGCACATCTTTAAATAAAGTTTCATCCAGCGAAGTTCCATGATTGGCTAATTGGTCGGGCAAAGCGTTGTAATTTAATTCCGGCTTGACCGCGCCCGCTTCCAACAAACTTTTAATTTCCGACGCGAAAAATAAATTACCGTCCGAATCGTGAACGTAATAAAGCGGCTTAACGCCGAGCCGGTCGCGGGCGATGAAAAGTTCTTTTCGCCGTTCGTCCCAAACTGCAAAGGCAAACATTCCGCGCAGGCGTTCGACGCATTTCGCGCCGTATTCTTCGTAAAGATAAAGAATCGTTTCTGTGTCGCAATGGGTTTGATATTTGTAACCTTTCGCTTCGAGTTCAGCGCGGTAATCGGCGTGATTATAAACTTCGCCGTTATAGACAATCACGCGCGATTCGTCAGAATTAAACATCGGTTGCTGTCCGTGCGCGACATCAACGATTGAAAGGCGGCGATGTCCAAGACCGATGTTTTCGCGGATAAATAATCCTTCGTCGTCGGGTCCGCGATGATGAATCGCGTCGCGCATTGCGGTAAGAAGGCGCTGATTAATTTGTTTTTTTGAACGGCTCGAAAAAGCTATTCCGTTTATTCCGCACATTTTAATTTCTCTGTTTCCACGCTTCAAAACCGCTGACGCTTTGAGCAAAACTTTCAATCGCCGATTGCGCGTCAATACGGTTAAGCGCGAACAAATTTTCGTCCGCCGCGTTAAATCCGTAATTCGTCGTGACCGCCGCTTTGTAGCCGTTATTTTTCACCGATTGCCAAACCGTTTCATTCAGCGAACCGTTCGGATAGCAAAATGTTTCGACCGCTCGATTCAGTTGATTTTCCAATCTCGTTTTCGACATTCGCAACTCGTAATCAAGCTGCGTCTGATTGATGTTCGTCAAAATCGGATGCGTCACAGTATGCGATTCGACGCGCAGATTTTCAGCATCCATTTCCCGCGCCTGCGCCCAACTAACGGGTGCGTATTCGGCAACGGGAAACGCAGGGATTTTCACGTTTAAGTTTTCAGCAATCTCTCTGATTTTCGTTTCTTTCGTTTCGTTCGGCAATTTTTTAAGATACGAATTAACGCGGCTCGCCGCTGTTAATCTTTGCGGCGCGTCGGTTAGTTTCGTTTCCAGTTTCACGTCATTCTCAAACTCGACGCTCAAAAAATCTCGTTTCGTTTCACTTAAAACATAGCGCATCAAGTCCGTCCAAAGCCATAATTTTTCATCGAGAAAATCCGTGACGGCAAACAGCGTCGCAGGAAAGTCGTATTTTTTCAAAAGCGGAAACGCCACATCAAAAGCGTCCGCATAACCGTCGTCAATCGTGATGACAGTCGCGCCGCGCGGCAGAGGTTTTTCGTTTTCCAAATAATCCGCCGTTTCAGCCAAAGACAAAACCTGATTGTGTTTTTTCAAATAAGCGAGATGCGCGGCGAATTCGGCGGCGGAAGTTTTCGACGGATTTGCCGCGCGGCTGAAGCGGTGATAAGTCAAAATCAAAATCTTCCCGCGCGTCGTCCGGTGAAACGGAGCGAACGCGCCGAGATGATAAAAGGTTTTGAGTAAAGTTTTTTTCACGTTTCAACTCTCGCTTTGCCGCTTTTTTAATACGCGCAAAAGCGCGTCTTTTTCAGATTTCGTCGGCAGACGATAACGCTTTCCGATGCTCGTGTTCTGCTTCGTTCGCTGCTCTTTGCCCGCCGCAATCAATCTGACGGCTTCGGCGATCAGCCGCGCCGACGGCTCTTTTAATTCAGTCCGAAAGTCGTTCAGGAAACTTTCGTAATTCAATCCGTAATGCTTAAAATCATAATCAAGCGGCACGCGTTTCTGCAAAATTATATCGCCTGTATCAACCTTTGCGGCGACGAAATGAACCGTAATGCCGATTTCCCGTTCGCCGTTGAAAAGTTCCCAGAAAACCGTCGGACCGCCGCGATAAACGGGCGCGAGTCCTTGATGAATGTTTATTGAACCGAGTCGCGGAATCGCAAAAACCGATTCTTTGACGATATTCGTGCCGTAAAGAATCCCCAAATCGGCGTCGGCTTTTTTTAACGAATCAATCGTCGCCGCGGAGTGATAATTTTCGACTTTATAAATCGGCACGTTTAATTGTTCGGCAAATTTCTCTAATTCTTTTTGGCTCGTCTGAACGGCTTTTAATCCTTCCGCGCCGTTTGTTTCGCCGCCGAGCAGTTTCGCCGAAAATTTTCTGGCTGTCTGCCAGTAACCGTCGTAACGAATCGAACGCGCGATTTTTTGTTTGAAACTTCTCTGCGGTTCGGTCGCCGTTTCGATATAAACTCCGACGACTTCGACGGTTTCGAGTTCGCCGAGAAGTTCGAGCAGACGGGTCGCGCCGCCGTGAGTCAAAATTATCACCTTCAATTTTTTCTCGCTCATTATCGGTTGCCGGTCAGATTCGTTCGGAGGTTAAATTTCGGTAAGTTTCAAGCCATTCGGCGCAGGCGTTTTCCCAGGAATATTTTACACAATTTCGGCGGGCGTTGGCGACAATTTTTTTGGCGAGTTCATTGTCTTCTAAAAGCCTAATCGCTTCCCGCGCCAGCGATTCGTAATCATTTTTCCCAACCAGCAAAGCTGTTTCCTCGTGTTCGCAAATATACGAAATGCCGCCCGCGTCGGTTGAAACAATCGGCAAACCGCACGCGAAGGCTTCGATAAAAGACAGCGGCATATTGTCCACGATTGACGAATTCAAATAAACATCGGCGCGGTCGTAAAGCTTTGGCATCTCCGAGTTTTCGATGCGACCGAGAAACTCCGCGTTTTTCAAATCCAATTCGGCGGCAAGACGTTTCAACGCCGCTTCTTCGCTGCCGTAACCGGCGACTAAAAGCCTGGCGTCGGGAACTTTTTTTTGAATCAATTGAAAAGCTCGCAAAACGTCGCTGACCTGATAATGCGCTTCAAAATTTCGGTTTGATAAAAACGTCGGTCTGAGCGGGTTTCGCGTCCGAAAAACAAATTTATCCGTTTCGACGAAATTGTAAATCGCCTTCGCCTGCAAATCGAAACCGGCGAAAACATCAACCAGAAACTCGGACGGCACGATGATTTCATCGAACCGTTTCATCGTCGGTTTGGCGGTTAGTTTCCAATCTCGCAAATGCGTTTCGGCTTCGCCCGTGTGGTAATGAAGAATCGTTTTCCTGCCGAAAAGTTTAGCGGCGAAAAGCGGCGGCAAAGTTGAAATAATATAGCTCGTCGTGCCGGAAGAAAAAACGTGAACGATGTCGGCTCGCGGAATTTTTCGTAAAAGCGTGAACCAGAATTTGATTGAGGCGAAAAAGGTGCGAAAAAATTTGATGTTTTGAAACGAGGTTTGCGGGTCGTTCGGTACAAACTCGACGCACAAATCTTCGTTGTTGGCAAAAGCGTCAATCAATCGTTTCGCCTGAATTGACTGCCCGCCGACGTTTCGCATCGAAGGCGCGACGAGCGCGATTTTTATTTTTCGCCGTGTGTCGTTCATCGTAATTCGCGCTCGTAAAGTTCTAAAGTATTTTCCAATTGCGCCGCGCACGAAAATTTTTCTTCAACGATTTGCCTGCCGCGCAGCCCGAATTGTTTCGCTCGTTCGGGGTTTTCGAGCAATTCGATCAAGCGATTTGCCATCGTTTTATCATCGTCAGATTCGACCAGAAATCCGGTTTCGTTTTCGCTAATCGCTTCGCTTGCGCCGCCGACGTTGGTGGCAACAACCGGAAGTCGCGCCGCCATATATTCGAGAATCGAATTGGAAAATCCCTCGGCGACGGAAGTCAAAACGCCCGCGAATGAAACGGCGAGCAAATCGGGAACAGCCGTGCAGCGACCGATGAAATGCGTGCGGTCTTTTATGCCGTATCGCGCCGCCAACGCTTCCAAATCAGTTTTCAACTCGCCTTCGCCCGCTAAAACAAAATGCGATTCGGAGCATTTTTCCGCAACCAGACGCGCCGCGCGAAGAAACATTGGCTGATTCTTAACCGCGTGCCGCAAATTGGCGACGAGCGTCACGAATTTTATATTTTCATCAACGGGCAAACCTAAATTTTCGCAGATTTTTCGGCGGCTGGTTTCCTTCGGCGCGAGTCTTTCCAAATCCAAACCGTTGTAAATTACCCGGATTTTCTCAGCGGAAACCTTTTCGTCAATCAAGTAATTTTTCACCGCCTGCGAGTTGACCGTTATGTTGTCTGCCGCTTTAAAAATCCGTTGCTCGATGCGCTTTTGCATTGCCGAACGCATTCCCGATGTTTCGCGTTTTGAAGCGATTTTGGTTTTTACACGCGCCAGCCGCGCCGCCGTGATGCCGAAAACATTCGTATAAAAATCGTGCGTGTGGACAATTTCAATTTTATTTTCACGGATAAATCGAGCGCAGTTTCGCAGTTGTTTGAGAAAATTCAAATCGTAAAATGAATTGAGGCGAAATTCGGGAATCGTTGTGAATCCGATGCGCGTCACTTCTTCGCGCAAAACGCCTTCGTTGTTCAAAGCGGCGAGGTAAATATTGTGCGTGTTGTCTTCGCGCAAAAGGCGCGTGAGTTGGACGGCTTGGCGTTCCGAGCCGCCTTGATGAAAGCTGCCGACGAATTGCAGGACGTTTTTTTTCATCCAGATTGATTATTTCAAAGCGTGCCGCATCGCGTCTTCCAGATTCGGAAAATCAAACTCAAAGTCCGCATTTTGCAGTCTATGCGGTAGAACGCGCGCGCCTTCGAGCAGCAGCGTTTCGCCCATTTCGCCGAACAGCGTTTTTATCGCAAATTCAGGAACAGGCAAAAAAGTCGGACGATGCAGAACTTTTCCGAGCGTTTTGGTAAATTCTTCATTCGTGACCGGATTCGGCGCGACCGCATTAAACGCGCCGCTGAGGTCTTCATTTTCCAAAACGAAATGAATCATTTTTACCAAATCGTCGAGCGCAATCCAAGACATATATTGCTTGCCGCTGCCAACCGTTCCGCCGACGCCAAACTTAAACGGCGTGAGCATCTTTTCCAACGCGCCGCCGTCTTTCGCCAGCACCACGCCGATTCTGAGATAGGCGACGCGGGCAAACGATTCGGCTTTTTTAATTTCGTCTTCCCAAGCCGCGCAGACTTCGGGCAAAAATCCTATGCCTTGCGCGCTTTCTTCCGTTAAAATTTCGTCGCCGCCGTTGCCGTAAAACCCGATTGCCGAAGCCGAGATAAAATGTTTCGGCGGCTTGATGGTTTGTTTCAGCGAGTTCACCAAAACGCGCGTTCCGACAGTTCGGCTTTCCTTGATTTTCCGTTTCTTCTCGTCCGACCAGTTTTCCGACGCGACATTATCGCCCGCCAGATGAATGACCGCATCGAAGTTTTCGAGTTTGGCTTGCTCAGACGCGGAAAATCCGTTTTCCGCGTCCCATTCGATTTCGTCAATGCCCTGCGGCGTTTTCCGAACGAGTTTATAAACTTCGTGACCTTTCGCCAGAAGCGTCGGAGTCAGATGGTTGCCGACCAAACCGCTCGCGCCTGAAATTAAAATTTTCATATTTTACTTTTCCGCTTCCGATTTCCCTTGCAAATCACGCCTGATAAATTTCACCATCTTGTTTATCTCGTCTTCGGTCAACTGATTTTTGAACGATGGCATCGGCAGTTTTCCTTCTTTGATTTGCAGGTAGATTTCTTCTTCGGTCTTGGTCGTCGCCTCGCCGTAACGCAGCGACGGAATCAATCTGCCGTCCATTTCCTTGCCGTTGGCTTCCTGCCCGTGACAAATCGCGCAGTTTTGGCGAAAGAGCGAGGCTTCGTAGCTTTTACTTTCGGCGATGACAAAACTGTCGCGCTTCGATTCGCTCGACACACAGGCGATAAAAGCTGTCGTGAAGACAATAATTACACTGATTTTCAGCAAGTTCATCAACAAACTCGATTATTCGGCTCTAAAATGTCGCTTTAGACTCGCGCTTTGCCGCAATTTGTCACCGCTCGAACGCATTTGAGCGACGCTTTTATGCTTGAGAGCAACGCTTTCTTGCTCGTCGGCACTGCCGACGAGCTTGTCGGCG
>CBDUBY010000080.1:0-15131 GCA_965365505.1 uncultured Pyrinomonadaceae bacterium | reverse complement strand
CATCATAAAAGCTATGAAAAAAATGATCGCCGCTCTTGTTTTGGCAAAACTCTTGTTGCTCGCAATTTTCACTACGCTGGTTTTCTCGTCGTGTCATACGGCGAGCCTTTCGTCGGTCGAGCCGACGCCGACACCGGCGACAAATGCGAATGTTTCCGCCGATTCAATTAATCGTCCGGTTAGCGAACCTTACACGGGCGACCTTTCGATTTTTGAAGATGAAAGCCGGGCGAAAAATTTGCAGATTGACCGTGTGATGGATATTTTGAAAATTACAGAGGGGAAAAACGTCGCGGACATCGGCGCGGGTTCGGGCTGGTTCACGACGCGGGCGGCACGGCGCGTCGGCGAGAAGGGAAAAGTCTTTGCCGTCGAAATCAATCAGGAATATATCAATCACATCAACGACCGCGCAAAAAAGGGAAATTTTAAGAATATTCAGACCGTTCTCGGCACGGAAGACGACCCGAAACTCGCCGCCGACTCGATTGACGCGGTTTTGATTTTAAAGACTTATCACGAAATCGGGCAGCCGGTGAAAGTTTTGCAGAATATCAAAAGGGCGATCAAAAAAGACGCGCTCCTCGGTATTATTGACAAAAACGGCAAAGGCGACGATCACGGCATTGAAAAGGAAAAAGTCGTCGAAGAAGCGAAACGAGCCGGTTTTGTTTTGAAAGAAGAATTTGATTTTACGAAAGCCGACGGAATGGATTATTTTTTAGTTTTTCACATCGAGAATAAAAATAAACCCACGAAATAAGCCGTTTTATTTTTCCAGAAATTTGGCGATTCCACTCTGGCAGTCGTCGGTCATTCTGGCAATCGTGTTTACGTCAACGCCCGATTGCAAAGCGGACTCGAAGGTCAGTCCGTCCATTTGGTAAAGCAGGCGTTTCGATAAAATGACTGCCGAACGCGAAACTTTTTCATAAACCGATACATAATTTTGCGCTTCAGTTTCAAAAGTTTCGTCGTCGAAAATTCGGTTGACCAAGCCGAAATTTTCTGCCGTTACTGCATCGAATTCAAATCCTTGCGTGGCTAATTCAAACGCTCGCTTCTCCGAAACATTGCGCCGCAAAATCGCCATCACCATCGCGGGAACGAAACCGATTTTGACTTCGGGATAACCGAATCGCGCCGACCGGCTCGCTAAAACTAAATCGCAAGCCGTCGCCAAACCGCAGCCGCCAGCCAACGCTCGACCGTGAACGGCGGCGATGACCGGAATTTTAATTGAGCGCAACAGCGAAAATAATTCTCTTAAATTATCCGCGTCGTCGTGATTTTCCAGAACGTCGCTTTCGGAAATCTTCTGCAAAGCCGATAAATCCGCGCCCGAACAAAAATCTTTGCCCGCGCCTTTGATAACAACGGCGCGAAGCGTTTCATCTTTATCGGCTTCGCGCAATGCCGCCTTTAGATCGTTAATCAGCCGGTCGTTCAAAGCGTTGCGCTTTTCGGGTCGGTTCAGCGTGATTTGTAAAATCGAATTTTTTTTCGCGGTGATAATTTCTGACATTCGTTATATCTTGTTAGGATTTATTCGGCTAAAAATTCGCGCAGGCTGTCGGTGACGATTTCGGCTGCTTCCTGCTGAATCCAATGCGCCGCGTCGGGAATGCGGATTTCTGAATACGGCGCGTCAATGATTTCGTTAACTCCCGCAACGGTTTCCGGCAAGATTACCGCATCTTTTTCACCGTAGATAAACAGCGTCGGAACTTGTATCGTTTCTTTTGCTGAATTGGAAAAAAGCCGTTTCAAGATATTCGCGCGATAATAATTTAAGGCTGAAGTCAAAGCTCTTTCTTCGCGCCAAGTCTTTTTATATTCAACGATGTCCGCGTCGGTGAATACATCTCGCTCGACGGTTCCGTTTTGTAGCCCGTTTGCCAAAAGCGCGAAATCATTGCGGCTTAACAACCATTCGGGAAGCGCGGGAATTTGAAAAAAGAACATATACCAACTCGCCAGAAATTGTTTGAAGGTTTGATTTTTGCGCCAGACCGACATCGGCGGAACCTGCATCGCACAGAGCTTCCAAACCGCTTCGGGATGTTTTTGCGCTGTCGCCCACGCGACGCTCGCGCCCCAATCGTGTCCGACAACTGCCGCTCGCTCGCGTCCGAAATGACGAATCAAACCCGTTACGTCGTCAACCAGTTTATCCATTTCATATTCGGCTGCACCAAGCGGTTTATCCGACAAATTATAGCCGCGCATATCCGGCGCAACGACTGTATATTCATCGCTCAACGCCGAAATCTGATGCCGCCACGAATACCAGAATTCGGGGAAGCCGTGTAGTAAAATTATCAGTTTGTCGCCGTCGCCTGCCGTCGCGTAATGAAGTTTTACGCCGCCGATTTGCGCGTAGTCAAATTTAATTTCGCTCATAGAATTCCCAGACCGTTTGCTTCGCTTTCATCGAGTTCGATATTCATTCTAAGCAGCGCGGTCGAAAAAGTTTTCCCCTGCGCGTCGGTCATTAAAGACAAAGTTCCGCCGCCGCCGAGTGATTCGTGCAGCAGAAAATTCAGCGCGTTCAGGTTCGGCAGTTCAAATCGCTCGACCGCGCCTTTGACCATCGCACCGAAATGTTCTTTGACCTTTTCTTCGGTGACTTCGCGCACCAGGATCGGATAAAATTCGTCACGAAGCGCGATAACGCCGACGTTTGCCGTGTCGCCTTTGTCGCCCGAACGGGCGTGGGCGAGTTTTAATAATTCAACTTTCATAAACTTTAAATTTTCGATTGAGATTGATTGACCAAATAATCGTATAGACGACAAACGCGCCGATGAACAGCCACGAAATGAGCGGCAGATTTTCCTTGGTTAGATTAGCGCGAAACACGAACTGGTTGATGATAACCAGAAGCAGAAAAACCGGAATATAAAACGCTTCCATTTTGTCGCGGAAGACGCTTAAAGTCGCGGCGCGGCGTTCGGGCGCGAGCCAGTAATCCTTGCGCGGCATATTGATTAAACTGTCGGGCAGCTTTGTCAGAAAGCGCGTCGTCGCAAAAAACAAAGACACGCAAAAAATTAATAATCCGATTTCAAACGCGAAAAAACCGTTCCTCGACATCCAGCCGTCCGGTTCGCCGAAACTATTAAAATGCGAAGCCATCGGGTCAGGCATTTGCGGATAGTAGAAAATTAACTGTCCGAGAAAAAGAATTGCCAGCGCGACGATTAGAGCGACTCTGCCATTCATAAATTTTCACCTCGATTCTCCATTTTATAAAATGCGGCGACGGCGAGCGAATGAGTTATTTGTTCTTTTTCGATGAGCTTCGGAATTTCATTTAAAGGCGCAAGGCGCGTCAGCAAACTTTCGTGTTCGTCGAAAGCTGTTTCGTGCATTTTCTCGCAATCGAGCGCGAGATAATGATGCATCCAATTATTCTGAATCGCCGGATTCGGACGCGATTTTCCGAGATAGATGAATTGATTCGAATCGTAGCCGGTTTCCTCCAAAAGTTCACGCCGCGCCGCCGTTTCGGGTTTTTCGTCTGCGTCAATCATTCCGCCCGGAATTTCCAGAACTATTTCTTCCGCGCCTTGCCGGTATTGTTCGATTAAAACGATTTCATTTTCCTTTGTCAAAGCGATGACGTTGACCCAATCGGGACACTCGATGACGAAAAACGAATGCTTGGCGCCATCCGAATCGCGCTCGCAAAAATCTTCGCGGACTCGGAAAACGCGACAGTCGGCGACCGGTTCTGATGTTTGGCGTTTCCAGATTTCAACTTGTTCGTTCATATTTTCGGTGACTTTATAATTAGAAATGTGATTCAATAATAAATCAAGTTTGGAATTTCAAGAGGGAAGTTATGACCAGGAAAATTTTACACGCTGCCGTTTTAATCGCTCTGACTGCCATATATAATTTCGCGCAAAATCCGTCACCGCAACCGACTGTGCAGCCGTCGCCAACGCCCGTTAGTTTGGAAACGATTTTGATTGAAGCCGAAAAACAAATTTTCGCTTACCGCGAAAATTTCACTAATCTTTTAGCCGAAGAAATCAAGACTTTTGAGAATTATGACAAAAAGGGAAGACTCGACGGCACGCGAAGGGTCGAGGCGAATTTTCTGGTATATCAATCCGCAAAGAATCCGAATTTTATTGCCGAATATCGCAACGTCACCAAAGTTGACGGCAAAGCCGTCGGCGATAATGAGAAACGCGCCGAAGATTTTTTTGAAAAGGTTTTGAAATCAACGACTGCCGATAAAGAGTTAGACCGAATTCGTCAAGAAAATTCGCGTTACGATAAAGATTTGGTGATCAACGGCATTACGCTGAATCAGGCGAGCATTTTAGCCGCGCATATTCGTCCGGCGTTCGACTTTAAAATCATCGGACGCGAGCAAATCGAGGGCAGGGAAATGTTTTTAATTGCCTATCAGCAGAGCCGGAAAAGCCCGTATATTTTTGTCAATGAAGGCGCTCAAGCGGATAAGTTGTTTCTCGATTTTGACGTTGACGCGCCGGGCTCAACCAGAAGTTTGAACGCGTTGCTGCGCGGGCAGTTGTGGATTGACGCGGAAACTTATGAAATTTGGCGCGAGCGGCGCGAGTTGACCGTTCAGCCAAAGGACGCGGCGAATTTGTTCGTAATTATCGAAACCGATTTCGAGTATCAGAAAAGCGAAGGCATCGGTATTACGCCAAAAAAAATTGTTCTGACCGATTATGAATTGAAACGAAAAGACGATGAGTTGAGAATTCGCAAAGAAGCGCGGGCGACTTTTGAATATACAAAATTCACCAAATCCGACGTCGAGGTGAAATCGGGCGAGGTCAATTCGTCGAAGGAAAATTAAATTTAAGCCACGAAACAAAATAAATCAAAATTTTTTGATTTATTTTGTTTCGTGGCTTGGAAGTTTTAAGCCCTGATAATTTCCACTTTCGTTTCAATCAAGGTCTTCGGAATCAATGCCGGAAAATAAGCCATAATTTCTTCGACTTTCGGGCGACCGCCCGCAAAACCCGTGACTGCCGGAGGACCTGTTAAAATCAGCGGCGCAAGTTCCTTAGTAAATCTTTCTACGTCTGCCTTGCTTTGCCCGCGCACGCCGAAGCGCAATTGAACTTCGGGAATATCTTTTGACGGTTCGCCCGCAAGATGTCCGTGCGTCGCGTTCACGCCGACGAATTCGGTTAAAATCGTATCGAACTTTAAACCTAATTTATCGAGCCGCGCGCGCAAAATTTTGTCGGCGGCTTTCGCTTTCTCAAAAGCGTTCGGGTAAGCGTAAACGAGCGTGCCGACGGCTTTCCAGCCGCCCGAATAAGCGATTGACACTTTATAAAAATCCGTTTTCGGATTGCCTTTGATGCCGTGAACCCGAACGCGATTTTCACCGTCGTCTTTCAATTTAATCGTCGTAAAATCCGCGACGACATCAGGTGTGATATAACTTTTCGGGTCGCCCATTTCATAAAGCAATTGTTCTTTGATTGACGGAATGTTGATGCGTCCGCCGGTTCCGCTGTGTTTGGTGATGACGAATTCGCCGTTTGGATATGCTTCGACAATCGGGAAACCGATGTTTTCGAGGTCGGGAATTTCTTCCCAATCGAATTGGCAATTTCCGCCCGAACATTGACCGCCGCATTCGATAATGTGTCCGGCAATCGTTCCGGTCGCGACTTTGTCCCAATCCTCAAACGTCCAGCCGAATTCGTGCATCAGCGGCGCGAGCGTCAAACCCGTATCGGTCAGACGACCGCCGACGATAATCTGCGCGCCTTTGTCCAGAGCCTCGACAAGCGGTTGCGCGCCGAGATAGACATTCGCCGACTGCACTTTATCGAGAACGGTTGTCAAAGATTCGCCGGTGTCCATATTGTCAATTTTCACGCCTTTATCGAGAAATTCCTGCAACCTGTCTAAAACGTCGTCGCCGGTGACGACACCGATTTTCACCTTGCCGGTTAAGCCTAATTCGACCGCGGCGTCTTTAATCGCTTCGGCGCAGCCTTTGACGTTTACGCCGCCCGCGTTTGACAAAACCTTAATGTTTTTCTCAACGCAATCCGGCAGAATCTCGCGCATTAGCGAAACAAAGTCACGCGCGTAACCGGCTTTCGGGTCGCGCTGTTTCTGTTTCTGCACGATGGACATCGTAACTTCCGCCAGATAATCCAGCATCAAATAATCAATTTGCCCGCCGCGCACCTGTTCAACCGGTGCGGTCAGCAAATCGCCCCAAAAACCTTGCCCGCTTGCTACCCGAACTTTATCCTTCATTCAATTTTCCTGTTAATAATCTAAAGTAAAAAAGCGTTTGCTTTCAGTATGACTGAAAGCAAACGCCTCTTCAAATTCGTCTTTAGACTTTAGTTGCCCGTAATGACGGTTTTAGTTTTGCGATAGGCTGATTTGGTTCCGCCTTTTGCTTTGTTAAAAGTCCATTTGCCGCCTCTCCAAGTTTGCTTGCCGACATAAACCGTGCCTTGTTTGCCTTTGCGATAAACATAGCGCGTGCCTTGTTTGCCTTTGCGATAAACGTATTTGCCGCCGCCCGCAACTTTTGAAGCGAGACCTTTATTTTTTTTCTTAACCGTAACTTGCGCCTGCACCGAGAAAGGACTACCCGACGAAATTGCTTCGCTTATGAAAACAATGGAAAACATCATCGTTGCCGCTAAAAATAAACCGGATAATTTTTTCATATTCTCTCCCTATCTTACTGAAATAGATACATTCAATCTTAATTTACCACATCAACGGTTGTTTTAGCGGCTTTTTTGGCGGGAAACCAGACTTGCTTCGCTACCCATTTCGTCCCGTCCCAAGTCAAAACCGTGAAGTATTTTCCGGCTTCGACCGTTTTTCCTGCAATATCGCCGGTTGTTTCAATCACATATCCGCCGACTTTCTTTGTTCCTGAAACCGTCGCCTTTGTTGCATCAACGGTTGTGTCCTTTGTTTCATCCGCGACATCTTTCGTTACTTCGACTGTTTTATCCACAACGTCTTTTGTCACTTCTACGGTTTTCTTTGCCGCATCAACTGTCACGTCCTTTGTCGTATCAACAACTTTCTTTGTCGCGTCAACAATCTGCGCGTTTGCCGTTACGTATGAAAAGAATACGACGGCTGATAAGAATCCCAAATGCTTTAATCCTTTTAACATAATTATCAGTTCCTCCTAATGAATTTAATACATATTTGCCTGTTACCTGATAATTTGCATATATTGTGCCAAAACACGCTAGCCGGCTAACCTGACATTTGCCCGGATAAATTTTACGATGTCTTCTGTTGAAGTTCCGGGTAGAAAAATTTCCGAAACGCCGTTGGCTTTTAAAGCGGCGATGTCTTCCTGTGGAACAATACCGCCAACCAGAACAAGCGTATCGTCCATTCCGTTTTCTCTTAAAAGATTAACGATGCGCGGACACAAAGTACTATGCGCGCCCGACAAAATCGAAATGCCGACCGCGTCAACGTCTTCCTGCAAAGCTGCCGTTGCGATCATTTCGGGCGTTTGCCGCAAGCCTGTGTAGATAACTTCCATTCCCGCGTCGCGCAAAGCGCGGGCGATAATTTTCGCGCCTCTGTCGTGTCCGTCGAGTCCGGGTTTAGCGACGAGAACTCTGATTTTTCTTTCATTCATAAATCGAATTATATTAACGAATAAACTTTGCAAGCAAGCCGTCCGGTTTGATAAACGGTTTCAGTTCGGCGTAACTGATTAAAAATTCGCCGTTTGGTTCAAGCGCGAGCGCGACGTGCGGAAAGCCGTAATCGTAATAAAACGTCACGCCTTTGTCGCCAACGGAAAAATGATTTGTTTCTTCGGCGGTGAAGTGTCTTTCGCCAAGAATTTCCGTCAGTTCTATACTGTCTTCAGCATTTAACTTGTCTGCTTCGGCAATTGCAGACTGCATTGTTTCCTGTAATCGTTTGTCGAGCATCATTGCAAGTCCCAGAATTCTATTAGCGGCAAAAATCTCTGTCGCTTTTACCTGTGTTCCGGTTTTTACGTCAACAACGACGTGCTTTGTATAAGTTGAAGGGTAAGCCGCCGAACCATCCATTGTGAGAGCGATTCCCAAAATGCCGTTGCGATTATAATCGGTCGTAAAGTCGGCATTTTCCAGCCAATGAATTTCAGTTAATTCTTCTTCCAATTTGAAGTCGAAAACACGCTCGTAGCTGATTGCGTGTTCGATTTTTTTGTTTAGAGTCGCGCTTAATCCCGACACTTTAGGATAAATTATCGTTAAAGTTTTTTTATAATCTGGAACGTTTTCAACAGTTCGTTTATAAGTGATTTTCTTCGGCGTGATTTTCACCGCTTGGGCAAAAGTCATAGCTGACAAACTTAGAATTAAAGCAGCGGACAACAGAAATTTAATTTTCATATTTTACAACCGGATTCATATCAGGACTTCCAAACACACAACGAACTTTATCACGAAAACCTTTTCGCTGCCGCATTGCCGTCAGCATTTCCGCCCAGCCGTGCGTGTTTATCCAAAGCATATTGTAGCTGTTTAGCGGTTTGATAATGCCGTAACGCGGCGTTTCGGTTTCTTCGACGAAAGTGCCGAAAAGTCTGTCCCAGATGATAAAAATTCCCGCGTAGTTTTTGTCAAGATATTGGTCATTCACGCCATGATGAACACGGTGATGCGACGGCGTATTGAAGATGTATTCAAAAAAAACGGGAAGTTTTTTGACCACTTTCGTGTGAATCCAAAATTGATAAATTAAATTCAAACCGTGCACCGTGACAAACGCCCAGAAGGGAAATCCGAGAAAAGCAACGGGAACATAAAAAATCCAATGCGCGATTCCCGAAAACCAGCTCTGCCGCACGGCGACGCTCAAATTATATTGATTGCTCGAATGATGGACGACGTGAAAGTTCCAGAAAAAACGGACTTCGTGGCTGATGCGGTGAAACCAGTAATAAGCAAAATCATCAACGAAAAGCAGAATCGTCCACACCCACCAAACATTCATCGGCATTTTAAATGGCGCGGCTTCGTATGCCCACAAATAAAAATAAGCCGTGAACAAACCGAAAAACGCGCCCCACGCGACGCTTAAAAATCCGGTAAAGATATTTGTCCAGGTGTCTTTCTTATCGAAATTCTTACGATTTTCGCGGATAATGAACCACGCTTCGACGGCAATCAGAAGGGCAAAAACGGGAATGGCGATGACGGTCGGCGGAATCATATTTAATATCGTTATCTTTGAGAATTAGCTGTTGCTGCAAACCGGCTAACTTTCACCAATAATCACGAAACTTTTTGCAGCACGACGGCGACCTTGCTGGCGGAAACTTTGACTTTGAAATTTACCTTCTCTCCGACGGCGTATTTATCGCCCGCTTCAACAATTACCATCACGTCGCGGTTTTTATCTCTCGAATCTTTCAAACTGTCGGCGATAAAAATGCGCGGCTGCGGATTTGCCATACTTCTCACGCCCGCTGCCGAGTTGACGGACGGCGATTGACCGGCGCTGACGACGATTCCGCTGACCGTGATTATTTGGTCGTTCAGCGCGGTTCGATGCTCAACGACGTATTTTAATGAAACGGATTTCGTCGGCAGCGAGTCAATTCTTTTGTCTTGATATTTCGCCAGCCCGCTCGTCGCGGAAACATTCGTCCTGGAATTCATCGAACCCGAAGCGGTTTGTCCGCTGTCAGGCTGCGTCGAATTTACATTGCCGGTTGGACTTGTTTTGGTTTTGTTATCGTTCATTGTTTGGGCGTTTTGGGTTGATATGCAGCCTATCATAAGCAGCGCGGCGAAAGCGGTCAATACGGAAATCTGGAAAAAACGGGTCGTCTTCATAATTTAATCTCCTTTCTAATTTGTCAATGAAACTGAGAACAAACCTGAGGCGGAAACGATTTTTCGATGTGCGAATGAATTGCTTCGTTGTCCGAATCGAACGCTCGGTCTTGAGCCGGAAAAATAATTGTTGCCAAAGGCTGCAGGCAGGTATAGAATAACTGCACCCAATCGGCGGAAATCTAACCAGTTGAAACCTCTGTGCAAAAATCATCACCCGGCGACGATTGCGTGTTTTAAGATAAAGCTACTTTATATCCGCTCAGGTTTCAACTAATTTTATTGCCGGCATGATTTTCCAAACAAGCGGTTTCGTCCAGTCTGATTATAAGCAGATGAAAAACGATTTCTCCCACAAACAGAGTTTCTAAAAATAAGTGCGGCACCTCCCCAAGTGCCTGGTTAATCCGTCGCCACAAGACGGGCTGAATTTCAATATTGAATTTAAGGAGATAAAATTATGTCCAGATATTTACTCGTTTGTCTCGTTGTTTGCCTGTTGGCATTGGGCTTGTTTTCGCTGATGCCCGCCAATCCGAGCAGCGCGTCGTCAACGGAAATCCAACAGATGTCATCGCCGAATACGTTAATGCCGAGTCTGAATTTCGGCGCGCGTCAGGACGAAGGCGATTTAAGCACGCTGGCTGGTTCGGGCAGCGAAAGATTTTCAAGCGCGACGGCTAAACCGCATAAGATAACCGGCACGGCATCACAGAAAAAGCCGAAGATGACTCCTGAACAAGTCAGGGCGATGCAAAAGGCTTACAAAGAAAAAACCGGCAAAAAGAAAAAGTTTGAAGTTCCCGAAGGTCCGGTCGCTCGTGTCGCCCCGATTCCGCCGCCGACCGCCGCACCGCAAACGCCTGCTCAACACGGCGACGACGCTCCGCAAGCCCCGAATGACGTGACGATTTTCCGACAGCACGATATGTCCGCCGCCGAAGTTGCCCTCAATCAGCGTTCGTCTACGCACGAGCCGTCGGTCATCAACGTCGGCGACGCGGTTTTTTACACCGCCAACTGGTATGCCGCCCGTTCGACCAACGGCGGACAAAATTTTACATATATCAACCCGTATACGTTTTTCCCGGCTGCCGCCAACGGCTTTTGCTGCGACCAGGTAACGGCTTACGCGCCAAATCAGGATATGGCGATTTGGGGTATTCAATATGACAACAATGCGGCGGGCAACGTCTTTCGCGTCGCCCGCGCTATCGGCAGTGCGGGCATCGCCGGCAACAGTTGGATTTACTACGATTTCACCGCGCAGAATCTCGGCTTTGCCGCCGGAGTCTGGTTCGATTTCCCGAATATGTCGGTTAGCTCAAATTATCTATACGTCGCCTCAAATGCCTACACGAACAGCGGCAATTTCGCGGGGAACGCCGTTTGGCGCATTCCGCTCAGCGAAATGGCAGCGGGAACAACAATCAATTACAACATCTTTACGCGCACCGATATTAACACGATAAAGCTCGCCGAAAATTCCGGCACGACGATGTACTTTGCGGCTACTCCGACCACGACTCAGATGCGGATTTTTCGTTGGGACGACGGACCGGGCAATATCAATTGGGACACGGTTAACCTGAACGCCTTTACATATTTCAACTCGGGCGGCGTTTCGACCACCGGCGACGGCAGAAACTGGGCGAACAGTGCCGACAGCCGACCGCTCGGCGCATACGTCGCGGGCGGAGTCATGGGCGTTTTCTGGATGGCGCGACAGGACGGGAATTTCCCGCAGCCCTACACGATTCACGCCCGCTTTAACGCCCAGACCAGAGCTTTAATTACTCAAACTCCGATTTGGAATCCCTCATTCGCTTGGCTTTATCCGGCAGTAGCGGTGAACTCTGCCGGAAATTTGGGCGGCGTGATTGCCTTCGGCGGCGGAACCGATCCGAACATCCCGGCTTTTCCGAACAAGGCGTTCTGGATAAATGATGACGTTCAAAACAACCCCGGCATCGGCGGCGTTTATACCGTGATGACGAGCAACGCAGGACCGGCGAGCAATCGTTGGGGCGATTATTTAACGATTCGCCGGCATAGCCGTTCGCGCAATACGTGGGTCGCCTCTGTCTTCGGGTTAAACGGCACGACGACCGTTCCGCGCTATCTCTGGATCGGACGCGAGCGCGATTTTCGCGCGAGTGGAGCTTTCTGCGATTTCGACGGTGACGGCAAGACCGACGTTTCGGTGTTCCGCCCGTCAACCGGCGCGTGGTATCTGTTGCAATCAACCGCCGGATTTGCCGGATTAACTTTCGGTGCTTCAACCGACCGAATTGTTCCGGGTGATTACGACGGCGACGGCAAGACCGATGTCGCGGTTTTCAGAAGCGGAACTTGGTATCTGAACCGAACGACGCTCGGATTTACCGGAATTGGCTTCGGCGCGGCAACCGACATTCCGACACCCGGAGATTTCGACGGCGACGGCAAGACGGATGTTGCCGTCTTCCGCCCGTCAACCGGCGCGTGGTATCTGCAGCGCAGCACACTCGGATTTACCGGCGTGACTTTTGGTGGCAGCGGCGACCAGCCGGTCGTCGGCGATTATGACGGCGACGGCAAATCTGATGTCGCCGTCTTTCGCCCGTCAACCGGCATTTGGTATTTGAATCGCAGCACACTCGGATTTACCGGCGTGACCTTCGGCGCAAGCATTGACAAGCCGGTTCAAGCCGACTACGACGGCGACGGCAAAACCGATGTTGCGGTTTTCCGCACTACGACCGGCGCTTGGTATTTGCAAAGAAGCACGCTCGGATTCACCGGCATCACCTTCGGATTAGGCAGCGATTTGCCGACACCGGGCGATTATGACGGCGACGGCAAAGCTGATTTAGCCGTCTTCCGCAACGGTTCGTGGTTTCTGCAAAGAACCACCGCCGGATTTACCGGCATAGGTTTCGGCGCGGCAACCGACCGACCTGCTCCAAATGCTTACGTTCCCTAATTAAACGGAAAAAAAGAAAAGCCGCCTTAGATTTAAGGCGGCTTTTCTTTTTTCTATCAAGGTTTTCAGACCAATGATTTTTTCATACAAACGCTGTTCTCAACGCCCGCGTATTGCCCGTAATTCGCAATCGTTTCATAACCGCTTTTGCTGTAAAGCGCAATCGCTTCCGGCTGTTTCAAGCCCGTTTCTAAAACGCATACGGAAGAACCAATCTCGCTCGCCCAATTTTCTAAATCAGACAAAATTACTTTCGCAATTCCGCGCCCGCGCCGTTCTTCACGAACAAACATTCGCTTGATTTCCGTTACGCCCGTCTCAAATTCTTTTATTGCGCCGCAACCTATCGCTTCACTGTCATCGTAAGCCACGACAACGTGCCGGATTTTATCAATTTTATTAAACTGCGCGTAAAACGAATGCTCGTCGCCGTCCCGAATCGCCAAATCCGCGTCGAGCAGCGCGACGAGTTCGCGGAAATCCGCATTGTCCGAATCGGTTCTCAAAAGTTTTATCATCACCACTCAAATAAAAATCAAATCTTTTCGCCCTTTTCGCTGAATGCAATCAATTTTTCAAGCCGTCTGCCGCGCGTCGCTTCCTGTTTCGCCGTCATCACCCAATTAATTACCAGCTTTTTATACCAATTCGCCTGTTTTTCAAAAAATTCCCAAGCCGCTTCGTTCACTCTAAATCGCTTTTCAAATTCGTCGGAAAAGCTCTTCAACTCGTTTTCATAAGTGTAAACTCCCGAACGACTTTCCTCGCGCCGTTCAAACGCCGCGATTCCCGCCGGTTTCATCAAGCCTTTGGCGGTCAACTCCGCCACCTTCGCAATATTGACCGCGCTCCAATTCGATTTCGCCTTACGCGGCGTAAATCGGTTGCAATAGCTTTCCGCATCAATCTTACGCCGCACGCCGTCAATCCAGCCGAAACACAACGCTTCATCAACCGATTCGCTCCAAGTCATTCCCGATTTTCCCGAACCGACTTTGTAATAACCAACAATAATTTCAGTTTCCTTTTCGTGATTTTTCTCAAGCCATCGGCGGAAATCTGCTTGTGTTGGAAAGAAAATTGGACTCATTGTATACCTATTCTGTCGTTTATATACTGTAATTGAATTGGCAACTCAATTTCTGATTTATGGATGAAAGTCCCGTAATTGCTGTAATGCCACACTCGATATAAGTGCCAAATTTCACTATCAACTTTAACTTCTACTTCTTTAATTTTTTCATCCCGAATTTCTTTAATCCAAGACTTTGAAATTTTAAGACCTGTGATAAACGCGTTGAAAACTTTGTCTCCAAAACAAATTATGTGTCTGATTTCAGAGTTATCAATTAGACGGATTTTCTCAGTAAAAATTATTACCGCATTATTTTCTTCAATTGTTACTAAACCTGACTTAGTTTCTATCTGCTCAGAAATATCAGTCATAAATCCGCCGATGAGATTTAGTAAATTAACATCTTGAATAAACCTTTTCAGCCTTTTGTCGCCAGTATGCCCCTTCGTATGAAAATTTGACAATGGCGAAACTTTAGAAAAATCATTTGCAGCATTTGACCGATTTAAACCGACGAAAATTACTCTGCCGTGAAAAGATTCTTGTTTTGAAAGAAAAAAGTTTAAGCTGTTTTCGTTTTCCTCGTTCCAAACAGCCCAACTACTCGTTTCAATATCCTTTAATTTGTTGAAAATTTCAGTAGATAACATTTTGTAAACTTAAATGCCGCTAAAAGGCTGATTCTTCATAAATGCTGTAAATATCACGAAGCGCAACGCAGATTTCTTTGACCGATAAAATTAGACTTTTTCCGTCAAACTTGTTTTATATCTCGCTTCAAACTCGGACAAATTGAAAATCATTACTTTTGGAAAATCAACAATTTTCAAAACATGAAAATGATTGTCGTTCGAAACCAGACAGGCTGCGTTTGAAGTAATCGCGCAATCAACGAACTTATTATCGTCAGCGTCTTCTTTAATCAAATCGAAGTTATAGAAAATCTCGACTTTTTCGGTGAACGGATTAACCGTTATAAAATTTACGACATTTTCGGCTACTGCGCGGCTCGTTTTTCTTGCCAGAATTTCCTGATATTCAAACAGTATTTCGTTTGAAACGCAAAGAACGATTTTACCTTGAATTATACAATCGAAAATCCAGCGAAACGGCGAGTTTCTGCCGATAACGGCGATTAAGATATTCGTGTCAAGGACGATTTTCAGCGCGGTTGTGTTCATTTGTCCAATTAATCATATCCTGCGCGGTCAAATTCTTTTCTTCCCACACTTTATCCATCGCG
>CBDUBY010000079.1:0-15213 GCA_965365505.1 uncultured Pyrinomonadaceae bacterium | reverse complement strand
GATAAATCCTGCGCTGAATTTCTTTGATGTCTTGTGCTTCTTGCATATCTCTTAAGAATTTCAGATTTCAAATCTGAAATTTGAAATTTTTAATGACTAATATCGTTTGGCTTCTTTTCGCCCGTTTTGCCTTCAACAGGTTTCGGCGCACGGTAATCGGGCATTTCCTTGTTTTGATTTTTCAGGCTCGCCAGATAAGTTGTGCGCGGCTGCGTGTTCAAATCGTTCAGCACGTTGTAGTTTCGATGATCTTTTTTGAGTTTGGCGACCTGACTGTTCGGGTCGTTTAAATCGCCGAAGACAATCGCGTCCGCCGGACAAACCGATTGACACGCGGTTAGAATTTCGCCGTCACGAATCGGGCGACCGTCTTTTTCCGCCTCGATGCGCGCATAGGCGATGCGCTGAGTGCAATACGTGCATTTCTCCATCACGCCGCGCGAGCGAACCGTCACTTCCGGGTTTCGCATCAATTTATACTGCGGCGTATTCCAATCCTGATATAAAAGGAAGTTAAATCTTCTAACCTTATACGGACAGTTGTTCGAGCAGTAGCGCGTTCCGACACAGCGGTTATAAACCATATCGTTCAAACCTTCCGCGCTGTGAACCGTCGCGTGAACCGGGCAAACCGTTTCGCACGGCGCGAGTTCGCACTGCTGACAAAGCATCGGCTGAAAATGCGGACCTGCCGGATTGTTCACATCATCGCCGCTGTAATAAGTGTCAATTCTCATCCAGTGCATTTCGCGGCTGCGCTCGACCTGTTCGCGCCCGACAACCGGAATATTGTTTTCCGATTGACACGCAATCACGCAGGCGTTACAGCCGACGCACGAATTCAAATCAACGGTCATTCCCCATTTGTTGCCCGTGTATTCATAACGCGGATACATCGAATCGGGATAATGGTCATGTTGGTGTCCGAGATCGGGCGTGGTGTTGAATTGTTCCAAATCCCAAACGCGCAAAATGTCGCGTCCTTCCATATTAAAATGGATTTGCGTCGAAGCGACGGCTTTCTGTGAACCGTTTTTTGCCACTTCGCCCGCGCCAAAATGCATCGCGTCCGAGCGGCGGACGTTGTAAGCGTTGTAGCCAATGTCCGTGCCAACTCGTCCGGCGCGCGCGCGACCGTAACCGAGATAAATCGTCACCACGTCGTCCGGTTGACCGGGCGCAACCCACATCGGCACATTGCCGATTTCGCCGCCGTTCATTTTCAGCGTCACCAAATCGGAAAATAAATTGCCGCCTTTCGTGTTGACAAAGGTTGTTCCCTGCGAACCGCCGACATATTCGTCCGGGTCGACTGCTTGATTCACGCCCAACCGCTTCGCCGTGTTCGGACTGACGAGCGCGACGTTTTCCCAGGTGATTTTCGTCAACGGATTCGGCAACTCCTGAAGCCAGCCGTTATTCGTAAAACGCCCGTCATAAATGCTCGGGTCAGGCAAAATCGAAATTTCCAAATTGCCGCTTGTCGCAGGCGGAGTCGGTTGACTCATAAACGCGCCGTTGACCGAAAGCGTTCTTGCCGTCGCTGCCGAATTTGGAACAACGCCGTCGTGAACGACTTTGCGCCACATATCGTCAAAGTTTGTCGCGGTCGTCGGACTGACGCTGCCGCCCGTCGGATTCGCCGCCGGATTCTGCGTCGTGTTAACGGTATTCGTTGTCGTCGTTTGATTTTGCGGCGCGACTCCGGTTTGCGCTGTCGTCATATTCGCGCCTGTCGTCGCCTGCCTTTGCGCGGCGTTGCGGTCGGTCGGCGGCGCGGTTTGATTCGTCGCTTGATTTGTCGTTTGGTTCGCTGTCGTCGCCATCGCTCGCGGCGCGCTGCCTGTAAAGCCTTGCCGCTGCCAATATTCCTTTACGATGTCGAAGTCTTTTTTATCGTAATTTTCGCGGAAGAAAAGCTGCGCGACTTCGTGCGGGCTTTTGCCGTCGTAAAGCGGCTCAATCAGCGGCTGAACAATTGAAACTGTCCCGTCGTAGGCGCGCGTGTCGCTCCACGATTCGAGGTAATGTTTTTCGGGAATATGCCAGTGACAAATCTCGGCGGTTTCGTTTTGATAATGCCCGACGTGAATTCGCAGAGGAACTTTTCTGCCTTCGGTGTCTTCGTTATTAACCTTGAAGCGGTTCATATCGAGCCGCAAATCAGCTGGCGTGTTATAAGCCGGATTGCCGCCAAGAATAACGAGCATCTTCACCGCGCCGCCGTCAATCTCCCGAACTAATGTGCGAAGCTGATCAATCTGCAAAACGTCGGCGAACGGTTGAAACGGCTCAACGTAAGTAACCGTCGTGCCAACCGCGCCCAGTGTTTGATTCATCGCGTTGGCAATCGCGTGAACCATCGGCGGCTGATTGTCGCCAACGACAACAAGAGATTTCGCGCCGCCCGCTTTTAAATCCTTTGCCACGCCCTGAATCCACTGCGCGTTTCCCGTGTAAGTCGAAGCCGCGCCCGAAACGCCCATCGCCGCCGCAATTGCTTTGGCAACCTCAACCATCTGGCTCGGTTTAACAGCAAGCCGATGATCGGCTTTGGCGCCCGTCAAACTCATTGTTGTTTCGACCGCGTAAAGACGATTAATGTCGGTTTTGTCGTGATTGAAAAGGCGACTCTTATTGAAATCTTTTGTATAACGAACATTGAAGTCCGAGAAAATATCTTTGTCGAGCGATAAAATTCTCGTCGCCTGGTCGAACCGATAAATCGGTTTCGCGACTGAACCGAAGGACATTTTCGCGCCCGCGATTTCGTTGTCGCAGTTGATAGGTTCGTATTGATACCAGCGCGCGTTTGGCAGTTCCGCTAAAATGCCGCGCATCTGGGCAATCATCGTCGGCGAGGTCACGGTTTCCGACAAAAACCGAACGCCCGCGCCGCCGTCCACGCGGTTTTCGTCAATTTTCGCACGAAGCTCGGTCATAAAAACCTGCCACGTCGAAGGATTGCCGCGCTTGATGACTTCCTGTGAGCGGTCAGGGTCATACATATCCAGCAGCGAGGCTTGTGCAAAAATGTCGGTCGCGCCTAAAGATTGCGGATGTTCGGGATTGCCTTCGATTTTCGTCGGGCGACCTTCGTTAGATTTTGCCAGAAGTCCGGTCGCCACGCCGCTCAAAGTCATCGCCGTCGCGTAAAAAAGCGGCTTGCCGGGAATAATTTCTTCGGGCTGCGAAACATATGGAACGATTTTTTCGGCGGGCTGAATCACGCAGCCGCTCAAACCGGCTAACGCCAAAGATGCGCCCATTACTTTAATAAAGTTGCGGCGGCTCAAACCGTCTTCCCAAGTTTCGGCGTGCTGCGGATATTCGTGTTTGACGAATTCTTCAAACTCCGGCGCGTCGGCAAATTCCTCGACGCTGCGCCAATAATCCTTTCCGCTTTTTTGCAGAATTTTGTCCCGCAATAATGCAAAGTTTGTTTTGCTGTCTTTGCTGCTCGGCATAATTTTAATTCAAACTATCTATGACAAGTCGAACAACTCGTCAACATTTCCTGACTTCTGATTTTGTAATCGCTCTTTAACTGCAATCTTTCTTCCGCTGTTAAATTATTATCCTGCCACTGCATATTATAAATTTCCGATTTCGGGCGAATGTAATTTTCCGGCGCGCGGTGACATTGCAGACACCATTCCATTTGCAAAGTGTTTTGCTGATAAACCGCCGGCATATTGTCAATCTGACCGTGACAGGTCGAGCAGCCGACACCTTTCGCGATATGAATACTGTGGTTGAAATAAGCGTATTCGGGCAGGTCGTGAACTCGTTCCCATTCGATCGGCTTATTTTCGCGGAAGCTGGCGCGAACCGGCTCAAGATACGGGCTGTCCGACCAGATTTCCGTGTGACAGTTCATACAGGTCTGCGTCGGCGGAATTCCGGCGGACGATGATGTTTCGACCGCCGTGTGACAGTAACGACAATCAATGCCGTCGTCGCCGACATGGTGTTTATGGCTGAACTGAACCGGCTGCTGCTTTTCCACATAACGTCCGGTTAGATAGCTCGAACGCGCGATTTGCGTATAAGCAAAACCTGCCACGCCCGCTAAAACGATTGCCACAACAATACTTATTTTGGCGACGTTATTTGCTGCTCGATGAAAGACTTGTGCCATTTTTCTCTTAGTCGGTCTTGGGTTTCAGGGCTTGGGTCTTTGTTTTCGCCGCTCAATTTTGAATGGAAAAATCTAAGACCTAAGACCCAAGCCCTAAGACCAAATACTTCAGTTTTTTGTTTGTTAAGACCCGACTGCAAAATCTAAACTCGATTTTACAGAATCTTGCAATTTCCGCAAATTCTATTATAAAAATAATTTCTTTTCGGACTTTGTGCAAGTTTTCACTAAATTAGTTTAGCTGATTAGCCTGATTAAATTTTCAATTTGAAACGAAATTTATTGACGATGTTCTACTTTAATTCTACAAAAATCTCTGTAACCAAAACCGTCTGCCGTATGACAATTGTCCTGAATAAATCAGTGTTCCGTTTCATTTGAAAGCAGTGCCGCGCCGACTGCCGCCGCGTTTTCCCCGAGCCTGCTGCTGACGATTTCAGTTGCATCAAATGACGGCGCAAATGTCAATTCACGCGCTCGTTTGATAATTGCGTCGAGGACGATATTATCGGCTTCAACAATCTGACCGCTGATGACGATGCGCTCGATATTTAAAAGGTTTATCACACCCGCAATCGCCGTTCCGACGTAAATCCCTGTGCGGTCAAGCATTAGACGCGCAAAATCGTCGCCTTCTCGCGCTTCGCGGACGACGCTGGCGATACGGATTTCATCTTCGTCCAATTTTCCCAAGCTCGACGTGCTGTCCTGATGAAACCGACTTTTCGTCCGGCGAATAATATTGATATTTGAGGCGACATCTTCGAGCCGCATTCCTTCAGAATTAATGGCGACCTGCCCGAATTCACCAGCGAAACCTGATTTCCCGCGCCAAATTCGTCCGTCGAAAATCAGCGCGCCGCCTACGCCTGTGCCAAGCATTACATAAAACAAATCGCGGCTGCCGCGACCCGCGCCGAGTTTATACTCGCCATAAGCGGCAGCGTTCGCGTCGTTTTCAATCGTGATTTTCAAACCGCTCGCCGCTTCGAGTTCCGTCAAAAAATCGTGTTCTTCGTGTTCGGGAATATACGTCGAAAAAGCGATGCGCTTGGTTTCGCGGTGAACGAGTCCCGGCACAGCGACGCCGACGCGCTCAATGTCGCCGAAACGCCGTTTCGCTTCATCCAAAAAGTTGGCGAGCTGGGGAAAAGTCGGATTGGATTTATCTATTTTATAGCGCAGCGAATCTACGATATTGCCGCTCTCATCAAAACAGACGGCTTTGAACGCTGATTTTGAAACTTCAACGCCGACGAGTTTTTTCGTATTCAGGCTGCTTTCGTTCATCACTTTGAGAAACCTTATCCGATACTACTGGCTTAGGAAACTGATGAAATTTTAGACACTTAACGGGAAAGAGTCAACCAAAGGTTTTTATTGTGTCATTGTTACCAAAACGCGGAGCGGACTGGAGCGCAAGCGTCACGCTTGCACTGATTTACCACCATTATTTTTCGCTATGCTTTTTGTTCGCCCGGCACCTCCCCGAACTTTCTGCGCGAGTGCTATCGGAAGCGAAAGTTTATTTGTATAAAGCCGATTGTATTGCTGTATTTAGAGATATACGCGTTTTATTCGATACCACGACTCAGTAAATGTTATTTCGCTAATTGCCGTTTAAAGATTTAACTTTTGCAGCGGTAATTATAATGATATTTTTGAGGCGGAGAAAAATTGCCGTCAGGTTGATTTTGCCGCAGTAGTTGAAGCAAACAGGTTTCGCTTTGACTGAAAGGCTGATAGAAAGTAATCTTTGAAAGCGACGTAGCAAATACGAAAAGAATCTTTCACCAATGGAACACATCTCTGAAATTATCGAGCAATACGGCATCTACGCGGTATTTGCCCTTTGCACTGTCGAAGGCGATATTACATTGCTGCTGTCGGGCGTGATGGCGCACAGCCAGTTTTTTGGGTCGTATAGTTTTTTGAAGGTTTTCCTTGCCGGAATGCTCGGCGGCGTGGTCGGCGATAATATCGCTTATTTAATAGGGCGACTGTGCCGGAAAACGATTAAGGATTATCGCTTTTATGAAATGGCGCGACCGCGCATCGAGCGATTGATTGATAAATTCGGCAGTTTTGCCATTGTTATTTCAAAATATATCTACGGCATCAGGGCGGCAATGTGCGTTTTTTACGGCATTGGGCGAATGCCTTACGCGAGATTTTTGTTCCTCGACACGATTAGCTGCATTATCTGGGCTTTGGTTTTGTCAGGCATCGGCTATTTTTTCAGCGGCGCGATAACCAACATCATCGGCGATTTCAAACAAATCGGCATCGCGCTTTTCTTTATCGTGCTGTCCGGTATTATTATTTTCTACGTCGTCGAGCGGTATTACTTATCCGAAAAAGTCGAAGAAGCCAATCCGAACCCGGAAACGATTCACAGAATCGAGGAAAAACTGCATCACATCGAAGAAGCGGCGCAGGAAAAGCTCCACGACCTTGGCGAACGTCTGCATTTGACAAGCGCGCCCGACCGCGAGGGAGAAAGAGAAAAGCGGCGAAAAGGAGAGGAGCAGAAAAGCGACGATGTGATGATGTGAACACGAATTCCGCAGGCAGTTAGCAAAAAGAAAAGCTATCAAAAAATTAACAAAGACCTAAAACCCAAGACTAAAGACCTGGAATCGAAGATTTTATGATAATCGAATCATCTGCCCCGACGAGAGTTGATTTAGCGGGCGGAACTATTGATATTCCGCCGCTTTTTTTGTTTCACGAAGGCGCATTGACTGTAAATTTCGCCGTTGATTTGATGGCAAAGTGCCGCATTGAAACGCGCGACGACGACAAGATCGTTCTCGAATCCGTTGACCGCCAGGTCAAATTTGAAACTTCCCTCGGCGAAATCGGCGGGCTTTACCACGAGCCGCGTCTCGAACTGTTGGCAAAGCTGGTTTATTTTTTCAATCCCGAAACCGGCTTTAATATGATTACTGAATCCGAAGCTCCGGCGGGCGCGGGACTCGCCGGTTCTTCGACTTTGAATATCGCCTGCATCGGCGCGCTGAATCATCTCGTGGGAAATCGTTACGCGTCCGAAAAATTTATCTCGATTGCGGCGAACATCGAATGTCAGGTGATAAAAGTTCCGACCGGCTTTCAGGATTATTATTCGGCGCAATACGGCGGCGCGGCGTGCATCCATTTTCGCCCCGACGGAATAGAGCGCGAACCGCTCGACGTTGACATCGAAACTCTGGAATCGAGAATCGTCGTCTGCTATACGGGCGAGCCGCGCAATTCGGGGACAAACAACTGGGAAATCACCAAACGCCACATTGACGGCGATGTCGAAACCTTTGCTATTTTTGAAGGCATTCGCGACACGGCGCGAGATTTGCGCGTCGCACTGATGGAAGGTGATTGGACTCGCACGGGTGAAATTTTGCAAACCGCTTATCCGCGCCGCAAAAAACTCTCGCCGAACATCACCACGCAGCAAATGGATTTGTTAATCGAAAAGGCTATGACGAACGGCGCGATTGCCGCCAAAGTCTGCGGCGCGGGCGGCGGCGGCTGCATCGCTTTTTTCTGCGAGGACGGAGAAAAAGCCAATGTCGAAAAGGCTCTAGCCGAAGAGCGCGACGCGGAAGTTTTAAGTTGGAAATTGAGCAATCAGGGTTTGACGGTTAGAGAAATATAAAATTAGTCCGTCGAAAAACAACGGACAAATAAAGGAGAAAACTAATGAAAAAATCTATACTTTTTGCCGTGTGTTCAGTTTTGCTTTTAGCGTTTTCCGCCGCTGCCCAAGACGACGCAGAGCGTTATTCTTCGCCGCGATTGGAGAATCTGGTCAATCAATTAAAAGGTTATACAGTTGATTTAGTTGACCGAACTTCAGAAGATATGAAACGAAGTCCGGCGAGCAGCCGAGCCGACATCGAAACCGCGTTTCTGGCGCAGCAGCTTGACGCGAGCGCGGGACTTTTCAGCCAAATGATACGCGACGGTCGCCGCGCCAGCGAACTGCGCGACGGTGCATCAATTCTCAGCGAGTTAGCCAGACGCGGACCAAACTCGGGATTAAACAACAGTCTTTGGCGCGACGCGCAAAGAACAATCGGCGACATCAATCGTGAACTCGGCAGCGGCAACAACGGCGGCAATAACGGCGGAGGAAATAATCCGCCGCCTTCGCAGGGACGAGCATTCTGGCGCGGAACGGTGGACAAAGAAGTTCATCTCATTTTGCAAAGACGCAACCTCGAAACGCGCACCGTCAGCGGCTCGACTTACAACAATGTGAATTTTAGTTTCACCGCTTCGATGCCGACCAGAAAAGTGACGGTCGAAGTTATTAAGAAAAAAGGTCGCGGCAGAGTTCGCGTTCTCGAACAGCCAAACCGCGACAACGATTACACCGCTGTTATCCAGATTTTAGACGAAGACGGCGGCGCGAAGGAGTATGAATTAGAAATTAGCTGGCAATAAAAAAACATTCTCGAACTCGAAAATTTCGAGCCTCAAGTCAAAACGTTTTGACTTGAGGCTCGATTTCTTTAAAGACCGAACTATTTTTGTTTCCTTTATTAACGTGAGTTCGGGATAAGGATGGAACGCCGTCATCTTGACGGCAAAGATTGCGCCGCGCCATCTAACGGCATTGATAAACGTTCAAATTGAATTTAACCAAACACTGTTTGAACGCTGTCGCGTTCATTGCCGTCAAGATGACGGCGTTCCATTTGCTCGATTCTTATCCCGAACTCACGTTTTATTAGGTTTCAGACTTTTGAATGGCTTTCGTGAGCGAGCGAAAAATATCGCGTCCGTCGTTGGAGCCTAATAATTCCTCGCAGGCGCGTTCCGGGTGCGGCATCATTCCAAGGACATTTCCCTCTCGATTGGAAATTCCCGCGATGTTCGAGAGCGAACCGTTCGGATTGGCTTCGTCAACGATTTCGCCTGACTCGTCGCAATAGCGAAAAATGATTTGATTGTTCGTTTCGAGTTCCGCCAGAGTCGCTTCGTCGCAAACGTAATTGCCTTCGGCGTGAGCAATCGGAATTGATAAAACTTCGCCTGCGTCGAGTTCGCTCGTGAACGGCATTGCGCTGTTTTCGACGCGGATATTAACGTGCCGACAAACGAAATGCAGCCCGCTGTTTCGCATCAACGCGCCCGGAAGAAGTCCGGCTTCGCAAAGAATCTGAAAACCGTTGCACACGCCGAAAACGAATTTCCCGCTTGCCGCAAAATCCTTGACGGCATTCATCACGGGCGAAAATTTCGCCAGCGCACCCGCGCGCAGATAATCGCCGTAGGAAAATCCGCCCGGAACAATCACGGCATCGTAACCGCGCAAATCCGTCTGTTTATGCCAGATGAAATCTACCGGCTGACCGACGTGCTTCGATACGACGTGATAAGCGTCGTGGTCGCAATTCGAGCCGGGAAAAACTATTACTCCAAATTTCATAAATCTTATGGTTGTTCGGTGTCGGTCATCAGTTGCTTGATTATTTCATAATTCTGCCGGTTGCAAACACAGGCAAACAACTGCTGACTAAGAAACAATTTCCACGCGATAATCTTCGATGACCGGATTTGCCAGAACGTTTTTGGCGATATTTTCCGCTGCCTGCCGCGCGTCTGATTCTGATAAATCAGCGTTCAGCGCGATTTCAAAAAACTTGCCCTGCCGCACGTCTTCGATTTTTTCAAAACCGAGCAGTTCGACCGAATGGTGAATAGCTTTGCCCTGCGGGTCAAGGACACTCGGCTTCAAAGTAACATAAACTTTTGCTTTCATATTTTCCTTTGCAAACAATTATTTAAATCTTCGCCGAAAATCTTGTTTTAATCAACGGCTTTGTGTTAGATTCTCTAGTAATTGATTTTCAGCTTTCCAAATTCATTCGTAATTCAAACAAAGGAGATTAAAAATTTATGCAAAATATGAACGGTAAAACCGCGCTTGGACTCGATACCGGCATTGGCGTTTTAATATGTTACTTCGGCAATCTCGCCTGCGGTCTGCCGCTTGGCTTGATTTACAGCATTCTGGTGATTGTTCAGGACAAAACCAATAAGGTCGCGCGTTTTCATGCCTTTCAGTCGCTGTTTCTGATGCTGGCAGGTATGGTTATCGGGATTCCGCTTTACATAATTTTCTTTGTCGGCATTTTCGTTGATGCCGCCATCGGGTTTCCGCTGATGAGCGGAATTATCGGTTTGGTATTTTTAGCCGTCGTTATCGCTATGATTTATTTCGTCATTATGGCGGCTATCAAAGGCTTCGGAGGTGAAGTCTACAAAATCCCCGTCATCGGCAACTTTGCTGATAAATACTCAAATTAAATTAATTGAAAATGCAGAAAAAGCGAGAGTTTCGGCTCTCGTTTTTTCGTTTAATCAAAGACTCTTTGGAAAACTTTTCCGACATTTCGCAAATAATGTTCGTAAGAGAAAACTCGCTCAATTTCTTCCGCTGACAATTTCCCTGTAATCTCCGTGTCCGCCATTACCAAAACTTTAAACTCGCCGCCTTCATCCCAAACTTTCATGGCGTTTCGCTGCGCTAAAACATAAGCATCTTCGCGCGAAACGCCTTTTTGCGTCAATGCTAAAAGCAACTGCCCGCTGAAAATCAAACCGCGTGTGGCATTCAGATTTTTTAGCATATTTTCGGGATAAACAACCAAGCCGTCAAGCAGCGAGGCAGTTTTTGCCAGAATATAATCAAGCGCGGCAGACGAATCAGGCAAGACGATTCGCTCGGCTGATGAATGCGAAATATCGCGTTCGTGCCAGAGCGCGACGTTTTCCAAACCGACAATCGAATTAGCGCGAATCGTTCGCGCCATTCCGCAGATTCGCTCTGACAAAATCGGGTTGCGTTTATGCGGCATTGCCGATGAACCTTTTTGTCCGGTTTTGAATCGTTCCTGCGCCTCGCGGACTTCCGTGCGCTGCCAATGACGAACTTGCAAGGCGAATTTTTCCAAACTCGAAGCGATAATGGCAAGCGTCGAAAGATATTCGGCGTAACGGTCGCGCTGAATAACCTGCGTCGAAATCGGCGCGAAATTTAATCCCAATTTCGCGCAAACTCTTTCCTCGACTTCCGGGTCGAGATGCGCGAACGCGCCGACCGCGCCGGAGATTTTTCCGACCGAAACAGATTCTTTGGCTTGTTCAAGTCGTCGTTTATTGCGCTGCATTTCCGCATACCAGAGCGCGAACGTCATCCCGAAACTCGTCGGTTCGGCGTGAATGCCGTGCGTCCGCCCGATTTGCGGCGTGTCTTTAAATTCAAATGCGCGACGCTTTAAAACTTCTAAAAGAGCGTCTATTTTCGGCAGCAAAATCTCGCACGATTCTTTCAATAAGAGCGCATTTGCCGTGTCCACGACATCCGACGAAGTTAAACCGTAATGCACGAAACGCGCCGCGTCGCCGATGTTTTCCGCCAGATTAGTCGTGAACGCAATCACGTCATGGTCAGTCGTTTTTTCGATTTCGTTGATGCGCCCGACCGTGAACGCGGCTTTCGATTTTATCTCTTGAAGCGCGTCAGTCGGAATCGTGCCGTCTTCGGCGTGAACTTCGCAGACGGCGATTTCCACGTCGAGCCATTTTTGAAATTTATTATGCAGCGACCAAATCGCGCCCATTTCGGGCAGTGTGTAGCGTTCAATCATAAACGGTTAATTATTCTCAACTTTATCCGGCTCATCTGCCGGCAGATTGTCAGGCTCGTCGCCTAAAACGTCCTGAATATAAAGCGTCTGCACCAGAACCATTACGACCGCTAAAATCGGCGTGGCTAAAATAAGCCCGACCGCGCCGAACAAAACGGCTAAGGCTAATTGCGAAATGATGGTTAAAACCGGCGGCAGTTCGACCGTGCGGCGTTCGATCAAAGGCGTTACCAAATTCGATTCGATGAGCTGAACGCCGACGAATAAAATCAGCACGTAGAGCGCACTTTTCGGGCTGTCCACGAATGCCAAAAGTATCGCGGGAACGGCTGAAAGAATCGGTCCGAAATTCGGCACGAACGACAAAAGTCCGGCGATTAAACCGAGCGTCAAAGCGAGCGGCACGCCGATAATCGAAAGCCCGATCCACGTCAGTACGCCGATGAAAAGCATTGACGCGCCTTTGCCGATGAGCCACCACGTCAAAGTCTCGCCGATTTCATACAAAATCTCGCGCACTCTTTTTCGTCTCGGTTGCGGAAAAAGTTTCGTAAAACCTTTGATATAAGTTTTCGGCTCGCTCGCCAGATAAATTGACAACAGAAGCATCAGCGCGATGTTCGTGAGCGCGCCCAAAGTTGAGGAAAAATAGCCGCCGACGCGCGATATAAAACCGGAATTATTTACTTTTTCAACGATTTCATTGGTGCTTGGCAAATGTTCGAGAATCAATCTGCCCCAACTGAGATTGGACAGATAAGTAGCGACATTCTCGATAGATTTCGGCAAATCTTCGCGCAGAACTCTGATCTGCTCGGCGATTGACGGCGCCAGCAAATAAATACTCAGCGCCAAAACCGAGACTAAAACGGCGGCGACCAGCAAAACCGACGTGCCTTCGCCGAATCTTAGGTAACGTCTGACAATTTGCGCTAAACCGTGCAGGAAAATCGCCACCAAAATCGCGCCGAACAGCAGCAGAACCACGTCAATGACATACATCACAAAGACGAGCAGCAGCACGACGAGCAGCACGAGGCTGATGTTTATCAAAACTCGTTTGGCGAAAGTCGGTTGAGAATTTTCCATTTGCTTTTTACTTGAAATAGCCTTTTTCAATGAGAAGTTCGGCATTCAAAACCGCCGAGCCTGCCGCGCCGCGCACGGTGTTGTGCGATAAGGAAACGAAACGATAATCGAAAATGTTGTCGGGAAAAAGCCTGCCGACAGTGATGGTCATTCCCTTGCCGTTGTCGCGGTCTAATCTGGGTTGCGGGCGCGACGGTTCATCGCAAACGTCTATGAAATGTTCGGGCGACGAATAAAGATTCAGCGACGGAAAAGTTTTCATCGCCGCGAAAACGTCTTCGAGCGTCGAAGGTCGCCGCAATTTCACGCGCACCGAAGCCGTATGACCGTCGAGAACGTCCACGCGGAAACATTGCGCGCTGACGATAAAATCAGCCTTCTGAATCGTGCCGTCAACGAATTTCCCGAGAATTTTCTGCGCTTCGATTTCAACCTTCGGCTCTTCGCCGGCGATATACGGCAGCACGTTGTCGGTAATATCGAACGACGAAACGCCCGGATAACCCGCGCCGGAAATCGCCTGCAAAGTCGTGACGAAAACCGATTCGACGCCGAATTTTTTATCCAGAGCGGCGAGCGGCGGCGCGAACGAAACGACAGCGCAATTCGGATTTGTGACGATAAAACCGCGCCCGAAGCCGCGTTTGTTTTTTTGCGTTTCGATTAAATTGAGATGCTCGTGATTGATTTCGGGAATAAGCAGCGGCACGTCTTCGTCCATTCGATACGACGACGAATTGCTGATGACGGGAAAACCGGCGCGCGCAAACGCTTCTTCGGTTTCGCGCGCCACGCCCGACGGCAAACTCGAAAAAACAAAATCGCAATCGAGCGGCGGCGCAATCGGTTCGACGATGATTTCCTTAACGTATTCCGGCATCGCGCCCGCGAGTTTCCACGCGCAGGCTTGCGAATACGGCTTGCCCGTCGAACGATCCGAAGCAGCGAGCGCGGTTATCTGAAACTGCGGATGATTTTCTAATAATTGGACGAATCTCTGACCGACCGTTCCGGTCGCGCCCAAAATTCCAACGCGGTATTTTCTGCTCATAAATAAAGCTAAATGCTACGTGAAATTTTTTGAGAAGTCGAATTTCACTGAAAAACCGTTAATTCAGGGCAAGAAAATGAAAAAGCCTGTGTCTTCGGAAGAAGGCGATTGCAAAATAAAGGCAAACTTTTTCACCTTTCACCTTTTCACTTTAATGCTTCTTTCATTCGCCGCACGCCTTCCGCCATTCGCTCTTCCGTATTGCAAAACGAAACGCGCAGGAATCCTTTGGCTTCAGTGCCGAACGCGATGCCGGGAACGGTGATGACGCGGTTCTGCAAAAATTTTTCCGCCACTTCCACATCGTCGCCAATCTCGCGCACATCAACCATCGTGTAAAACGCGCCTTCGGGCGAAGTTCCGCGCAAGCCCAATTCTTTTTGTAGAATATCAATCAAAAACTCGCCGCGCCGCCAATAAATTTCTCGCGCGTCGCTTTTGGCTCGTTCGGCTTCCGCCGTCCAGCCGAGCAAAGAGGCTTTCTGCGAAATCGTCGAAGTGCAAACGGTCAAAAATCCGTGCAAAGTCAGCGCGGCTTTGACGACATCGGTCTGCGAACTCGCCACCCAGCCGACGCGCCAGCCGGTCATACTCAAAGATTTCGACAGACCGGAAACGATAATCGTCCGCTCGTAAAACTCGGAAGCCGAGCGCGGCGCATTTTCGGTAAAATACAAATCACTGTAAATTTCATCCGAAATTAAATAAATTCCCGTGTCTTTCAGACAATCGGCAATCGCCTGCAAATCTTCGGGCGTGAAAATTTTTCCCGTCGGATTCGACGGCGAAATGACGACGGCAACTTTTGTCTTCGCGGTGATTTTCGATTTAAATTCTTCGATGTCGAACGCGAAATCTTTTTCTGCTGGAAGACGATAATAAATTGGCTCGCCGCCGGAGATTTTCACACAGTTTTCATAAGCCGGAAACGACGGATTCGGAATCAACACCTCGTCGCCGTCGTCCACAATCGCCAAAAACGCGGCGGTCATCGCTTCCTGTGAACCGACGGTGACGCAAACCTGATTCGGCTGTAAATTTAAATGCGGATACTGCCCGGCAATCTTCTCGCGCAGCGGCAAAAGTCCGGCGTGGTTGGTGTAGCCGTTTTGTTCTTCCAGAGCGATTCGCGCCGCCTCTTCGCGCAAAAATTTCGGAGTCGGCAAATCCGGCTCGCCCAAACCGAAGTTAATTGAATCGGGCAAAGCGCGTTCAAAAATCTGCCTGATTAAAGTCGGAGCAACGCCTTGCAAACGGCGCGGTAATTGTAA
>CBDUBY010000078.1:0-15339 GCA_965365505.1 uncultured Pyrinomonadaceae bacterium | reverse complement strand
GATAAACTCGCGCCCGCCGATTATGACGGCGACGGCAAAACCGACATCGCCGTTTGGCGCACCGGTTCGTTCGCTTACTTTTACATTCTGAATAGTTCGAACAATACATTTCGTTACGAGCAGTTCGGACAAAACAATGATGTGCCGCTCTCCGGCGATTGGGACGGCGACGGCAAGGCTGATGTGGCGGTTTCCCGCCCGCCCGCCACGCTGTCGCAGCCAGTGTTTTTCTTTTATCGTCCGTCAACACAGCCGAATGTCAGCTACAACACGCTTTTCCTCGGCGGCGTTACCGACAAACCAGTCCAGGGCGATTTTGACGGCGACGGCAAATTGGATGCGGCAATCTTTCGCAGTTCGAATTCGATCTGGCAAATTCGGCAAAGCTCGGACAATCAAATCATCACTGTCACATTCGGAGCATCGAGCGATATTCCCGTTCCGGCAGATTACGACGGCGACGGCAAGGCGAATATCGCCGTCTTTCGTCCGTCAACCGGAACGTGGTATACGTCGCAAAATCCGGCGACCAATTACGGCGCGATTTTGTTCGGGCAAGCCGGCGACGTTCCGGTTCCGGCAGATTACGACGGCGACGGGCGCGCGGACGCGGCGGTTTATCGCGGCGGTGCTTGGTATCTGCTCAGAAGTCAGGCAGGATTTACCGGGATCGCGTTCGGCGCGGCGGACGATAAACCGATTCCGGGTGCGTTTGTGCCGTGAGATTTATTTTCGTTTGAGCGTAAATCTATCTTAGTTTTTGGCATTAGCGACAAGAAATAATTTGTTATTAGTGTTTTCTGAAAATACAAATGCAGCGAGGAAAACAATATGAAAAAATTCAATCTACAAAATTTAAATTCGGTCAGACAGCCGGCGAGTCGTAATAATTACGATAGTTCTATCCGGTTAATCGGAAGGTCACTCGGCTTGCTTGTCTTCGGGCTTTTATTGACGACGATGGCAAACGTCGCGGTGCTGGGGCAAATGGCAGATGCGTTTAATCCGAGCGTCAATGAGGCAGTTTTCGCTATCGAGATGCAGCCGGATGGAAAGATTCTAATCGGCGGAAATTTCACGAGCGTCGGCGGTCAGATGCGTAATCGTGTTGCCAGAATCAATGCCGACGGCACGCTCGATACGACGTTTGTTGATGTTCAGTTGGGTCAACCGGTTTACGCCCTCGCCGTCCAGCCGGACGGAAAGATTATAATCGGCACTATAGCCAATTCTCTTCCCACGACGTTCACAAATCGTCTTTTCAGAGTCAATGCCGACGGCACGCCCGATACGACGTTTAGTCCTGACGTTAATCGCGGAATTTACGGCATTGCGCTGCAAAACGACGGAAAGGTTATCATCGGCGGATATTTTAACAGCGTTAACGGGACAGCACTCAGTAATCTGGCGCGTTTGAATTCCGATGGAACACTCGACACTTCATTTACTCAGATTCCGGACAGTACTGTTAGCGCAGTCGTCAGGCAGCCGGACGGCAAAATACTGATTGGCGGCATATTTAATTCCGTCAACGGAATGTTTCGGAATCGTATTTTTCGACTGAATGCCGACGGCACGCTCGACAATTCGTTTAACTCAATGCCGGTGCTTTACGGCTCTAGTAGAGGCATTCTGGACATTGCGCTGCAGGTGGACGGGAAAATCATTATCGGCGGTCACGCGACCAGCGACGGCACGATTAAAACCGTCGCCCGGTTGAATGCCGACGGCACGCCTGATACGGCGTTCAACCAGAATGTCGAACCTATTGACGGTGAGATTCGCGCTGTCGCCGTGCAGTCAAACGGGAAAATTGTCATCGGCGGAATTACCTTAAACACAGTAGTCAAGCCGTCCAGACTTAATGCCGATGGAACCAGAGACTTTGCGTTTAATCCGAATCCTGACCTAAGCGTCTACGCCCTCGCGGTGCAGCCTGACCAGAAAATTTTAGTCGGCGGATTTTTTACAAAAATCGGCGGCGCGAATCGCAGTAATTTCGCCCGACTTTTGAGCGACTCGCCATCTATCCCGGCAACCGAATTTGATTTTGACGGCGATTCTAAGGCGGACATTGCCGCTTTCCGACCGTCGAACGGTAGTTGGTATATATATCAATCGGCAGGCGGATTGAGAACCGTCCAGTTCGGTTTCGCGTCCGACCGGCTCGCGCCCGCCGATTATGACGGCGACTTTAAAACCGACATCGCTGTTTTCCGCGAAGGCTCGCAAGCGTATTTTTATATGCTGCAAAGCCAGACAAATACGTTTCGTGCCGAAGCGTTCGGCACGACCGGCGACGTGCCGACGGTCGGCGATTGGGACGGCGATAACAAAGCCGATGTCGCGGTTTATCGCAACGGTTCAACCGCCGAAGCGCAGAGTTATTTCTATTATCGTCCGACGGCGACAGCGGGCGTTGATTTCCGCCAGTTCGCTTGGGGCACAAGCGGCGATAAGCCGGTAGTCGGTGATTTCGACGGCGACGGCAAACAAGACGCGGTGGTTTTCCGACCGTCAAGCGGAATTTGGTATGTTTCGCGCTCGTCGGATAATCAATTGCAGGTGGTTCATTTCGGCATCGCTTCTGACAAACTTGTGGCGGCGGATTACGATGGTGACAATAAAACAGACATCGCCGTTTATCGCGGCGGAACGTGGTATTTGCAACGCAGCCAACTCGGTTTTACAGCCATTTCTTTTGGCGCGGAAACCGACGTGCCGACACCAGCCGATTACGACGGCGACGGTAAAACCGACCTCGGCGTGTTCAGAAACGGCATCTGGTATTTGAACCGCTCGACTTCAGGATTTACCGGCGGAGCATATAGCGCAGCAGGCGACAAACCAATTCCGAATGCGTTCGTGCCGTAAGATTGTCGGCTCTTGGCGCCATCATTTAATTCGACTCGGATGGAAGGAATTTGTTATGATTTCCGAAATTACGTGAAATAATCAAGGGAGAAGTATGTATGAAAAAAAATCACCGACAAAACGTAAATTTAATCGAAGACGGAAAACCCGGCGATAAAAATCGCAGTATATTCCGTTCGTTCAGCAAAAAAATCAACTTAACGATCTTTGCTTTTTTGCTAATCACAATGACGAACGTGATGACGCGCGGACAACGGGCTGATGAATTTAACCCGAATGTTACGCATTCGAGCAGCAACCCGACGGTTACGGTCATTCAAATGCAGCCGGACGGAAAATTTTTAATCGGCGGAAGATTCACGAACGTCGGCGGTCAGGCGCGCAACAATCTCGCCAGAGTCAATGCCGACGGCATGCTCGACGCGACGTTTGTCAATACCAATCTCAACCTTGATAACGCCGTTCGTTCCATCATTCTACAATCCGATGGAAAAATTATCGTCGCTACCGTCGGCGTATCTCTTCAAGCCCAAGCATTAAACCAGTTATTTAGATTTAACGCCGACGGCACGCCCGATACGACTTTTAACCCGAATGTTGACAAAGGAGTTTACGGCGCGGTGCTGCAAAATGACGGCAAAATTATAATTGGCGGTTTTTTTGCAACCGTTGGAGGACAAGCGAAAAGTAATCTGGCGCGGCTTAATGCAGACGGCACGCTCGACACTTCGTTTACTTTGACATCGGACAGCACCGTTGGCGATGTGGCTCGACAGGCTGACGGCAAGATACTAATCGGCGGAATTTTTTCAAATATCGGCGGTTTGGCGCGAAGTCGTCTTGCCCGCCTGAACGCGGACGGAACGCTTGATATGTCGTTCAATTTTCAGGCAACTTATAATTCCGGCGGCGGCGTTCAGGACATTCAACTACAGCCGGACGGAAAGATAATTATCGGCGGCTATCCGTCCAGCGATGGCTCTATTAAAACTGTGGCGCGCCTTAACGCCGACGGCACTCCTGATACTGCTTTTAACCAGAATGTTTTATCCTTTAGCCAAAGTTTTCAAAACATTCGGACAGTCGCGGTGCAGGCTAACGGGAAAATTTTGCTCGGCGGAAGTTTCATAAGCCCGCAGCCCAGTTTGATTAGATTAAATGCCGATGGAACTACAGATTTCGCCTTTAACCCGCGTCCCAGCGCGCCTCTCTCCGTTAGTTCTATTGATGCGCTCCTGGTGCAGCCTGATCAAAAAATTTTGGTCGGAGGATATTTCACCACAATCGGCGGCGCGAATCGTAATAGCCTCGCCCGTCTTTTCAGTGATTCGCTGCCTCTGCCGGTGAGCAATTTTGATTTCGACGGCGACAACAAGGCAGATATTTCATTTTTCCGACCGTCAAACGGCACCTGGCATATTAATCAATCGGCAAGCGGTTCGAGAACCGTCCAGTTCGGCGTAGCTTCCGACCGGCTTGCACCCGCCGATTACGACGGCGACTTTAAAACCGACATCGCCGTTTTCCGCGAAGGTGCTGCGGCTTATTTTTATATTTTGAAGAGCAGCACGAATACGTTTCGCGAAGAACCGTTCGGCACGACCGGCGACGTTCCGATTCCGGGCGATTTCGACGGTGACAGCAAAGCCGATGTCGCCGTTTACCGCAACGGCGCGAGCGGCGGAGCGCAGAGTTATTTTTATTATCGCCCGACGGCGACAACGGGCGTTGATTTCCGCCAAATCGCCTGGGGCGCGGCTGATGATAAACCGGTGGTTGGTGACTACGACGCGGACGGTAAGCAGGACATAGCGGTTTTCCGTCCGTCAAACGGAGTCTGGTATGTTTTGCGTTCGTCGGATAATCAGCTACAAGCGGCGCAGTTCGGCATCGCAACCGATAAACTCGTCGCAGCAGATTACGACGGCGACGGCAAAACCGATTACGCTGTTTTTCGTGACGGCATCTGGTATTTACAGCGCAGTCAGCTTGGGTTTACAGCCATTACTTTCGGCGCGGCAACCGATTTACCGGTTCCGGCAGATTACGACGGCGATAGCAAAACCGATATTGGCGTATTCAGAAACGGAACATGGTATCTGAACCGCTCAACGGCAGGTCCTCTCGGCGGAGCGTACAGCGCAGCGACCGACCGACCGGTTCCGAGCGCGTTTGTTCAGTAGAAGCTGGTCTTTATTCTTGCCCTTCTAAAGTCGCGGAATTATTTTCGTTTGAAAATAATTCCGCGACTTTTTTGTTAAACTTGTGATTTCAGAATTGATATTCAAAATTTATTTTTTATGAGCGAAAATTTATCGAACACGAATTTGGCTTTCATCGGCTGCGGCGTGATGGCTGAATCAATGATTGCCGGACTTTTGAGAAAAGAATTGGTTTTGCCCGAACAAATCGCGGCGAGTCATCCGCGCGAAAATCGTCGCGAGGAGCTGGAAAAGAAATATAAAATCCGCGTTTTTGAAACGAATGCCGCAGCGGTTGAAACGATTCGGGAAACGGAAAATTCAATCGTCGCCCTTTGCGTCAAGCCGCAGCGATTAAGCGGCGTTCTGCACGAATTAAAAGGCGTCGTTTCATCGAATCAAATTGTTTTATCAATTATCGCGGGCGCGAAAATCGAAACGCTTTCCGATGAGTTAAATAATAAAAAAATCGTCCGCGCAATGCCGAACACGCCTTCGCAAATCGGCGCGGGAATTACGGCTTGGACTTGCACCGAAAGCGTTGATGAAACGGAACGCGCCCAAATCAAAGCGTTGCTGACTGCGCTCGGCAAAGAGCTTCACGTCGAAACGGAAAATATGATTGATATGGCGACTTCGCTTTCGGCGACCGGACCGACTTATATTTTTATGGTTATGGAAGCGTTGACCGACGCGGGCGTTCATCTCGGATTTTCGCGCGAGATGGCGAAAGAGTTGGTTCAGGAAACGATGCTCGGCTCGGTGCTGTTTGCGATGGAATCCAATAAACATCCGGCGGAACTTCGCAATATGGTGACATCGCCGGGCGGAACTTCGGCAGATGCGATTTATCAAATGGAAAAAGGCGGTTTGCGAACCGTTTTGTCGAAAGCCGTTTATTCGGCGTATCAGAAAGCGGTCGCGCTCGGCAAGAAAAAGTAAAATTATAATTTTCGATACATTATCAGAGCGTTAGTCAAACCGTTCGCGGCGTGATTAAAGGCTTCGGGGATTTCGCCGATGATTTCAAAGCCTAGAGCAAGCCACAATTTCACGGCGGCTTCGTTGGTTTTCACGACGAAATTAAACTGCATCGCTTGATAGCCGAGTTTTCCGGCTTCTTCAATCGAAAACTCAGCCATCGTTCTGCCGACTCGTTTCCCCTTTGCTTCAGGAGCGACCATATAACCGGCGTTGGCGATGTGCGAGCCTAAATCGGGTTGGTTGGCTTTGAGGAAAAACGTGCCGACGATTCGGTTTTCCAGAAGCGCGACGTAGGTTTGTTTATCTTCGGCAAACCAGTAGGCGAGCATTTTTTCGCGCGGCGAATCGGGCGCGAAAACATATGTGTCGCCGGTGGAAACGACGACTTCGATGATTTCCCAAACGCGCGGCGCGTCTTTTTCACTCGCTTTTCTTATCTCAATCATTTTTCAAATTTCTTTCCAAAGTAAATCTCCAAATCATTCGCTTTCGCGCTTCATCGAAAACGTATACTCCTTTGATTACTTTCCATAATCCGGTAAATTCCCAACGACCGACGGCGAGTTTGTTGAACAGCGGAACCGCGTGTTTCGATTCGATTGCGGCGAACATCGCGCGGTTGAACGAATTGAGCTGCTGGTCGCCGCGTCGACCTGCGCCGGTGTAGAAAATCGTGTCGGTCGTGTCGCCGTGAAAATCAGGATAGCACGGATTGATGACACCGAAATCGGTTAGCAATGAAACGAGCCGTCCGGTTTTTTGATAAATGCCGTTGCGGATTTTGTGAATCTGCGAAATTTCGTTCCACGAAAAAATGTCGCCGACCCGAGCTGTTTGCACGAAAGATTCGTTCGTATTACTCATCATTAAATAATCCTTGACAGCCCCGATAAGCGACGGTTATAGTCGGATTGTAACCGTTAATTGTTCGTCTCTGACCGTTCATATTTTTATACCGAACAAACGGCTGTATTTCCAAACCCCTTCTACTTAGAAAATGAAGTTTTGTTTTCTGTCTGCCATTTTTTATTCGCGGCTTGATAATCTATCCGGCAAATTCCGAAATCTACATTCTACGGGAGACAACGATAAGTGAAAAAATTTCTAAGTATTTTCTTAACTCTACTCGTCGCTTTTGTCATTTTTGCGTTTCTGACCAAAAGTGCCGAAGCCGATAAAACTTTTTTCGGCACGAAGTCATTGCAAGATACCGAACGGGTCAAACAGATCAGCCTCGGTTTTTTGCGCGAAGCACTCGCCGAACGCTCAATTGTCGCAGACGATTTGCAAATTAAATCGGTTGAGTTCGACGATTTGAATATGGCGCACACGAAAATTCGTCAAACCGTCGCGGGCATTCCGGTCTGGGAAGGCGAAGCGATTGTTCACGTCAAATCCGACGGCACTTTGCGCTCGATTACCGACGATTTAAAGGCGAATATCAGCGTCAACACGCAGCCGAATTTCAGCGGCGAAGAAGCGGCGAAAATCGCTAATAACCTTTATCAGGGCTCGGCGGAAATAACCGACGCGCCCATCGTCGAAATGTATATCTTTCGCGGTAAATCGCGCGACCATCTGACGTATCGCGTCGAAACGCCGCGTTTGGACGGCACGGATAAAACCGCCGCGCCCGTTATTTTCGTTGACGCGCAGACGGGCGAAAATGTTTTTGAATACGACAATCTGCAAACGGGTTCGGGCAGCTCATTGTATAGCGGCACGATAAATATTGACACGAGTTCTTCGGGCAGCACTTTCTATATGGAAGATTTGACCCGAAAAATGGGAACTTTCAATATGAACAACACCGGCAGCACCTCGACCGGCACGGGCGGAACGCAATCGCGCTACACCGGAACCGACGACGTTTGGAGCGCGACCGCCGAACGCGCCGGAGTTGACGCGCATTACGGCGCGGCGAAAACTTTCGATTATTTTCAAACGGTTCACGGGCGCAACGGCATCAACGGTTCGGGCGGACCGGGAACGACCGCCGCCGCCGCAAACAGCGGCATCAGCCTGATTACCTCGCGCGTTCATTTCGGCAGCAATTACAACAACGCTTTCTGGTATCAAAATAAAATGACTTACGGCGACGGCAACGGTTCGACCTTCGCGCCGCTCGTTACCCTGGACATTGCCGGTCACGAAATGACGCACGGCGTCACGCAGTTTTCGGCTAATCTGACTTACGCAAACGAATCGGGCGCGCTCAACGAATCAATGTCCGACGTTTTCGGTTCGATGGTCGAATCTTACGCTCGCGGCGGCGTAGTTGACGCGAACACCTGGAAAATCGGCGAGCAGTGTTACACGCCGTCGAACGGAACGGGCGACGCGCTGCGTTATATGGACAATCCGCACGGCGCGGCGAACAGCGGTTATACGTCGGACGACGACCCCGACCATTACGCCGAACGCTACACGGGAACGGGTGATTCGGGCGGCGTTCACATCAATTCGGGCATCGGCAACAAAGCGTTTCACTTGGCGGTCGCAGGCGGCACGCATCATCGCAGCGGCGTGACCGTGACCGGAATCGGCGCGACCGACGCGGCAAGAATCTGGTATCGCGCTCTGACGGTTTATATGACCGCCGGAACAAATTTCGCGGGCGCAAGAACGGCGATGTTAAATGCGGCGACCGACCTTTTCGGCTCAGGAAGCGCGCAATACAACACGATTGCGACGACCTGGTGCGCCGTCGGTGTCGGCTCTTGCCCGACAACTCCGACTCCTACACCGACTGCAACTCCAACGCCGACTGCTACACCAACTCCAACGCCGACACCAAACGGCAGCGAATTAATCGTCAACGGCGCATTTGAAGGCAGTGCTTCGCCGTGGATTGGTTCGGGTTCGGGTTATTTCTACACGAACGCCGGTAACTATCCGCACGGCGGAACGGGTTACATTTATTTCGGCGTCAACAACAGCGTTTCGGGACAGGCTTATCAAACCGTTTCGATTCCGTCGAACGCGGCGGGAAATCTAACCTTCTGGCTCAACATTTCGTCGAGCGAAGGCACGACGACCGCGTATGATTATTTGTATGCCGAAGTTCGCAGCACGAGCGGCGCACTGCTGCAAACCTTGGCGACTTACAGCAATCGTAACAAAACGACGGCTGGCGTATATTCGCTGAAATCGTTTAGTCTGGCGGCTTATCGTGGTCAGACGGTTCGCATTCAATTCCGTTCGACAATGGACGGCTCGGTAACTTCCAGCTTCCGCGTAGACGATGTTTCGCTGAAATAAACCGGCGAATTGGGAAACAAAAAGGGAAGGCAATTTTGCCTTCCCTTTTTATCTTGGCTGATTATCTCTATTGAATGTTGAAAGCTGGAATCGGCACGTCGCCGTCTGCGCCGAACGCCGCCGCGACAAATCCGTTATCGGAACTATTCAAACGAAACCAGGTTCCGATTGACGGGCGAAAAACGCAGATGTCGGCTTTGCCGTCTCCGTCGTAATCGGCGAGCGCGGGAATGTCGGTCGAAATTCCGAAAGTCGTCGCCATCAGCGAATTGTTTGAGCTGCGAAGCGCATACCAGCCGCCGTTTTCGGGACGGAAAACCGAGATGTCGGCTTTGCCGTCGCCGTCGAAATCGCCCGCCAGCGGTTTATCGCCGTTTGCTCCGAAAGTCGCCGCAAAAAACGCGCCGTCCAGACTACTCAATCGAAACCACGCGCCGCTCGAAGGGCGAAAAACATTGATGTCGGCTTTGCCGTCGCCGTCAAAATCCGCCGCGACAGGAACGTCGCCGCTTGCGCCGAACGCAGTTGCCGCGTAACCATTGTTCTGACTCAGAAGCCGATGCCAGATGCCGTCCGCCGGGCGAAAAATCGCGATATCCGTTTTGCCGTCGCCGTCGAAATCGGCAGGCGCGGGAACATCATCGCTTCCGCCGAAAGAAACGCCGTCAAATGTATTAGTCGAAGATTTCAAGCGATACCAGATTCCGCTGCGATAAACGGCGACATCGGTTTTCCCGTCGCCGTCGTAATCAGCCGGAACGATTTTATCCGACGTTTGACCGAACGAAACACCTGTGAAACCGTTTGCCGATTGCTGCAAATACCACGCTCCCACTGACGGGCGAAAAACGCTCGCGTCCGCTTTTCCGTCGCCGTCGAAATCGAATTTTGTTTGATTGGTCACGCGCGGGCTTAAACAACTGCCGCTCGCAACGACGTAATTAGCGATTTCCGTGCGTGAAAGCGGGCAAAAATCTATCGGCGTCAAGTTGCTGACCGTCGCGTTCATTACCGTATTAACACAGCCCTGCGCGGCTTCGGCGTGATTGGCACTTAGATTATGCGCGATTTCGTGCGCCGTCAAAACGTATTTTATCGAAGCGAAATCGAGCCGTCCGGTCAATCCGTAAGCCGACGCCGGACTCGCGCAAATCGTGCCTAAGTAGGACAAACCGCGCCCGTTGAAATTCGCTCTCGACGTGAACAAATGCGCCGCGTCGCGCGGCACTGAATTTTGCGGGTAATTAGCGTTCCAAAAAGTTCGGAACGAGTTTAAATACGTGCTGATGGTCGTGCCGTCAAACGGTTCGGCGGTTGTCCAGGCGTGCTGAAAAACGACATCAAAGGTCAAACCAAGTTCGGTTTCGTAGTTGCCTTCGATTAAATTTAGAATGCCCAGAATTTCGTTGTTCGCCTGTGCCGCGCCGCCGAGTTCCGTGACGAAAGCGAGGTCGGCTTCGGTCGCTATCTCGATGACGCGCAAAGTCGTCGCCGGGCGTGAAATATCGGCAGCGACCATTTTCTCGCCGCGCTCGATTTTGTCTTCGAGAGCGCAGGAAAAAGTTTCCGTTCGCCGCACATCTTTTTCCTGATAAACAATTAAATCGCCAGCCGCCGCCAACGGCGAATAATTGCTTGCCGGTTCGATATAAAATCTTTCACCGCGCGGTGTCAGAAAATAACCTTCGACTTTTTTCTCGTCAATCGTCAGGCGAACCAGCGAGCCGTCTTTGCCCGCGATTGTTCCTTTAAAGGTCGTTAATTGACCTTTTATAAGTCTGCGAGCGCCGTCGGCTGATGTTTCTTCGGCGCGATAATTTCGGGTGCGTAAATCGCGCGGCATTAAATTCAGTTCGTAATTTCCGTCCGCCGTTTGAATATTTAAAAATTGACGCGCTTGGACTTTTTGCAGCGCGGCGTGACTGTCGAGCCGAATCAATTTGAATTTAACGAAGTAATTATTTAACTCCGTTTCCAAATTGCCGCTTTGACCGAACGCTGCGGCGGAAAAAATTAGTGAGAACAGAAGTGTAGACACAATTTTGATAAGGTATGTTGGTTTTGACATTGAAAACTCCGGTTGGAAAAGTGGTATGGTTTTTGGAATGAAGAGATTTGTAGAAAAATCTCTATAGTATAAATACATTGCCAACAATATTTATTTTCCAAAAAGATAATTGCCTTCTTGATGCTTGTTCGCCCGAAAAGTTTGCCGCAGATGCTGAAGAAAATCGTCGGAAAAATCTGGAGAAAAATGCCGTCGCCGCTTATAAAGCGAATCATTCGCACGTCGCAGGAAAAATTTACGATTTCGGTGGCGGCAATCGTCATCAATGAAAAAGGCGAAATTCTGCTGCTCGATCACGTTTTGCGCTCGGCTTCGGGTTGGGGCATTCCGGGCGGCTTTCTCGCCCGCGGCGAACAGCCGATTGATGCTGTCAAACGCGAATTACTCGAAGAAACCGGCATCGAATTAATTGATGTCGAATTGTTTCAGGCGCGAACGATTTATCGCCACGTCGAAATTTTGTTTCGCGCTCGCGCCGTCGGCAAACCGCTCGTCAAAAGCCGCGAGATAAACGCCCTCGGCTGGTTTCGGGCAGACGATCTGCCGGAAAGTATGAACGAGTCGCAGAAGGCGTTCGTCAAAAAATTATTGAAAGGTAGTTTGTGATTAAAAGCCGAAACCGATAAAATACGTCGTATAATTTTGAAGCATAAAACAGGAGAAAATAAATGGTAGATTTAATTCCGTCGTCCGAATCGGTGATGCGGATTTTGGAAAGCACCGGCGCCTTCCGGCAAGGTCATTTCGTATATCCGAACGGCAAACACGCTTCGTGTTATTTCCAGATGCCGCTCGCATTTCGTTTCTACGATAATTCAAGAGTTATGTCGGTCGGTTTGAGCCGCCTGTTTCGGATGGAGAAAGCGATTTCGAGCCGCCTGCCGAAAATTTCGATTATCAGCCCGAGTCCGGGCGGCATTCCTGTCGCCTTCGCCGTCCGCGAAGCTCTCGGCGCAGAGCAAATTTATTGGGCGGAAATCGAAGACAACAAGCGACAGTTTCGGCAGTATTTGAAAAAAGGCGATTTTCACCCGTGCATCATCGTTGACGATTTGATTCGCACCGGCAAGGCAATTCAGGAAACCGCCGATTTGGTTCAGGAACTTGGCGGCGAAATTATTGGCTGCGGCGCAATTGTCCGTTTTGAAGACGCTCCGGCGGAAGTAAACGGCATCAAAATCCATTCGCTCGCCGAATTTGACTGCAATTTCTACGAAACCGAAGAAGAATGGAAGTCGGCGGAAGGCACAGACGTTCCGGCGGAAACGGTCAGATTTTAATCGGCTGACGAGTTTTATTCCGTTTCAGGTTTCAAGTTTCAGGTTTCAAGCAGAGCGCATTTTAGCTTGAAATCTGAAACTTGAAACCTGAAATTTTTTATGCAGCTTTCTGTAATCATCCCGACTTTTAACGAACAACTGACCATCAGGAAAACTCTCGACGCGCTGTCGCGGCTGGTGAATGTTGACGAGATAATTATCGTGGACGGCGGCAGCGCGGATAAAACGATTGAGATTGTCGAAAATTATTCGCTAAACAAACCGCTCCAACTGATAAAATTAACCGAGGCAAATCGCGGCTGGCAGCTTCACGAAGGAACGCTTCGCGCGACGGGCGAAGTTTTCTGGTTTCTCCACGCCGACACGCGACCCGTTCAGGGTTGCGGCAAACAAATTAAACAGTATATGCGCTACCAGGAAATCGTCGGCGGAAATTTCCACGTCCGCTTTGACGGCGATTCGCGTTGGGCGCAATTTTTAAGCTGGCTTTATCCGCAGCTTCGCGCAATCGGATTAGTCTATGGCGATTCGGCGATGTTCGTGCGCCGCGAAACTTACGAGCGAATAAAAGGTTTCAAACCGCTGCCGCTTTTTGAGGACGTTGATTTGTATAAACGATTGAAAAGGCGCGGTCAATTTGTCCACGTTAATTTAACGGTGACGACATCTTCCCGCCGTTTTGAAAATCGTTCATTTGTTTGGACGTTTCTGCGGTGGGCAATTTTTCAAGGGCTTTACTGGATCGGCGTGCCGCCGCGCCTTTTAGCGAAAGGTTACAAACAAATCAGAAAATAGAAAAAACAAAACCACAGATTTACATAAATAAACACAGATAAAATCTTTCTTCAATCTGTTTTTATCCGTGTAAATCTGTGGTTTCAAATTCTTAAAATTAACTCATAAACCCGCGAAAGTTCGTCGCGCTCGCCGCGTAGTTCGGGAAAATCTTGTCGAGATTTTTATTGCCCAAATGTTTGAAAGCGACTTCGCCGAGAACATCGCGGAAATCGGTCGTCACCGCAAGGTCGCGTCCTTCGTGAAGATTCTGCGAGTCAAGCCCCTTCCAATCGCCATAAACTTTCCCGCCCTTAACGGAATTTCCCAATACGAGCATCGCGTTGGCGTGTCCGTGGTCGGTGCCGCGCGTGCCGTTTTCTCTAGCGGTTCTGCCGAATTCCGACATCGTTAAAATCACGACATCATCCATTCGTTTCGCGCCTAAATCGGCGGCGAGCGCGGCGATTGATTGGGCGAAATCGCGCAGCAAATTTGCCAGTTGTCCGCGCGAACCGTTCACGTTCGCTTGATTGGAATGCGTGTCCCAACCGCCCGTTTCGGCGAACGCGGCTTCGAGACCGACACCGGCTTTTATCAGTTGCGCGATTTGCCGCAAGGAACTTCCGAGCTGACTTTTCGGATATTGCGCGCCGTTTTCCGGTTTATACTGCGCCGGATTCGCCTGTTTCAAAAAGTTCACCGCTTCAAAAGTTTCCTTGCCCGTGTCGCCTAAACCGCTTTCGGATTTCTGCTGCCAAATTCCTTCAAAACCGCCCTGCACGGCGTTCGTATAAACGCCCGCGTTGATGGCAAAATCGGAAAGGTTAGTCATCGCAATCGTCGGAGCGCGTCCGACCAGCGTGCGCGGAATTTGCTGATTCATCGCCACGGCGCGAAACGGCGAATCCTTATCGGATTTTGAAGTTTGCAAAACGCGATTGAGCCAGCCGTCGCGCGTTGATTTTATGCCCGGCGTTCCGGCTTCCATATAATCCTGCGCGTCGAAATGCGACCTCGTATTATCGGGCGAACCGGCGGAATGAACGATTGCAAGCTGTTTCGATTGCCAGAATTTTTCGAGCGGTTTCATCGTCGGATTCAAACCGAAAAATCCGTCGAGATTCAGCGCGCCGTCGGTTTGATTCGGCTTCGGAACGGCAATCGTGCGGCGCAAATCGTAATAAGAACTGTCGCCGTGCGGCACGACCATATTTAACCCGTCAACCGCGCCGCGCTGAAAAATCGTGATTAAAATTTTCTTTCTGCCAAAGCCTTTCGTCACTGTCTGCGCGTTGGCGAACTGCTGAAGAAAATCCGGCGCGGCGCTCATCAAACCGAAACCGGCGAGGGCGATGCCGCTCGATTTCAAAAAATATCTTCTGTCCATAATCGTTTACCTCAAAATTAAGTGAAAATTGAGAAACGTGAACCTGATTTCACTTCTCACTTTTCAGTTCTCAGTTTTACTGCCGTTGAAATTCGGGCGTTCCCAAAATCAAACCGACGACTTTGAAAACTTCCGGATCGCCGCTCGGCGCGAGCAATCGGGCTTGCCGATTCTGCCGATTTCGTCCACCTTGATTCGGCATCATCGCCGGGTTTTCCATTTCGTCGTCCGCATCAACTTCGAGTTTCGGTTCGACGAGCGGCTGCTCGATTTGTTTCAAAAGCATCGCGCGCGTGTTCGTGGAAATCTCGCCGTCCAGCACGATGTTGATTGCCTGATTCAGAATCGCTGATTTATCTTTGCCCGCGTAGTTTTTCAAATTAACTCGCGTTCCCGGAATTCGGTTCGACGCGAGCGCGACGGCGAAGTTTAATCTTTCGAGCAGCGCGCCGGTGTTGACCCAATCTTCCGCCGTATCGGGATAGCCGGTCGGAGCTTGAAAACCGT
>CBDUBY010000077.1:0-15350 GCA_965365505.1 uncultured Pyrinomonadaceae bacterium | reverse complement strand
TTATCCCGAACTCACGTTAAAATATCTCGTGTTTATCTGTGAATATCTGCGGCTAAATTTCTTGAAAATAAATCTGTCCAACTACTTAATAGAAAAACATTTGACAAAAATTAAAAGCCGTAAGCGACTGCGTTTTCGCTCGCGGCTTTTAATTTTCAAATCAAATTCCGCATCTCTAAAGCCCAATTGTTCTTTTTTCGACCGAATTAATCGGCGGCAGATTGTTCGTTGGTTTATCGAGATAAAAATAAACGCAGCTCGACCAATCGTCTGAGCGTTCAAACTTTCCATCTTTCGACGTATCCATCGCAACAAGTCCGGGACCGGCGCGGTAAAGCGTGCGATTGTTTTTTATAATATCTTCACGACTGTGCGGCGCGAGATAACCGATTTGCTGCATCGTGACGCGAATGTCAGTGTAAAAATAAATCGGGTCAACCACGTGATAACGGTAAAACGCCCAGCGCATCGTTTTTTCGTCAGCAATTGGCGAACCTTGATAAAGGTTGGCAAATTTCCCTTGTCCCCAAGCCGTGCCGATGTAATCTTCCGTGCCGGTTCCAGCAATCGTCGGGAAATTCGTATCGCCGTCGAGATACATTTTCACTTCGCCCTCGCCCCACCACGTATTAAAGTATTCTTTCGTGTTGACGATAACGCCGATGTTCGCTCCCAAATAGCGACCGCGCCCGTTCACGCGCGGCAGAATTTCGTAATCTTTCTGAATCGTCGTCGGATTTTCGCGCCGGTAATGAGCGTGAAAATAAAGCATATTCGCCGCGTGCTTGTCGCCCAGAGTGTAATCAACGTCATAAAAAAGCTCGCCCAAATCGGTCTTGCTTTCGTTGACCATCACAATTTTCATACCGGTTTTGAACGGCATCGGAATCGTCGCGTTAAAGCTTCTGCCTTCGGGGTTGGAGAAAAGCGCCGATTCAAACTGGACTCGCTGACCCAAACCGATGCCGAAAAAATCGCCGACCGGCGCGCTGACCGCCGGACGTGCCGCGCCGTCCCAATACATTTCGATTTTATAGCTGCGAAGCTGTTCGGGCGTGCGGTCGGGGAACGTCATCCAAATTCGCCGCACAATACCGCTCGTGTTCGTCGCCTGTGCGAGAATTCGACTTTCGCCTGCTTTAATCGGAACGGTCGCCGCGCCCTTGCGCCCGCCGTTCGTTTGCCCGCCTTTGCCTTTTTCGCCCGTCGGATTTTCGCCGCTCGCCACGCGCGATTCGATGCCCTGCGGCATTTCGTAAAGGGTTTGAGCGAATGCCGTCTGCGCGAAAAACATTGACGTAAAAACTACCAAAATACTTATTGCAAACTTAAATTCCCGCATGATTTTCTCCTGATTTCAGTAAGAGTTTACGCAAATGAATATAACCCATAAACTTTCGGAAATCGAAAACCGGCGAATTTCTGAATAGTGTATTTGAAGATTTTTTATTCTTTTATCGTATGGTAACGGTCAATCGCAGGGTTTTCTATCGTCTGAATTTTCCCGCTTGTCCAGCGAATTTCGATTCGCTTAACCGAAGCTGCCGCACCTAAACCGACGAGAATTCGCGCGTCGTTCGCCGCCAGATAGCTGCCGGAATTGCTCTGATCGAAAAATTGTTTTTTGCCGTTTGCGTCCGTTATGATAACACGCGCACCTTCGCCGTTCGGCGCGCTTTTAGAACCGCGTAAATCAATTCCAAGCCAGTGATTTTTCGTGCCGTCGTTTCTTAGAATGACAGGCGAGCCGTTCGTCTGCGAGATTACAACGTCTGTGTCGCCGTCGTTGTCCAAATCGCCTGCCGCCATTCCGCGAGCCGCGAAATCAGCTTTAAAGACTTCGCCCGCCGCCAGCGATACGTTTTGAAATCCCTTTTCCGTATTTCGCAGCAGCAGCGGCGGCTGTTTGTATTTCAAAAGCGAATTCATTTTTTCAATCGTGTCGAGAACGTGACTTTGCGCAATGAACAAATCACGCCGACCGTCGTTGTCGGCATCAATCCATTTTGTTCCCCAACCCGCGCCCAAAATCGTAATTTGCGCCACGCCGCTCGACTGTGTAACGTAATCGAAAAGCCACTCGCCCGTGTTGCGATACAGCGGGTAAGTCTCGTTCGAGAGTGCCGTGATGAAAACGTCCTGCCGCCCGTCGCCGTCGTAATCGGCAGCGTCAACGCCCATTCCCGAAAAGTATTTTCCTTTATCGTCGAACGCGACACCGGCAGCGAGCGCGACATCTTCAAATTTGCCGTCGCCTAAATTTTTGAAAAGCTGCTGTTCGTGATTGTCGTTGGCGATGAAAACGTCAGTCCAGCCGTCGTCGTCGAAATCAGCAAACGAAACGCCGAGGGATTTTCCTTTTGTTTGTGTGATGCCGGATTTTTCCGAAACATTTTCAAACGTGCCGTCCGTTTTTTGATGAAAAAGAACGGCGGTCGTCGCTTTGAAATTGTCCGGGTGACAATAGGCTCGATAATTCGGACGAGTATCGCCGCAAACGAGCGCGCCCGATTCAAAATCCCAAATCAGATAGCGCAAGATTAACAAATCAAGCCGCCCGTCGCGGTCGTAATCGAAAAATCCCGCGCTCGTCGCCCAGCCGTCAACCGCAATGCCGAGCTTCGCGCTCGCGTCAGTAAAAGTTCCGTTGCCGTTGTTGCGATAAAAAATCGCGCCGCCGTAATGCGTGACGAATAAATCAGCGAAACCGTCTTTATCATAATCGCCGACGGCGACGCCGAAACCGTAACCCGCGCCTTTCACGCCCGCTTTTTCCGTCGTATCTTCAAATGTGCCGTCAGCTTTTTGCCGGTATAAACGATTCCAGAATTTCTGGTCTGATTTATCAGGCATTTTGCCTTTCGGCATCGGGTCAAGCAGTCGCGCGCCGTTCGTAAAAAAAACATCGAGCCGTCCGTCGTTGTCGTAATCAAGCAAACCGGCACCCGCGCCCATCGTTTCGAGCAGATATTTTTGCGCCGTCGGCGAAGCCTCGTGTTTGAAGTTTATTCGGGTTTGTTTGGTAATGTCGGCAAAGGTAACGGGCGACGGAAACTGCGGCGCGGTCGTAACGGGACGCTCGATTTTTTTTGAATCATAAGATTTACCCGTCGGCGTTTGCGCTTGAATTGATAAAGACACGAAACACAGAAAAGCCGCAAATAATAATTTTGATAAACGAACAAACATCGTTTTAACCTGATTTATCCGGCGCATTTATTAATTTCACAATCAATCCGCCGTTTCGATTCGTCAATCAAATCGTTACTCTTTTCATAAGAAAGCATTTCGTCACCGTTTTCTGATTGCGGCGGATAGAAATGATTTCGGTAAACCGGATAAGCCTCGGTTCGCAGATGCGCGAGCATCGAATGTCCGCGCCGCGTTTCGCGTTCGTGCCTCAGAGCCGAAACGTCAACGGGCGCGACAACAATTCTTTCGCCCGGACCCGGCGAAGCGTCGGCTAATAACCTGCCCTCGAAATCAACAATCTGACTGCCGCCCGACCAAGAATACGGCGGATAATTTTTCAAGCTCGCGGCTTGGTTGGCGGCAACGACAAAAGCTGTGTTTTCAATCGCGCGACAGCGGTTGATAATCGTCCACCAATCCATCGGCGCGCTGGCGTTCCACGGATCCATATAAGCCGAAACCCTGATTAAAAGTTCCGCGCCGTTTGCTGCGAGCTGGCGCAAAACTTCCGGGAACAGCCAATCGTAACAAATCGCCGTCCCGATTCGTCCAATCGGCGTTTCGGCGACCGGAAACAGCGGTTCGTCGTAACCTTCGATGTCGTGCGGGCTGGTGTGAACTTCATACGGAATCCACGTATTGACCTTACGATATTTATACAAAATGCCTTCAGGTCCAATCAAACAAGTCGTGTTAAAAACGGCGTTTTTATATTTCGCATCAACTTCAAGCATCGAGCCGGTTTGAATATAAATATTATGTTCCTTGGCTTTTTCCCAAACGCGCATGGTGTGTTCGTTGGGAATTTCAACGGCTAGTTTTTCAATCAATTCGGCGGCGGTCGGAAATACCGGCGCGGCGTGCGCGAATTCGGGAAACACGACTAATTTCACCGGCAAAAACGGCGCGCTTCCCGCCACTGCAGAATCAATCATCGAAACGATACGGTCGGTATTTTTTCGCATTCCCCGCCGATCAATCGGATTCGGCTGGTCGGTCTGGCAAGCAGCGGCGGAATATCTGATATGTTCCATAAAAACAATTACGAATTTCAAATTACGAATTACGGATCTACCGTTAATTGTCGAAGTTATCTATTTTAATAAAAGTGTTTCGATGCGCGGTAAAACATTTTTAACTCGGCGCGTCGTGTATTCGTCGTAAATCCGGCGTTTTTCTTCGGTCATCGGAAACTGTTCGTCAGCGTTATAAGGATATTTTTTCATTGCTTTGAACGGCATCGGAAAAACCGCGTCCGGCGAGCCGGAATTGATGTCCATTTCCTTGCTGTAACCGTCGGCGTAAAGCAGAAATGTGTATTTTTTATTCGGCGCGGGTTCGGGCAAAGCCTCGAAACTTAAAACGAGTTCGTCGCCGGTTTTCGAGATGACAAAAACATTGTCAACCGCTTCGAGCAACGGGTTGACCGCGCCGAGTTTGGTGAAATTTCCCGAAAAATATTTCCAGCGTTCGTCGTTCAAAACCGTATCGTAATCTGCCGCAATCATTTCGCCGTATTTGGTTTCTCGGGAAAACCCGCGCTCGCGCAAATCGGCTTGCGACGATTTTATTTCGATAGTTTTCACTTCCGTCTGTTCGCTCGTATCTACCGCGATTTTGTCCCAAAAAGTTTTGAAATTCGTCTGGATGCGGACTTCGCGCGAGTCGGTTAGAAATTTGCCGGTCAAATCTACAACCAGAGTTTGCGGGCGACCGACCGAAATACCGATGGCGTCAATCACGGTTTGCCATTCGCTGCTTTCGTTTTTGACCTGCAACTTCGGCAGGAATAATGATTTCCCGCTTTGCGAAGCGGCGAGATTGTCCGACGAAAAAGCGTAATCCGTCCAGCCCGTCAGCAGCAGAAGCGTTCTGCCGTCGTAACCTTTTTTGTCGTCCAAATTCAAAGTCAGTTCGTGCGCGTCGGCGTAACCGCGGATGTTCAGCGATTTGAACGAATCATAGAATTTGCGGTCGAGTGTTTCGATGTTCGCCAAAACACTTTTTCCGTTTGTATCAATCGCCGAAATCGGTGCGTGCGTGTTGCTTGTCTGGTATAAAATACGCTTTCCGGCAGTCGGAATTCCCAAGCCTTCGTTCGGATAAACTTCCGCGTCCGCCTCGTGTTCGACGGCGATGAGTTTCAGTTGGTCGAGAAACAAAACTTCTTCGAGTTCGTTCGTCACGCGAATTTCGTAACGCCCGTTTCGCGGTTTTAACTGCTCCGAAGTGATTCGCACAAACTCGTCTGAATCGGGATAATGATACGCGCCCGCTTCCTGCCAGTTGCCCATTTCGCCGCCGCCCAAGAAATCAGTAACGAACTCAAATCGTTCGCCGTTCCAGGTGTAAAGATAAGGGCACGACGACGGTTTGCGGTCGAGTTCTTCGACTTTCAGCGCGTCGAAATTTTTCGCCGTCTGATTTTTCGGTTTTGCGGGAAAATCGGTTTCAGCTTGAATGATTCCCGAAGTCCAAACGACACGCAGCGCATCTGGTTTTTCGCGTTTTCCCAAACCGAAATGTATATTTGACGGCGCGGGCATCGGACTTGCCGAATAGCTTTCGAGCTTTTGCGCGAGGCTGCCTGCCCGCAAATCAACTTTCGCGCCGATGCCTGTGCGATTGCTGGCGCGCCCCTGAAGTCGCACGATTTCAGAATTGTTCGCATTGCCGCCGTCGTTACGCAAAAAACGACCGCCGATGAGCAAATCCAAATCGCCGTCATTATCCAAATCGGCGGATAAAATTTCGGCGGCGTTAGCAAAATTCGCAGATTGTTTGAACGGCTTGGCGGTCGCTTCGGCAAATTCGCCGCCGAGATTTCGGGAAATAAAAAGTCCTTTCGATGTCGAAACGATTAAATCAAGCAAGCCGTCGTTGTCGTAATCCAAGAACTGCGAAGCGGCGGCATTTTCCGTTCCTTGCGGCGCATCTTTGATTTTGAAGTTTCCGTTTCCGTTTGAAATTGCCAAAACGCCTTTGGCTTCTCCGCTTCCCCAACCTTTGACTGAGCCAAAGAAAAAATCAACAAAATTGTCTTTGTTAAAATCGCCGACCGCGAGACAACTACGCTTATCATCGCCGCTCAAGCCGACTTCAGCGGCGACATCTTTGAATGAACCGTCGCGCAGATTGCGTAGAAGATTCGGTTTGCCCTGATGATTTAAAACCAACAAATCAATGTCGCGGCGATTGTCGAAATCAATTGGCACAACCGCGACCGATTTACCTTCAAACGCGGCTTTCCCTTCGCTGCCTTTCGATTGGTTTATTTTCGCCGAATCCGAAATGTCGCTGAACGTTCCGTCGCCGTTGTTGCGCAAAAGCAAGTTGGGAGCATTCTGCCACTCATTCGGAAAAACAAAGTCGTTCATTTCCGATCTGGAATCGTCAATATCGGTAAATCCGGCAACGAAAACGTCCAAATCGCCGTCGTGGTCAGCGTCAACAAAAGCCGACGAAATTGACAGATGCGGATACTTTGGCAATCGAGCGGCTTGTGAGACATCTTTGAATTTTCCTTTTCCTTCATTACGGTAAAGCCGCAATTCCTTGTAACCAACCATTAAAAGGTCAGGGAAATTATCATTGTCAAAATCCCCGGCGATAATGCTTGTTCCGATTGAATTAATCGGTTTTACCAAATCTCCCGAAGCGATTGAAGCGTCTGTGAATTTACCGCCGATGTTGCGGTATAGAGATATTTTGGCAGAAGTTCTTGCGGTCGAGCTGCTATAAGACGGCTTTCGCCAATTCGCCAGCGTATTGTCAATTTTCGCTAAATCCAAATCTCCGTCGCCGTCAAAATCAATTAAAGTTTCGCTGCCTTCAAATGCTTTCAGAATTTGATACTTCGATCTTGGTTTGCCCTGAAAAGAATTAAATAAAGAAGACACTACAATAGAAGATTTGTTTTTAATGCCGACGGCTATTTCCTGAAAAGTAACTTTCGGCTCGGTTTTATCAACCAAATTGTCTTCCGCGCCGGTGGAAACAATCGCTTCGGCATATCGCCCTTGTTCGAGATAATTCTGCCCGATGCTGGTTGCCGCGCCCGACTGCCGGAGCGTTTGAAAGCGCGTCATCAATTGCTGTCCTTCTTCGCGGACATTGTTTCGCAAAAGCGCCGTCGCCAAATTATACAAAGCCGTCGCGTTATATGGTTCGCTTTCAATCGCCTGGCGAAAAGCGGCAATCGCTTCAGTATATTTGCGCTGCGCCGCGTAAATTTGTCCGAGATTGACGTTTGCGCCAACGTCATTCGGGTCAACTTCTAAAACTCGTTTGAAAGCGGCGACGGCATCGTCCGTGCGGTTCTGGTTTTTGGCAATCAGTCCGAGAATGTAGAAGGGTTGCGGACTTTCCGGCGCACTTTTCGCCGCCGTCTGCGCCGTTGTCAAAGCGGCTTCGATTTCCTGTGCGTTGAAAAGCGCAATTGCCAGATTGATTTGCGCGATTTTCAGTTGCGAATCGAGCGCGAGGGCGCGGCGGAAAGATTCAGCGCCTTGCCGGTAATCGAATTGTTCGAGCTGCGCGACACCGAGATTATTGGCGCGATAAGCAGCTTCGCGTTTGTCGAAAGAGCTTTGCTCGGTGGATTGAGCCGCAACCGGCGAACGATTCGCCGGTGCGACGCACCAGATCATGCCGAACGTGAAAACGAGTGCGAGGACAGGAAATCGCAAAGTCAAATTCATAAAATTATCATAGCAGTTTCGATTAAAAGCATTTCATTTTGAAAAAGTTTGATGTCGTTCGCTCGCGTAAAGACACAAAAAAAGTCCGCCGCCTGGTTTAAAGATCTGCCGCGCCGAACTTTTTTCTCGTAGGTTAAAGTTTGTCGGCGAGCATTCAGGGCTTTGCCGTGCCGTCAAAATAGCTTTTGATTTTCGGATAGATGTGAACGGAGACTTTGCGTCCCAATTCAAGACCGGCGACGTTATCGGCTTGAATGTGATAACCGCCCATAATACGTGAAATTCCTGCCATTTCCGCTGTCGCGCTGAATGTCGGCAGTTTCAATACAATCGTTCCGTCACCTTCAAAATCAGTGGCTTTGCCGTCCAAACTTTGTTTAATTTCACACGAAATGCCCGGTTCGGTTAGTTCTCCGGCGTGGCGCGTGTCGGTCGCGCCGAAAAAATCACTGCCGGTGAAAAGTTCCAGAGTTTTCGCGCTCGCCGCGCTGACCGCGCTGTGACCGGAAACGTAGCCGGGAAACGGCGGCGTAATAAACGACAGCGGCGAATACGGATGCCAGTCTTCGGCAGCGACCATTGCTACGCCCTTGCCGGCGCCGCTCCAGCCGCGCAATTTTTGACCTTTGTAGTAATGCCGGATGAGCGTCCACGGTCGCGCCGAGTCGTAAAAGCGTTTCGCTTCCCAGGCAGCGATAAAAGCGTCAAAGGCAGTCGCGGCGACGGCGAAAAACATCTTCACATCTTTATCAACGTCGTGTTTATCGCGAACGGAAACGGCTTGCGCGAATTTCAGCCAGTGACCGCTCTGTCCGGTCGAGCGTGGTCCGTCGCGCATAAATTCGACAATCGCTTTTTGTTCGAGCGTCAGACTCGCGTTATACATCAACACTTCGTCAACTTCGCGTTTCAATTGCTCGGAGCCGACTTTCGGCGGCGGCGCGGGACGAAACATATCGCTGCGCTCTAAACCGAACGGCTTGACGCGATACCAGTGCGGCGTCAGAAAACCGGGCGTGGCTTTTTTATTGTCGGCAAGCGTGAATTCAATCGGCTGCCAGCAATCCGGGTCAATGATTTTATTCCACGGATTGACTGGACGGTAAAAAGTATAATCCGAATATGGTTTGCCGTTTGAGCCGAGTTCGTCGCCGAGCTGGTTCGCGCCGTCATGGTGACGATATTCGATGACTGCCGCCGCCGCTACATTGCCGATGCCCTGCGGTTTCGATACGTCTGTCGTCGTGTCTTTCGGGTCAAATCCGCGCTGCCTCATCTGTTCGTCGAGCCAAGTTTTATCTTCCGCGTAAACATCAAGCATCGCGCGGTAAGTCGCAAAGGCGATTGCCGTTCGTTTGTTCGCTTCGGTGCGTTCTGATTTCGGACGACGCAGTTTATCGCCCAATCTGGTGCCGACCGCTTTATCGTCGTAAGCCGCCCAAGCGTCATATATCGCATTTGTGATAATCAGCAGCATTCGTGACCCGACGGTCGGACGCGGCGAAACGCGGTCGTGTTCGCGCGCCGTCGCTTCAAGCGCGACATCCAGCCATTCGTAAGCGGCTGATTTGATATACGGCGCGTCCTTTGATTCGGGCTGCGATTTTACCGTTTGCGCGGCAATCGAGAAAGCATTGCAAAACAAAAGCAATATGCACAGGATTATTTGATAAAGCATTTTCATTGGTGCAGACAAAGTTTTCGAACTTGATATTTTAGCGTTTTTCAACAACTTTCGCCGGCATAATCGGAGCATCTGTATTGACCGCTTCGCCGGTTAAAAGATTAAACTTTCGCTGCGTTTCCTGAGACCAGCCGGGAATTAATTCCCTGACGATGCCTCGCTCATCAACCAGAATTGTCAGCGGCACGCTCAGTTCATCGGTTGCGTAAATCTGCTCGATTGCCGTCACGCCGCCGATTAAATTCGGATAAGCCACCCGTTTAGCGGCGATATAGCCTTTGACGTTCGCGCCTTTTTCCGTATCAACATTAATGCCGATTAAATCAATTTTATTCGCCGCCAGTTTGCCGCGTATTCGTTCAAGTTCCGGCATTTCTTTCGCACACGGAACGCACCACGTCGCCCAAATGTTCAGCAAAGTCTGCCGTCCAACCTTCATTTGTTTTTTTACTGAACTTGCTGCGCCGTTCATCAATTTAACCGCAAAATCTGGCAGCGGTTGACCAATTTTAATTTTCAAACCTTGTGCGAAAATCTCGGCTTTCGTCAAAGGATTTGGCAGACTGGTTTTGCCAACCGCAATGCTGTTCGCTTTGCCGCTGCCTTTCTTCAAAACCAGCGTCGAACCGGCGAACGCAGCATCGGCGGCGAATCGTTCGACTTCGCCGTTCGACCACGTAACTTCGATTGATTCGGCTCTCGCGTCTTTGCCCAAACCGAACAGCAATCGCGGGTCGTGCTGCGAGATAAAACCCGAACCGCCCGATTTGATTTTCGTCAGCGTTCCGGCTGAAGTTTTCAGCCGCACGACCGCTCCGAAGGCGTCCAAGCCGGTTTTCGCATCGCCTTTCAAACCGATCCGCAGAAAGTTGTTGTCCTGCCCGACGTTGTTTCTGAAAAGCAGATGCGCCTGATTTTGAATCGTCGTCGAAAAAACGTCCAAATCGCCGTCGTTGTCAAAATCCGCGAACACTCCGGCGCGTCCGTCCGTTATCGAATCAATGCCCGAAACGCCGGAAATGTCGGTGAATTTCTTACCGCCCAGATTCAAATAAAGCGGGTCGCGTTCGTAGCCGCTAAAGGAAAAACCTTTGCCGAACATCAATTGATTTTGGTCTGAGCGCAGCGCGCCTTTTTCATCTTTGCCGTCGTTTGATTGCGTCACAACTTGACGCCAGAACTGACTTCAGGTGTCCTTCATTGACTTGCCGGAAATAAAGCCGTTCGGCGTGTAGATGTCTTCCCAACCGTCGTTGTCGAAATCAATAAATCCGCCGCCCCACGCCCAGCCGCCGCCGAAACCGCCGACTTCTGCCGTTACGTCTTTGAATTTGCCGTCGCCCGTGTTTTCAAAAAGATTATTTCCGGCGGCGAGTTTTTTCAGCACGTTGTTTTCCGCGCTCGCGTTCGGAAAAAGTCTGGTCAAAATACGATTGCCCGCCGTCGAACTCATATTCGAGGCGTGAATGTCGAGCCGTCCGTCGTTGTTGTAATCGCCAAGCGAAACGCCCATTCCGTTACCGGGGTCAAGCAGTCCGCGTGTTTCGGCTTCGTCAACAAAGCGGTCGCCTTTATTGATAAACATCGCTTTTTCGCCGAAATCGTTGGCGACGTATAAATCAATTTTGCCGTCCGAGTTAATGTCGGCAAATTCCGCCGCATAGCTCCAGCGTTTATCGTTCACGCCCCATTTCGCCGCTTCTTCGCGGAAGCTGCCGTCCGGCTGATTGATAAATAAAAGGTTCGGTGTGCCGTTCGTCGCCTGAAACCAGGAATCGGGCGTGACTTGTCCGTAACGATTATAGGAAGTCACGTAAACGTCTAAACGACCGTCGCCGTTGACATCGCCAGCGATTGCCGAAAAACCGATGGCATCTTTCGCCACGCCGCTTTCGAGCGATACATCGTCGAATTCGAGTTTGCCGGTTTGCTTGAAATTGTTTCGCAAAAGCATTTGCTGTCCGACCGAAGAAATAAAAATGTCCGCGTCGCCGTCGTTGTCATAATCGAACACGAGCGGCGCAGTTCCCGAAGCCGTAATTTTCACGCTTGCTTCCTCGGAAACATCGCGAAAACCGCCTTTTCTATCATTCAAATATAAATAATTGCGGTTCGCGCCGACGACGAACAAGTCAATCCAATTATCGTTATCGAAATCTCCGGCAGCCGCGCCGTGCCAGACAAAGCCGCTGTTTTCCGGTGTGCCGAATCCGGGCAAAGTCGCGCCGACACCAGCCGGAGTTGCCACTTCGGAAAATAAATCCGTTTCGGCAACGAGCGAATCGAAACTCACCATCTCGATCGAATCGAATTGCCAGTGTTTATTTTTATCGAAGCGCACGTTCGACCAAAAAGTCCCGCGCGCCCATTCGCGCCTGCCTTCGCGGTCGCGCCCGATGACGTAAAAAGCGATTCGCGCTTTGCCCGTCGCGCCGACGACCGCCGTCGGCTGTTCCGCTCCTAAAACGGCTTTGGCGGTGTCGTCAAAATTAGCTTCTTTGACCTTAAATCGCGCGTCTTCGATTTCCGAGAAATGCCCTATAAACTCAGTCCAGCCGCTCAGAAAATCTTTGCGCGATATTTTACCGGTTATATTCGCTGAATTTTCGCCCGCAATTTCCCAGTTATGAGTATTTACCCATTTGACCTGATTTTTAACGGCGGCTGGACGCGAAGGAAAAGGTTTGGCGGCGAGCGTCGCGGGAAAATAAGCGACGGTTAATTCTAAATCGCGGTCGCGAGCGGCGACGGATAATTCCAAAATGTCGTTAGCCAGAGATTCGGAAAGTTCTTCAATCGTTTCGAGCCGAGTGCGGTCAACGAACGCGCTTTTAGCGACTCGTTTTGACGACGTATTATTCTCACTCTGCGCGTGAATTTTATACAGCCCGCCGCTGCCGATCAGACTTAATAAAATAAACACGCGCGCCATCGAAATCGCTTGGTCGCCACAAAATTTGTAAAAAGCTGAGTGGTTCATTTTCGGGCTTTTTGTCAAATAATACTCAGAGAAATGGAATTTACTTTAACCGTAACCTTTTCCACTATCCGGTAGTTCCTAATGATTAAATTTATATTGGTAATGCGATACGAGACTGTTTTGGTTAAAAATATTACCATAAAACTTTCGCCCGTCACAACAACAAACCTTTGCCGTTAAAGCTAATCGTGAGTAGTCGTCCGCTGTTTTACCGAAGGCGTGAAAATTAAAATAACTTTGACTATAACTCTTTACCATTCAGAATAATTGACAAATGCTGAGTTTGAAATTAAAAGGCGATGTCCGCAAACGATTGGCGAGTTTGAGGCGGTAAAATTCGCGAAACGCGGCATTGCGACCGCCGACCACTGCTTCGGCTGCGCCGCCGGAGCCGGTTCCCGTTGCGGCGGCTTTGTCGTGAATAATTGAACCATCTGATTTGTTATGCGAGAAGTTCAAAACTTCGTTCGATTTCCGAAATCTTCCAAAGTCCTAAACTTTTATCGGCGAATTTTCCGTTGCCTTCGGTGCAATGTTCATTGACCAAAAGCGGCGGCGGGAAATTAAAAGGCGAAACCTGAAAATTTAAAGTTCGCCAGTCGCCGGTTTGAATATCGGCATTTTCCAGCCGCTTCGGGAAGGTCGTCGTCAACAGATATTTCGCGCCGCTGTCGCGGAAATTACGCAGCGCGAGGCGAATGTCCGCCAATGAAAGATGCACCAGACAATCGCGGCACAAAATTAAATCCGAGCGCGGAAGAAAGTCTCTGGTGATGTCCGCCGCGTAAAATTTCCGGTTTTCATTTTCATAACGCTGCCGGTTTTGCTCGATAACCGACGGTACGACATCAACGCCAACGTATTTTTCCAGTCTTAAATCAACTTTCGACAGCCAGTTATAATCGCCGCATGGCGCGTCGAGCAGCGAATTTATTTCGAGCGCGGCGAACAATATCGGCAAACGGCGGCGAATTTCAGCCGTCTGCGCCAGCGACGAACCGGGTCCCGAAACGGATTCCATTCGATGCTCGGTAAAGAGCTTGGTCATATCGTGAAAGATGCCGGACAGACCGCTTTTCGGACGCAGATTTTTCGGGTCGGTTTGAGAAAGCAGGAACGAAATCGAATCTTCATTTGCCTGATGCGCCGCGACGAATTCGGGATGCGATTCTAAATAACTTTGCCAATTTTGATTCGTTTTTGAAGCGTCTGAACCGTTATTGTTCCGGCTGACATTTAATAAAACATAATCGGAAAAGCCGAGCGTTTGTTCAAGAATTTTTTCGCCGCGATGCGCCGACTCGCCGATTAAATAATCGCCCAAAATCAATAAGTCCGTTTTTTCTCCTGCGGCGGATTTCAGATGCGTGTCGGGCGCGCCGACGCGCACGCGGTCGTAAAAAAAGTATGATAAATCGTCGGGTTTCGGCTGCCGCGCCGCCAACGCTTCGACGGACATTTGCCACGAATTTTTATCCGTCGAGGACTCGAACAAGTCGCGCAGCAGAAATGCCCAGCGACCCCGACCGACATCCAAATCGAGAATTTTTCGCGGCGCGATTTTATCGAACATTTCCAGGTAAAATGAAATCTCGCGGCGGCGATTTTTATTTTTAGAAGTTTCCGGTTGAGTGGAATTTCCGTTGATTGTTTGAATTTGAGAATGTCCGTTGCTGCTCGCTTTCCCGTTCAGGGCGCGGCGCGCGAGAAAACTGAAGAAAGTGTTTTCGATTGTCAAATCTGCTTGCGGATGTTTTTGCCGGTAATTGCCGATTTCACGATTCGAGAGCATATAACAAATCGCCCGGTCGTCGAATGTGTTTTCGTGTTCGGCTTCATTGCCCGAAGCGAAAAATTTCCATGGCTCGCTCCAGCAAATCGGCTGCACCTGTTCGACATTCAGTTCTAAAAAATTCGCTTTGGTATTTCGCAAAATTTTCGTCAGCGGCTCGCCGCCGAGGGAAATCCAGCCGAGCGTTGATTTAGAGCGCAGAATCTGGCAGAGAGTTTCATAAAATTCTTTGGCGACGACGCTTTCCGGTTTGGCGGCGATGAAGCCGTTAGAAAAATAACCGCTGCGCTCGCGGTGCGCGATAAAATCGTATTCATCGAGATATTCGAGCGTGTCTGTTAAATCCCGCATTACTAGGCAATCAGCATCAATCCACAATCCGCCTAATTTAGCCAGCAAAAAAGCGCGTATAAAATCGGCGCGGTGCGCCACGTGCAGCTTGGCGATGTCAATGTCGCGGTCAATCGTCCACAAATGGGCGAAAGTTTCCGCAGTTAAAAAACGCGCGTTCGGATTTTTAGCAAGAATCGTTTGATGGCAAATTTCAATCCAATCGGGTCGTTTTCCTTCCCAATAAAACCAAACGGGCAAATCGGACGCGGCAGATTTGGCAACGGATTTTATTTCGACCGCCGCCATCGTCGGCGCATTTATCAACAGTGCAAGCGGTTGCGCTAGAGCGATTGCCAAACTTTGCGAGTCCGCGTCTGCCGCGTCCGCGCCATTCCAAATCCAATGTTTGATATTTGTCTGCCGGATTTTACCCGCAATCGTTTCATCAATTGCCATAACGCCGAAACATCGCCGGAAAATTTCTATTTCAGCCGTCGTTAAAGCGCAACCTTTATCAGTGATAACAATCGTTTTCTCTCTGAATTGAGCGAAAGAATCGTTGTCCAGAAAATCGAGAGCGGCGCGGCAGTCGAAGAATACGATTGCGTCGGGCGGCTGTTTTAGAAATTCATTCGATTCGGCGGCAGAAATCAATTCGATTGGCGCGGC
>CBDUBY010000076.1:0-15526 GCA_965365505.1 uncultured Pyrinomonadaceae bacterium | reverse complement strand
GTCCGAGAAAAACCGCCATCGGATGCAGATTAAGCCTGCCGCCCAAAATTTTCGGAGTCAAGAAATAACCTTCCAAACTCTGCACGGCGACGAACACGCCGAGAACTGCCGCCACGTCCCATACACCGCCGCCGCCCGCGACGGTAAAACCGCCCGCGAGAACGATGCCGAGAATCGTGCCGACATACGGAACGGCGTTCAGCAACCCGGCGATCAGCGCGATGCCCGCCCACGCCGGAACGCCGAGAAACCAAAATCCGGCGGCGTAAAAAAACGCCATAATCGCGCCGATCAGCAATTGCCCGCGCACGTAAGATTCTAAAATCCGACCCGATTCGTCGAACAGACGGCTGAACGGTTCGCGGTAGCGCGGCGGAATTAAATCTTCCAGCGTTTCGCGCCATTTTTGAAAATCAATCAGGATATAAAAAACAAAAAACGGCACGAGCAGCAAATCGAGCGACGAGACAAGCGTTGATAAAATAACCGAACCGTTGCCTGTCGGCTTGGTCGTGATTTTTCCTTCTTCGTCAACAGTCGCCGTCGCCGGAGTCGTCATATTTTCGCTGTAAAATTTCGACGGGTCGCTTAAAAACTGCTCGATGCGTTCGCCGGCGACGAAATCGAGCGCGGGCGAATAACGCTTGAGATACGCTCTCTGCCGGGCGGCGTTTTCCGGCGTGAAATTTTCGGCGATTTTCTCGCCGGCTTTCGTGCTTTCCGCCCACAAATCGGGGACGACATACGCCATAAAAGCCGTGACCACGAGTATGACCAGCAGAATGGCAGTGATTGACGACCAGATGCGCGAAAGCCCGAATTGTTCGGCTCGATAGACAATCGGATTGAGCAGGTAAGCCAGCGCGAACGAAGTCAGCACCGGCACGATGGCGACGCTGCCGACAACGTAAAGAAAATATAAAACCAGGGCGGAAACGACGACGGTCGGCACCCATCGCAGCCACCAAAACGGCGAGCGTTCTTCGGGCGGTTTCGATTTGAGCCAGAGATTTTTCATAAATTCTATTCGCCGCTGAAACGCGGAAAACGCGGCGGCAGAGGAGGAGAGTTTAATAAAACTAAACCAAAAGCCGTCGTTTTGAAAGTCGCCGTCGTCGAAAAGACTTTCCTAAAAATTTTGTATTCGCTCGCCCCGGCAGTGAATTTCTTACAGAGCGGCGAAACCCGCGTCGAGCGCGGCGTCGAGTTCGTCAACATTATCTTTGGTCGAATTAAGCATCAAACCCGTGCGAATCACATTTCCATACAAACTGCCTTTGCCGATGACGGAAATTTGTTCGTCTTCGATTAAAATATCCGCGCGGTAATTATCAACCGCCGCCTGCGATTCGTCCGTTTTTGATTAGTGTTTTCATAAGATCTTTCAAGTTAATAAAATTTCCGTAAATCCTGCTTTCTCAACCGCCTTCGCTAGGCGTTCGTCCGCCGTCACAAACGGACGACGGCGCGGTTTTTCCTGACACCAGACGAGAGCCGCCGCGAGTTGGAACGAATCCAAAGCGCGCAAACCGTAATTTTCGGGCAAATCGTTTGCCAACTCTAAAACTCTTTCGACGGGCGAAACGATGCGGCAGGTCTTCTTGAGTTTCCCCCACAGGCGCAAGGCTTTGACAGTTTCCTTTTCCGTCAAATGACCTTCGCGTTTCAGCCGCGCCAAACCGCTGTTGATCTCAACCGAAGTTCCCCACCAGACGACGATTTTCGGATATTTTCGCAACCACTTTTTTGATTGCATCGTGAAAATTTGCGAACAGCACAGCGGCAACGCTGCGCTCGTGTCCCAAAAGGCGATTTCAGTATTCATCCCGTTCGTCCGTGACGGCTTTGATTGCCGTTTCGCTTTTCAAGGCAGAGCGTTTTTCCTTCAAGAAGGCTTCGCCAATCTCGCTTTCTTCAGGCAGCCGCAGAATGCCCGCCGCCGCTAAAGCCAACTCTTCGGCGGTAAATTCCGAAGTGTTATGCAGCGGAACGATTTTGGCAATCGGCTGGTTACGGTCGCTAATTAAAATTTCTTCGCCGCGCTTTACGTCGGCTAAGAAACTGCTCAAATGATTTTTCAGTTCGGCGATGTTCGTCGTTCTCATAATTTTTCAAACCTCTACTTGGCTATTATAGCTAACTCCTCAGCACAAAGCGAAACCTTTATCCAAAGCCGCAACCAATTCGTCCACCTTGTCCGTCGTCGAATTGAGCATCATTCCCGTGCGAATCACATTGCCGTAAAGCCCGCCTTTGCCGATGAGTACGCCTTGCCGTTTGGTTTCTTCAAAAACTTTCAGAACCGCTTCGGGCGCAGGCTCTTTCGTTTCGCGGTCGCGCACGAGTTCGATGCCCTGCATCAAGCCCATTCCGCGCACGTCGCCGATGATTGGATATTTTTCTTTTAATTCTTCAAGTTTCGAGCGAAAATAATCGCCGACGACGCGGGCGTTGGTTTTTAAATCTTCTTCTTCAATTAGTTTGATGACCGCCAGAGCCGCCGCCGATGAAACCGGATTTCCGCCGAAGGTTGCAAACGTCAAGCCGGGAAATTTATCGGCAACTGCGGGCGTGGCGATTGTCCAGCCTATGGGAACGCCGTTCGCCATTCCTTTCGCGCTGGTCATAATGTCGGGCGTGACGTTCCATTGCTCGATGCCGAACCATTTATCGCCGGTTCTGCCCCAGCCGGTCTGCACTTCGTCCGAGATGCACAGCCCGCCGTGATTTCTCGCAATCTCGTAGGCACGTTCAAAATATCCTTTCGGCGGCACGATGAAACCGCCGACTCCGAGAATCGGCTCAGCCATAAACGCCGCGATTTCACCCGTGGTTGTCGTTTGAATCAATTCCTCGATGTCGTTGGCGCATTCCAAACCGCAATGTTCGGGCGAGAGTTTGAACGGGCAGCGGTAACAATACGGCGCGCGGGCGTGAACGATGCCGGCAACCTGCGCGGGCAGCGGTCGCCAGGTTGAATGTCCGGTTGCGGATAAAGCAGTCGCGCTTCTGCCCGAATAACTGTGGCGCAGCACGACGATTTCCTGTCTGCCGGTCGCCAGCTTCGCCGCCAAAATTGCCGTGTCGTCGGCTTCCGTGCCGCTGACGGTAAAAAATGATTTCTTCAAATCGCCGGGCGAAATTTCCGCTAGTTTTTCGGCTAAGTTCGATTGATTTTCGTTCGCGTAAAGCGTCGAAGTGTGCGAAATCCGTTTGACCTGCTCAATAATCGCCTGATTGATTTTCGGATTCGCGTGTCCGACGCTGACGGTTAAAACGCCGCCGAAGCAGTCGAGATACCGATTGCCGGCGTCGTCCCAGACGTATTCGCCTTCGCCGCGCACGAGCGCGACAGGTTCTTGATAATATGTAGCAACCGCCGGAAAAAGAAATTCCTTGTGTTTGCGGACGGCTTCGGAAACCGTTGATTTTTGTTCTGCTTGGTTCATAATTTTATTCCTTATTTTAACTTTTCGAGTTCCTGATTTGCGCGGACTTCCTGATTGCGAAAGAGCGCGGGATTTGATTTCGTCGCTTCGATGACAGCTTCAAATTCGCTTCGCGCCTCATCTTTTTTGTCGGTGCGAAGCAGTGCGAGCGCGAGCGCGAGATGCGTTCGCGCGTCGTCGGGCGTAAGTCGTGTCGCTTCGCGTCCTTCCGTTACGGCTTCTTCAAAGCGTTTCAAACTGACAAATTGATTGGCGCGCGTTACGCGGCTCAAGGCGGCGGCGAGCGGCAATTCAAAACGACCGCGATAAACGAAAATCGTGCCGCCGATTTGCGCGATTGGCTCGGTCTGCATCAAAGGCAGATATTCCGCGCCGCCCCGCGGCGGCAAGTTTGAAACGCTGACCAGAATCGTGCCTTCGATTGTCGAAGGCGCGGCATCGAAAATTTCGGTCGAAAATCTCTGCAAACGGCTGTCCGACAGCAAGCGGCACGGCTGCGAAACGCGCATAATTTCGTGATTGCCGAATCCGGCAAATTGGCAATCGGCGATGTTTTCGCGTTTTAAATATTCGTCCGCCAATTTATAATTTTGTCCCCAATCAACATTCGAGTCGCGAAAAATCCGCCAAGTATTGTTCGTGCCGCCGAAAAAGTCGTTGCCAAAAGCGATGTAATTCGGCGCGGTGCGAACGGCAGCGACGGCGTGAAAGAGTAGAAGCGCGATTAAAACGTATTGAAAATAATAAAACTTGCGGCTCATCCAAACTGCGCCGACCGCCGCCGCGACGATGAAAAATGCATAGACGGGCAAAATATGACGCACGCCGATATTCATTTTTGAAGTCAAAGAGAACGCAAAAAAGGCAAGCGGCGGCGCGAGAATGAAAAACATTTCGCGGCGTTTTTCTCGTTCGTAAAATGCGAAAACAAAACCGAGCGGAAGCAGCAAAAGTAACGCGACGCTCGATTTGAGGAGAAAGGCGAGCGGAAAATAAAACCATTGTCCGGTTGGGTAATCCTGCCCGAAAATCCATGCATTGCGGCTATTCGTCGCCGCGATGTCGGCTAAACCGAGAACATAAGATTCGGGAAAAACGCGCAATTTGTCAATCGTCCTGACGATGGCGGCAAACGACGATTCGATTGCTTCGGGGCGACCGTTCGCCCGGATGTATTCGTCAACCGAAACGATATTTTCCGAACGGTTCGGCAGCGCATAATAACGAAAACCATAAAACGACCAGAGAAGAATCAAACCAATCAAAAAGAAGCCGGCAAAAGCGACGGCGCGACGGAAAATCAATTTCGGAGAATGCTCTTTAAATTTGCGAAATAAATTAGCGTCAGCAGCAAAAACGGCAAATAACACGGGGACAAAAATTATCGCCGAATGTTTCGCCGCAAGCATCAGCCCGCACGCCAAACCGACAATCGCAAACCGCGCCCAAGTCGGTTTTTTTGCATAACGGTAAAGCGCGAAAACGGCGGCAAAAACCGTCGCCGTCAAAGCCATATCGGTCGTAACGAGCGAGCCGTGCGCGATTAAATTCGGCTCGAACGCCAAAATCGCCAGCGCGACAATCGCTTCCCATTTGCCGAACATTTCCAGCGCGGCGAAAAACACCAAAGCTGCCAGAGCCAGACCCATCAACGCCGCCGAAAGACGCGCCGGAATCAAAATCGAATCCACGCCGTTATCGCTCAAAAACGCGCCGCCTAATCCGTCCGCTTCGTATTTCGGCAAGAGCTTCGCGCCGCAATCTACGCGCGGCGCAGTGAGCGATGAGCGAAAATTCAAAAAAGTGGTCGCCAAAAGTTTCAGCATCGGCGGATGTTCGGGATTGCTGCCGTAATCGCCGCACTGCCAGTAACGATAACCGGCAACCGTATGAACCGGCTCGTCAAACGTCGCGCTCGCGCGTCGCGCGTGAAACCAAAGTTGAAACGCAAATAACCCGAACAATAAAAGAACCGCCGCCGGAAAAAGAAACTCTTTGCGCTTTCGCGCGGTTTCCGAAACGGTTGTTTTTTGTTCGGTTTGATACATATTTTTAATTGTCCGCGAAAAAGCACGAGGATTTCACAAAAATTCAATTTAGTTTTCGACTAAATCATAAATCGCACCCGGACGAATTTAACTTCGCGCTTTTTTGCTGATTAGGTTTTTAACAAAGCTGCCCTTCGCGTTTAGCGTTTGGTCTAATCAACATAAACTACTTTTGATTGCATGTAAAAAGCGGGCGCGGACAATACCCGTCCGCGCCCGCCGAGGTTTTCATTTCCGAGTCATGGTTCAGCCGTAAAATTCAAATCGCTGATTTCCTCTGATACCGTCACCATTTGCGGCGCGAACTCGTAGCGTTTTGAGAGGACGCTGATAATATAGGTTTCGCCCGCCTGCACTTCATCGAAACGAAAATAGCCGAACGCATTGGTCTGAGCGGAGCGCGTTTCGCCTCCTCTGTCGGTCATCGTCACTCGCGCCTGCGCCAAGCCTCTGCCCGCAGACGATAAGACACGCCCGCCGACTGTGACGCTTGCCGCCGTCGGGTCAATCGGAGCGACCAGAAACAGGTAAGCGTTGATGCCGCCGATAATCGCGCTCGATTGCGGCGCGAACGTATCAAATCGGTCATTGTATTTCTCTCCCGACGGACGCGGATTGATTGAAGTCGCGTCCGAGCCGTCGGCGGCGAAGAAGTAGAGAATGTGGATGCCGGGCTGCAAACTCGGCGTGGTTGCGTTCGCGGTCAAAGTCGTCGCCGTGCGGCTTTGTTCTGTGGCACGCAGAAACGGACGAATCAGCGTATCAACTTGAAAATAGATATTTTGCGGCTGAGGCGCGTTTGGCGAATAAGTCGTGGTCGCCGTCAGCGAGAAAGTCGGCGTTGAGGTATTGACCGTATTATTGGCAACGGGCGTAACGGCGGTGTTGAGCGGAATTGCGTTTGTCTGCACTGGCGTAATCGCCGTTACGTTTGCGCTGCCGAAATTAGCAGTATAGATTTTATTCGTGACCGGATTGACCACCATAGCGGCGGGAGCCGAACCAACCGCGACAGTGCCGATGTGCGTGTCGGCTTTGACCGCCTGTTCACTTGTCCAGCAGAACAGCGTCAAGAGCAGCGACGCGCACAAAACCGCGCTGATTGCCCGCCTGACTTTTTTGCTGTTGCTGCCCGCCCGCGATGGTTCGCCGCGCTGACGGTTGCCGAAATTATTAAACGAAACTTTATCGAGAGCCGCTGGAAGAGATATTTGGTTTTTCATTTTTTACTACTCCGCGGTTCTTTTTGTTCGCACAGAGCAGTATGCGAAGTTTACAAAAATCCTCATTAAACAGTGCAACAAGCATACGCCTGTGTGTGGCGGTTTGCTAATCCGCAACCGTCTATGAAAATCCGCCGCTGATTTCGTGAAGATTTCCTTCACGCTCGATGTCAATATATTGCAGAGTTGTGAAGCAAACTCGCCCGAGCAATTGAGATTTGGCGACGAAAAAATAACAGAAATCTTCAGCGAGAATTGAAAAGCTGGTGGAATTTAAAAAACCGGCGGCAATTTTATCAATCGCCGCGCGGCTCTAAATTTTAGTTCATTAGTTTTACTTGACCTTCTTTCCCTTTAATTCCTGACCGCTCGGAATAATCAGCGTCAAGCCGACGACTTTACCGCTCGCGTCGCGTTCAAAAGTAAGTTGGACGCTTGAGGTTTGCGCGGCGAATTTATCTCGCGCCGAAGCGTCGGGCGCGAGTTCGAGACGCTCGCCGTTTGGCGCAACGCCGACAAACTTTTCGCCTTCCTGCTGAAAAGTAACCGCGCCCATCGGCGTTTCAAACTGCCCGATGAAATCGGCGAATTTCCCGCCGGTCGTCAATTTCGGCGTTTCAACTTTTGCGTCGGTCAACGGAAACGACGAACCGGGAACGGGCAGCACGAACGAATCATTGACGACGTTCGTTTTCACCGCCGGATGCGTCGGGAAAACGGGAAGTTTCGGCTGGTTCGGTTTTACTCTGGCGACTTCCGTTATTGCCACTTCGACGGCTTTTTCCAGTTGCGCGTCTTTGCCCGCCATAAAATCCTGCGGCGTGATTTCGACTTCGACATCAGGCGCAACGCCCAAGTTTTCAATGCCCCAATTTCCCGACGGGTCGTAAGCAGCGCGGTTCGGCAGTTGGATGTTTCCGCCGTCAATTAGGCGCGGAGTGAAAAAATAAGGTCCGATGCCCGCGCCGTAAGTTCGCTTGCCGACGATTTGCCCGACCTTGCCGAGCTTGAACATAAACGCTCCCGTTTCCGCCGCCGAGCCGTTCCATTCGTTGATTATCATTACCTTGACCGGCGGCGCGGGATTAACCGGCGTGGCGATGTCGTCGCCGCCGCGAAAATGATAATAATAAAGCGGCTTGCGCTGCATCCATTCAATCAAATAATCGGGCGTGATGCCGCCGCCGTTAAATCGCTGGTCAACGATGATTCCCTGTTTGTCGGCGTAACCGGTCAGCCCGCGAATCGCATTCATAATTCCTTCGCCGCCGTAGCCTTCGATAAAAATGTAGCCGAGTTTTCCGCCCGACATCTGCTCGACTCGTTTGCGATTCTCTTCCGCCCAATTCGCCCGCCGCAATCGGTTCTCTCCGTTTGCCGGATAGACGGTAAATGTACGCGGATTCGTTCCGTCGGCGCGTTCGCTCACAACTATTTTCGTTGGCTTGCCGTTTGTGTTTTCAAAATAACTGTAAAGATTTTTCGTTGTTTCGACTTTGTTTCCGTTCACTTCAAGCAGATAATCGCCGTTGCGAACATCAACGCCCGCCTGGTCGAGCGGCGCGGAAAATGAGCCGTTCGACGAAGCGAAAGAAGTCGAGCGATAGATTTTCTTGAAACGAATTTTCCCGTCGGCGACTTCGTAATCCGCTCCCAAAAGTCCGACGCGCGCACCGCCTCCGCCTTGCGGCGCGGAGTCGCCGCCGCCGACTCCGAGATGCGAAACCGAAACGTGACCGAGCATCTGCCTGATGAGTCCGTTCAAATCACCGCGCCTGGTTGTCGTCGGCAGATACGCCGCGTATTCGCGTTCGAGCGCGGCGAGATTTTGCCCGTGATAATTCGGATCGTAAAACCAATCGCGCATAATCCGCATTGATTCGCGGAACATCTGCCGCCATTCTTCCGAAGGATTAACGCGCAACTGGATTTTCGACAAATCGAGTCGTCCGTCGTCCGCTTTCGGCGCGGCATCGGTCGAAACTAAAAACCAATCGCGTCCTTTCTGATAAAAAATGCGCGAGCCGTCGCGCGTCAATTCATAGCCGCCAACGCCTTCAATAAATTTGTCCATTTTCGACGGCTGCGCCGCGTCAACCGAATAAATGACCCGCGAATTTTGAATCGAAATATCGCCGGGCGTGACAGGAAACTCGCTGGCGACCGGATAAATTTTCCCTGGTCGTCCGGCAAGAATCTGTGTGTAATTTCGCATCGGCAGCGGCAAATCTACAAACCGTCTTTGCAAGTCTTCAAAGTCTATTCTCGTCGGCGCGGCTTCGTTTGCTTTTGCTTCAGGATTCGGTTGGTTGTTCGGCAAAAGCAGCGACGGCGTATCTTTTGCCAACACGAGCGCGTGAACTCGTTTAATTACCATCGGGCTTGCGAGCACGCCGTTTAATACGCCCCATTCAAACTCGCTCGTTCCGGCGTTCGGGCTGGAAACGAAGTAGAGATATTTTCCGTTTGCGTCGAACACCGGCAGTTCGGCGTGCGCCACGCCGTCGGTGATTTGCGTGTTTTTTCCCGTCGTCAAATCGCGTATGAAAATCGTCCCGGCGCGATTTTTCAAACGCTTGGCGTAAGTCAAAAATTTAGAGTCGGGCGAGAAATTTGCCGACCAGAATTCCTGCGCCGAATAACCGGACGTATCAATTTTCATCGCCGACGACTTTCCGACATCAGCCAGCCAGAGATTCAACTGTCGGTCGGAAAAAACGAGTTTCGTCGAGTCGGGCGACCACGCCGGTTCGCGGTAAAACGACGGCTGTTTTTCGATGGTAATTTTCTTCACCGTTTCGTTTTCGAGTGAGCGAATGTGCAATTGATATTCGCCTGATCCATCGGAGAAATATGCGACCGATTTTCCGTCGGGCGAGATGACCGGATAGCGTTCCGCCGCGCCGGAAGTGTTCGTCAGATTTTTCGCCTCGTTCGTCGCTTTGTCGAATATCAAAACCTCGCCGCGTGCGCCGAAAGCTAATTTCTCGCCGTTTGCCGACGGCGTATAAGATTCAAGAAACCGCATTGCCGGGACGATTTTCGGATTTAATTCCGAAGTGTCGGGTGCCACGGAAACATCAAGAATTTTGCTTTGACCGCTCGCCGTGTCGAACAAATGAAGCCGACCGTTTTGGACAAAAACAATTGCATTATTTGTTGCGGCGGCAGCTCTGATGCCTTGATTGTTAAACGTCGTCAGTTGTCTCGCCTGTTTAGATTTGCGGTCAATCGCAAACAAATTGAAAACGCCGGTGCGGTCGGAAACCGTATAAATTTTATCGCCGAGCCACATCGGAAAACGGTCATTGTAGTTTTGATTCGGAAATTTTTCGGTTGCGCCCGATTGTAAATCAGTGATGTAAATGGGAGCGGTCGCGCCGCCGCGATAATATCGCCATTCGCTGAAACCGGCTCGCGGATTGTAGGCAATTTGTTTTCCGTCGGGCGAGAACGAACCCTGAAACGCCTGCGGCAATGGAAGACTTTCAGCCAGCGCGCTGTTGCCGCTCGCGGAAACTTTGTGCAGCCGCGTCACGCCTTCTTCGTCGCGCGTGCTTTCAAAAACGATTGCTTGCCCGTCGGGTGTCCACGCCGTCGGAAAATCGTCTTCGCCCTGAAAAGTCAAACGCTTTGCCTCGCCGCCATTTGCCGCTGAAACGTAAATATCAAAATCGCCGCCGTTCCATCGCGCGAACGCGATTTGTTTGCCGTCGGGCGAAAAAACCGGATTGGTTTCCGAACCGGCATCGTTTAATCTTCGCGCCGCGCCGCCCGTTCTTTCAACGAGCCAGATTTTTCCGGCGTAGGTAAAAGCGACGTGCGTTTGATTAATCGCAACGCGACCGATTAGCAAAGGCGCGGTTGTCGTCTGGGCGAAAACAGCCGTCGCCGATAAATACAAAATCGTAAAAAAAGCAATGAGTCTGGACATAAATTATTTCTCCAATTTTAGTTTTAGAGTTACGGAAAGAACGTCGGGTTACGATAAATCTTTGTCTCACAAAACCCGACTCGCGAAATTAACTTTATAACGCGCCCGCTCGAAGAACGGTTAACAGGCGATTTAAATTATTTTGCGGAACAGGACGAAAGATTAATTGCTAAACGTCAGGAAAGATGAGTGAGTTCGATTATAAAGGAATTATCCGCGAATAGAGAATTTTTGAAGCCGAGCCGCGTCGAAACGCTGCGGGTGAGTTTAGCGCGAATAACCGACTGTCATTCCCGACCAGCCGATGACAGCTTCGAGATGTTCGTCAGCCGCCATTGCATGCATACAGCAGAGCAGCAAGGCGGTTCCGACATCGGTCGTCTGCTGGTCTTCACGCACGCCCGCCGGACCGAAAACTCCTTTGGTGACGACATCGTAACAGGCAAATCCAAGAATGTTTTCAGGCAGTAAATCGGCAGCCGCATCAGCCGGATCGTTTTTGTAAGCGACGAAACCGGCGGGCGGCGTTTGTTCAAAGGCGACTTCGCAGACGACGCGCCAATTCGGATTGATATATGCGCGTACCCATTCGGCAATCATTCTGCCCTCGCTTTCCCTTGCCCGCCGTACTTCCACTCCGTTCGCCCGCTGTTCTTCGAGAACCGGCTCAAGGTCGCGCAGAACGCGCAAATTCACCATCATCTCCGCCATACGATTATTTTAACAGTAATTGTCTTTTTTCTGTAACCTCACTGTTTCGATAAAAATAAAGCTGAACCACCACTCTACCCGGCTAACTTTTTAATAACACTCTGTCTGAGCCAATTTATTTCGGTCAGGATCGAACGCCATAATCCGTTCAGGATTAATTTGACCGGCGCATTTCCACTGAACGCCGAAGCGATGGCGTAGAGCGTTCGGGGCGATAAACGCCGCTCGTTTGAAACAGCAAAGACAGGTTCCCATTTTTCGGGATGCAGCTTGGCTTTGAAACTATCGAGTCCGTCGAAATTATAAAATCGCTGACCGTGTTTTCGCATCCACGCGAGCAGAATGCGCAGCCAGAACGGATTGCGAAACGGCGCGACCTGCGCTCTGGTCGAGAGCGGCGAAAGCCCGAGCGTGGCGTAATCGTAACCGTCTTCCGCCAGCGCGCGCATCGCCCGGTCAATCATCAATTCGACCGAACCGTTCGGCGCGCCCGGTCGGTGAACGAACTGCTCGAACAGCCAGCCGTTGCGTGTGGCAACCGGCGATAACATCACGAATCCGACTGTTTCACCGGCGCGTTCGGCGACGAAAACGCGCCGGTCGAACAAACGTGCCAGCGTGTCAGGCTCGACCAGAAAATGCAGCGGCGGCAATCCTTTAGCCGCGAGCCATTCGCGCAGACATTCCGCAAGCGCGGGATTATTTACGGCTTTTTCGATTGACCACTCTGTGACGCTCACGCCTTTATTCCGCGCCCGATTCAACTGCGACCGCAGCGATTTGTGTTTGGCGACGATACCCGACCAATGAGCAGGCTGCCAGATTGGTTGCGCGCCCAGCAAAACTTTCGCGTGTTGCGGAGAATCGGCGTAAACAGCTTCGAGCCGGGCTTCGGCGCAGAAATAGCAGACGCGCTCGCTTCGCCGCGCCGCATCGCGCTCAAATTCAGAGGCGACCGCCGCTAAATTTTCACCGGCGCAGACCGGCGCACCGGCAACGACGCGCACGCCGCGACACGAAACGAAACCGACGACCGCCTCGCCCGCTGCGGCAAACCAGTGCTCGATGCCCGGATTGATAATTTGATATGAAGTCGAGTTCCAGCCGTAAGCTAAAACGAGTCGGCGCGTGCGGGCAAGCGACAAAGATTGTCGAGTTTTGACACCGAGATTTTCTAACGATGCGGCTTTATGATTACTCATCGGCTTTTGTCCGGTTACCGCAGATGCTTTCTTAAAAACGAAACGATTTTCCAGCCGTCCAGATAAACCCACGGCTTTTCGCCCAACGTATAATGCCCGCACGGAATTTTGACCGCGCTGTGTTCGATGCCGTGTTCGCGCAGGGAACGCATCATATCGCGCGACAAATCAACGGGAAAAGTTAAGTCGTAAAGCGTGTAAATATACCGCTGCGGACGCGGCTTCATCTTCGCCAATTTTTCCATATAAGCAAGCGGCGAAATCGGCAGCCAGAATTCGCGCAGTTCGTCCAGAGAAACATTATTTCCGATGCCTTCCTTAACGTGATATGTCGAAAGACCTTGCCAGACAACATCGGCGACGTAGCCGGAAACGTGATTGAACACGCCTGCGTCAATGTTTAAATCGTGCGCGAAGGCAAAAAACCCGACGCAGCTTCCGATGCTCGTGCCGACGACTCCAACCTTTTCAAATCCTTGCTGTTTCAGCCACGCGACGGCGGCGCGCGTATCAACAACCGACTGCTGTAACGACTGCAAAGTGCGCCCGACGTTCGGCGCGACAAGATAATCGGCGCGTTCCAGTTCAGGCGGCATACGCTCTTCGTGATACGGCAAAGTCAGCCGCAAAGCCGACACGCCGACGCGGTTGAAAACTTTGCACAAATCAAAATAAGTTCCGGCTTTCGCGTTCCAGTGCGGCAGAACGACAACCGCCGATTTTACATTTTCCGCGTGCGGAAAAAATTGCGCGTAAGCTGTGTTATTCTCCACCGAAACAGTTTCAACGCCGCTTGTCCAGGTCAGGATTTTATCCTGTAACTTAAAGTCTTTAACATTCGGCGCGAAGAAAAATTCGTCGCTGTTCGCAATCGCGTTTTTCGAGTATTCGCGGAAAAATTCGCGCGGGTCGCCGCCGTTGCCGTTCGCGCCGCCGACAAACTCGGTTCCCCAGCCGAATTCGCGCACGACGCGATTGTCGTTGAGCATCGCGTAGTGGCGTTCGCGGTTGTGCATAAAGCGTTTGAGCATACTTGTTTAGTGTAAAGTGTAAAGCGCAAAGTGAAAAGCGAACTATAAAGATGGAAAAATCGTGCCTTGTGTCAATCCTGCCCACAAGTATTTAATTCCTTCAAATAGCAGCTAATATAGTCGAATCAATTGAAAAAGGCTTTATTCAAAACAGAATAAAGCCTTTTAATAAAGCGTTCGATCAACCCGATTATTTTGTTTGCTCATCTGCCTTACGCTTATCAAGCGTTTGTTTGGCTTCTTCAATCGTTTCGCCGATATAGGCACCTAATCGGTCGTAAATTCCCAGTCCGGGAACAAACCAGCAATCCTGACCATTAATTATTTGCAGCGAACCTGCTCCGAATTTCAGGCTGCCGGTTTCTGTGCTGAAAGAATTTTTTTTGTTTTCTTCAACCATAAACTCCTCCGAATAAATGATTTTTTAAGCGTATAATTCCCGTCTATTTTATCACTTATAACGCCGTCGCTTTGTTGTCCAGAAGACAGCAGCGAAGAATTTTTCAAAAACTGAACTATGACTGCTAATTCAATTAAATAAAGACCTGAGTTGTTACGCTCCGGTCTTTATTTAAAAACTCACATCGAATTTTATTTTCTACGCTCGCCGACTTATTTTTTGAGAAGCACGACCGGCGATTGTTCAGCCGCCATCATTTTCGTGTAGAAATCTTTAATTGAATTATATTTTTCGACCGGCACGGTGCTGCGCGTCGTCACGAGCGAACGGGTGAAAACGAGTTTGTCGCCCTTAACTTCATATTTGGTCGTGTATTTGCCGAACGGCATTTCCAGATTTACCGCGTCGGGCATTTCGTCCACGACAAAACCTTGCGGCAAATTGAACGTCACAGTTTCCCGCATCGAACTCGAATCGAGCATCACGGGCTGGTCGCGTTTCGGCTCGGTCAGAAAAACTCCGCCGCGTCTGCCGACGATGGTCGGTTTGAAAACGAGCAGCCGGTTCTGCATTAATTGCGCGTAACGCGGCGCGGAAAATTCTACATCCAAATCAAAACCCGCTGTGGCTTGCCGGTCGTTCTGCGTGACTTTAACAAGCTGCGCGCCGGTCGCGCCGCGCGTCAGCCAATTTTCAATCATCTTGTTGTAATCGCCGACCGACAGCAATCTTCGTTGGGCGCGAAACGTCGTTGATTCCTGACCGTTAGCAGTTTCTTTAATGATGCCTTTGATGCCGCCGTCCGCCGTCATACTGATTTCGACATTGCGTTCAAGCAGATTCGTTTCCGGGGGCGTAATCGGCATTTTCGATAATCCGCCCATTTCGCCAGCCATAATCAGAGCCATACTGCCCTGCAAATAATCGGGCAAATCGCCGACCGGCGTGAACGGGTCGGTCGCGTCGAAAATCAAAAGTCGTCCGAGTTTCGGGTGATTCAAAATCGTCGGCGTGACGGTTTCGTCCGAAACTTTGACGGCGATAATCGCGTGGTTGAATTGTCCGGGCGAAGTCCATTCTTCGCGCACGTAGGTCGGGTCGCCCGAATAAATCGCAATCGGGTAGGCTTCGATTTTCAACACGCGAAGCATCGCTCGCATCAAATTCGCTTTGTCTTTGCAGTCGCCGTAACCGCGACTCAAAACCAAATCCGAAGGGCGCGGAATCATTCCGTTGCCGTAGCCGACACCAATGTCAATCGAGATGTATTGCAAATTCTGCACGTAGCTGCCGACAGCGCGGATTTTTTCGAGTTCAGTTTTAGCATTCGCCGTCAATTCTCTGGCTTTGACGGCAACCGCATCATTGATAACAACCTGCGGGTCATACATTCGGCTGCCCCATTGCGAAATTGCCGTCCAATCGGCAAACGCACGATTGGCGGCTGACGCGCCGCCCGCGTCGGGCGAATAATTGACAGCAATGCGCGCCGCCATATTTCTTACCGACGGACTCATCGGTTCGGGCG
>CBDUBY010000075.1:0-15616 GCA_965365505.1 uncultured Pyrinomonadaceae bacterium | reverse complement strand
GCGTTTCCGGCGGCGAAGAAGGCGCGCGTCACGGCGCGAGCATTATGCCCGGCGGAAACGAAGAATCATTCAAGCACGTTCAGCCGATTCTTGAAGCCGCGTCTGCTAAAGTCAACGGCGAGCCGTGCGTCGCGTTTATGGGAAATTCGAGCGCGGGTCATTTCGTCAAAATGGTTCACAACGGCATCGAATACGGCTTGATGCAGATTTTGGCGGAAACTTACGATTTTATGTTTCGTGTTTTGAAAATGAATTACGCCGAAATGTCCGATACTTTTTCCAAATGGAACGACTCGGAACTCAATTCTTTTCTGGTGGAAATTACGGCGGAAGTTTTGCGGAAAATGGACGCGGAAACCAATAAACCATTGGTTGAAATGATTCTCGACAAAGCCGCGCAGAAGGGAACGGGGAAATGGACTTCGCAGGCGGCGATGGACTTCGGCGTGCCGATTCCAACGATTGATTCGGCGGTTTCGATGCGTCAGATTTCCGCGCAGAAAGAAGTGCGAATTTTGGTCGCCGAAAAATACAGCAGTCGTCTGCCGTTCGTTCGCGCCGATTTGCCTGCCGACGAAGCGCAAACGGTGGCGAGCCGCGAAGTGACCAGCCCGAAGGCGATGCGCGCCGCCGCTGAAGTCGAAACCGCCGTTAGCGAACAGCATCGAATTCATCTCAGCGAAGACGCGCCGATGCATCTCGAACAAAAAGTGGAAAACCCGACGGACGAACAGCGCAACACCGAAATCCGCGAATCAAACGATTACCAGCAGTTAATCGAGGAACTAAAAAACGCGCTTTTGAGTTCGTTCATCATCACCTACGCGCAGGGAATGTCGCTGCTGCAAACCGCTTCGATTGAGAAAAACTACGGCTTGAATTTGTCGGAAATCGCTCGAATCTGGCGCGGCGGCTGCATCATTCGCTCGACGCTTCTGGAAGATATGCGTCGCGCCTACGCGGAAAATCCAAATCTGCCAAATTTAATTTTAGACGACAAATTCGCCGAGACTTTAAACGCGAATCGCGAGCATTGGCGCAGTGTGAACGAGAAATTATTGGACAGCCGCATTCCGTCGCTGTGTCTGTCGTCGGCTCTGGCATATTTCGACGCTTTCCGGTCGGAACGTCTGCCCGCGAATTTGATTCAGGCGCAGCGCGACTTTTTCGGAGCGCACACCTTTCAGCGCATTGATAAGGAAGGCTCATTCCATATGGAAAATTGGGACGAGTAATTTATTGTGTCAGCGACTAAATTGATTGAAAATCTGCCGGACGATTGACATTGAAAAACACATCCGGCGATTCGTTAAGTGTTAATTTATTTTGGTCAACGATGCGCGGCGCGATGAGTTCGAGAAAATCCTTGACGGCTGAGGAACGATTTTCATTAAGGAAGTTTTCGAGCAGCGTCAAGCAATATCGAGCGCGATAGACGGCACACAGCGGTTGAATTCTGCCGTCGGTCTGGCGCGGAACGACCGAAATAAATTTATTTGACGTGAGCGCAGTTTCAGCTAATTTCTCAATTGCCGTGTTCGTGACAAGCGGTAAATCAACCGCCAAAATTATCGCGTATTTTGTTTCGCAATCGTTCAATGCCGCGTGAATTCCGCCGAGTGCGCCGCGATTTTCAAAAGTATCGAAGATAGAAGAAACGCTTTCGGGAAGTCGTTCGATAAAATTCTTCTGCGTTTGATTGAGAACAACTTTGACTCGATTTTCGCAGACCATCGAGAGAGTTCGTGCAGCGCGCGCCAGAAAAGTTTCGCCGCCGATTTCCAGAAATGCCTTGTCAGTTTTCATCCGCAAAGACTTTCCGCCCGCGAGAACATAGCCTGTAAAATCATCAAAACTCATCTTAATTTTTAATTGTTGAATTCGCCGGCAAAGATTGGTTCGCCGCCGTGCAAATGCGGCGCGACGCGAATAATAATTAATTTTGAAGTCGGGCAATTGCTTTTTTCCGCGACGCTGCCGACCGGAACAAGCACGTTGGTTTCGGGAAAATAAGTCGCCGTGCATTGTCGCGGAATCGGATATTCAACCACAATAAAATTTTCGGCGCGTCGCTCGCCGTCTTCAAAATAACTCGTTATATCTACTGACTGACCGGCGCGCAAATTTCTCTCGGCGATGTCGGCTTCGTTCATAAAAATTACTCGGCGCGAACCTTTAATTCCGCGATAACGGTCATTGGGCTTATATACGACCGTGTTAAATTGGTCGTGAGCGCGAATAGTCGTCATCATCAATTCGCCGTTTTTTAATTTTATCGTCGGCAATTCCGAAGCGTGAAATTTCGCCTTGCCGGTGTCGGTCGGAAAATTTCCTTCACGCGGTTTATTCGGCAAGTAGAAACCGCCGTCAATGCGAATTTGTTTGTTGTAATTTTCAAAACCGGCGACGACGCGCGAAATCGAATCACGAATCTCATCATAATTTGAAATCAAACGCTTCCAGTCAACCGTTGTTTTATCTTTCAAAACCGCCTGCGCTAATTTACCGGCGATCCACGTTTCGCTTCGCAAATCTTCGGATGCCGGTTCGAGAACTCCGCGCGACATTTGCACTTGCAGAATCGTGTTTTCGGTCGAAACGAATTGCTCCGCACCGTTTTGAACATCTTTTTCAGAACGCCCGAGACACGGCAGAATCAGCGATATTTTTCCGTGAACGAGCGCGGTGCGATTTAATTTGGTGATGACCTGCGCGGTCAGGCGACAATTTTTCAATGCAGTTGCCGTGAAATTCGTATCGGGCGTGGCGGCGAGAAAATTGCCGCCCATCGCAAAAAAGATTTTCGCTCGTCCGGCGTGCATCGCTTCGATTGATTTCACCGTATCGAAGCCGTCTTTTTCGGGTGTCGTAAAATTAAATTCCTTTTCCAATGCCGCGCGAAACTCCGGCTGCATTTTTTCCCAGATTCCCATCGTGCGGTCGCCCTGCACGTTCGAGTGCCCGCGCACGGGCAAGAGTCCCGCGCCCTGTTTGCCGATTTGCGCGCGGCAGAGATGCAGATTAACAATGTCACGAATCGCATTAACCGCGTGTCGGTGCTGCGTCACGCCCATCGCCCAACAAGTGACGACGCGCTTCGCATTCAAATACATCTCGGCGGCTTCGTTAATTTGCTCACGCGCCAAGCCGCTTTCCGATAAAATATCCGTCCACGAAATTTGTTCTAAATTCTCGACGAATTTTTCATAACCTTCGGTTTTCGCTTCGATAAATTGTCGGTCGAAAATCGCGCCCGGATTCTTTTTCTCGCGTTCGAGCGCGATTTTCATAATGCCTTTCAGCACCGCCATATCGCCGCCGATGCGCACAGGCAGATGCGAATCCGCCAGCCGAATTCCACTACTTGCCAGAAGGTCAATCGGAAACATCAATGGATTGGAATAATGCTGCGGATTCGGCTGAACGAAATTCAAAAGACCGGCTTCGGGCAAAGGATTTATCGCAATCATTTTCGCGCCGTTTTCTTTCGCCTTCTGCAGCGACGATAACATTCGCGGCGAGTTCGTGCCGGGGTTTTGACCGATGTTGATAATCAAATCAGTGTCTTCCAAATCTTCCAATCGAACGGTCGCTTTGCCCAGACCGATGGCTTCGCTGAGCGCGACGCTCGTTGATTCGTGGCACATATTCGAGCAGTCGGGCAAATTATTTGTGCCGAACTGCCGGACGAAAAGCTGATACAAAAACGCCGCTTCGTTCGACGTTCTGCCGGAAGTGTAAAAGACGGCTTCGTCGGGCGAGTCGAGCCGGTTTAATTCTTCGGCTAATAAAGCAAAAGCGTCGTCCCAGGAAATTTTTTCGTAATTCGCCGCTCCTTCGCGCAGAACGAGCGGTTCAACGATTCGACCTTGCGCGTTCAGCCATTGGTCGGATTGTTCGGATAATGCGGCAACGCTATATTTTGCAAAAAAATCCGCGCCGATTGTTTTCGTCGTCGCTTCGTCTGCCAGAGCCTTGGCGCCGTTTTCGCAAAATTCGTTTAGCGTGCGTTTCTGCGGGTCAGCCCACGCGCACGATTGACAATCAATGCCGCCTTTCTGATTGAGTTTCAAAAGCGTCTGCGTTCCGCGCCCAACGCCCATTTCGCCGTAAGCGTATTCGAGCGACTGCGTGATTGCCGTCAGCCCGCCCGCCGTTCGCTTCGGTTCGCCGACTTCCAAATCTGCAAAATTTTCCTCGCCGTCAAATTCGTTTTTCATAAAATCTGTTTCTCAATCGTAATTCATTTTCAGATGCGGTAAATCATCGGCGTGGTCAGTGTCGCCAAAAGCCGAAATGCCAGGCGAGTCGAATCAAATTTTCACGCAGCCGCGTTTTCGTAGATTCTTTCCAGTTCGCTGTAGATATTAAACCGTCCGTCGCGGACAAAACCGAGCAGCATCACGCCAAATTCACGCGCCGCTTCAACCGCCAGACTCGACGGCGCGCCGACGGCGCAGACAATCGGAATCTGCGCCATCACCGCTTTTTGTAAAAGCTCGAAACTCGCTCGCCCGCTTAAAAATAAAATCTTGTCGGAAAGCGGTAAATTATCGTTCAAAAACTGCGCTCCGATTAGTTTGTCAACGGCATTGTGCCGACCGACATCTTCCTTCACATCAATCAAATTTCCGTTTGCGCCGAACAGCGCGGCGGCGTGCAGCCCGCCGGTGCGATCGAATATATTTTGTGCTTCGCGTAATTTTTCCGGCAGCGTGCGAATCGTTTCCGCTGCAACTTTCGGAAAATTTTTTCGACTGATTTTCTTCGCGCCCGTTGCCAACGCTTCGAGCGACGTTTTGCCGCACACGCCGCAGCTTGAAGTCGTGTAAAAATTGCGTTCGAGTTTTTTCAAATTTACATTTACATCGGTCTGCAAATCAACGCGAATCGTGTTTCCGGTAGACGGAAATTTGCCGCAATGTTTTACTCGCGCGATTTGATTTTTCGATTTGAGAATTCCTTCGGTGTATAAAAATCCGGCGGCAAGTTCCGCGTCACTGCCCGGCGTTCGCATAGTAATTGAAACAGCTTTATGAAGCATTTTTCCATTTTCGTCCGAAAGACCAAGGCGAATTTCGAGTGGTTCTTCGACGGCGAGCGCGTCGGTTTCTAAGGCGATTCGATTATTCTCCGAAACCCGATAAATTTCGGCGGTGAAGTTTTCGACAATCGTTTTGGCTGCCGTTTTTGTCATAGCCGAATTATAACAAAAAAAATTTAGAGTCCACGTTTCAAAATACGTCGGCAAGGCGTGACGCATCAAACTGACGGCACAGGCTCTAAACGCTTTCGACGATTTCCCAGGCTGATTCGGTTTTCAATAATTTGCTCATCAGCGAAGCGTGAACCGCGTGACCGCTTTTTTCGGCTTTGATTTTGCCGAAAAACGGCATTCCCAAAAGCGCGAAGTCGCCGATAATATCGAGAGTTTTGTGACGCACGAATTCGTCGGCAAACCTGAGCGGCTGTTCGTTGAGCATTCCGTCGGGCGTGAGAACAATCGCGTTGTCGAGCGAGCCGCCGAGCGCGAGATTGGCTTTACGCAGCATTTCGATTTCCGTTGTAAAACCGAAGGTTCTGGCTGAAGCGATTTCGCGCCCGAACGAATCTTCGTTCAAAGTGAAATGAAGATTTTGACGGTTGATAAACGGATGCGGAAAATCTATCCGGCATTCGATTTCATATTCGTCCGACGGTTCGATTGACATTCGCCGGTCGCCTTGTTCAAAAACGACTTTTTCCTTAATTTTCAAAAAATGACGCGCGGCGTTTTGTTCGATTGTTCCGGCTTGCTCGATTAGTTCAATCCAGTTTTCGCTTGAACCGTCCATAATCGGAATTTCGATGTTGTCGAGTTCGATAAAACAATTATCAATGCCGCTGCCGCGCAGTGCCGCGAGCAGATGTTCGCAGGTCGAAAGCAAAACGCCGCGCCGAAGCAGCGTCGTGGCGTAACTGCAATGCGAAATGTATTCGACCGACGCGGGAATTTCAAATTTGTCCAAATCCGTGCGAACGAAAATATAGCCGGTATTTTCCGGCGCGGGTTTGAGTTTTAAATTGACCGTCACGCCCGTGTGTAAACCGATGCCGCCGGTTTCGATTGGTTTTGCTAAAGTTTTTTGATTCATCATTATTTAGAAAACTGAATTCTTCTTACTTAACAACAAAATCCGTGCCGCGAAACTCATAAAATCAAAACAGCTGTGAACAAAGACTTTCTCCTTTTTCCCGTTTCCTTGTTTGCGTTTCCGTGTTGCTTTTCGGCGACAGTTTTGTGGAGCAATTTACTAATTACGGCGAACGATTTACAATTTACTTATTAAGTTATGGCAATCAAATTAGCCGGTTTAAAATCGGCGAAACCGACGGAAATAAAAATCGAAAATCAATCGAGCATTGATTTACCGAAAGGCGCGGAAGAAGCGATTCGAGGCGCGCTCGCCTTTCTGCCGACCGAGCATCAGCGCGGAATCGAAAGAATTCGGCTGGTGGATTTTATCAATAACCCGCAACTGAAAAACTCGCCCGTGCCGATTAAAGGCGATTTGCCGGGTTTATATCACCCGAAAATGCAAAATAAAAATGCGTGGCTCGAAGTTTCAATCGGCGCGTTATTGCAGCCGACGGAAAATTTCGGCAAACGCTGGATGGCGAAAAGCGCGTTTAAAAGCAATCTCGCCGGATTGATTTTTTCCCTCGTCGGTCAACATTATTATTTGACTCTTCGCCATTCGGTGAAAAAGGAAAACCTCGAACCGCAAATCAGGCAATACGCGCAGAAGAATTTGAAATCGTGGGGCGAGAAACAATCGGAAAATTCCAAACGCGCCAAGTATTTCAAACCGTTTCGCCCTTACCTCGAACGTTGGGCAAAGTGGCTGAACAAAAAAGCGGCGGACGCGCAGAAGAAAACATAAACGCGGGAAAAAATTATATCTCACCGAACAAAATGAACGATGCCACCAAAGAATTGGTCAGCGAAAAAATCGAAGAAACGGTCGAAAAGGCGGAAGAAATCGTCCGCCATCCTTTCATTAAAAAACTCGCCGAGTTCGGATTTTACACGAAAGGTTTTCTGTTTATTGTTATCGGCGTATTGGCGATTTTAGTAGCAATCGGCGACCGCAGCGGAAGGCTCGCCGACCCGACGGGCGCAATGACGTTAATCGCGCAATATACCTACGGAAAAGTTCTTTTGACAATTTTCATTATCGGTGCAATCGGTCACGGCGCGTGGAACATTTTGCGCGGCGCCGCGGACGTTGATAACCACGGGAAAAATTGGCAGGGAATCGTCAAACGCTGCATTGCCGTCGGTGTCGGATTGTTTTATTTTTTCCTGGCGTGGACGGCGCTTGATATTATTCTGACCGCTCGCGTCGCTGTCGAAAACGGCACGGTGCAGAAAACACTGACGGGAATAATTCTCGCGCTGCCGCTCGGCGCGGTCGTAATTTTTCTCATCGGGCTGAGCGTTATCGGCGCGGGCATCAACGAATGTTATCGCGGCATTACCGGAAAATTTCAGGAGGATTATCGCCTGCGCGAACTTCAAGGCAGCAAGCGGAAAATTGTTGCGGTTCTCGGAGCTTTGAGCTTTACGGCGCGAGCGGTGATTTTCGGCGTGATGGGCTATTTTTTTATCCGCGCGGCAATCGAATCCAACCCGAATGCGGCGATGGGAGTTGACGGCGCGCTGCGGGTTCTGGCAAACAATTATTATGGTAAAACGATTCTATTCGTCGCCGCGGCGGGCGTGATTTGTCACGGAATTTTATCTTTGTATGAAGCGCGTTATCGCCGAATCTGTTAAACTTTTGCGATGAAATACTGGCTCGTCAAACAGGAACCCGAAAAGTATTCGTTCAACGATTTAATCGCGGACGGCGCAACTGATTGGACAGGCGTGCGAAATTTTCAAGCCAGAAACAATTTGCGCGAAATGCGCGTCGGCGACCGAGTTTTATTTTATCATTCGCGGTCGGAAAAAGCGGTCGTCGGCGCGGCGGAAGTTTCGCGTGAGGCGTTTCAGGACGCGACCGACGGAACGGGAAAATGGATTGCGGTCGAGATAAAACCAATCGAAAAATTTGCAAAAACCGTGACGCTCGACCAAATAAAAGCCGACGAGAATTTGCAGAACATCGCATTAGTAAAACAATCCAGGCTTTCGGTGCTCCCATTAACGCAAACAGAATTTTCGACAATCGTTAATTTAGGAAAAACAAAATAGCCGCTGGGCGCACAGAGTAAAACACGAAGAACTATCAAATATTCCGCTCTGTAAACTCTGTGTTTTCTGTGGCAAAATTCAAAATTATGCTAAAAGAAGCCGTTGCCCATTATCACGAACTACTCGCAGATTTCGATTTAGCCGAATCGTCCAGGCTCGCGCTCGATGAAGGTTTGGAAGGCGCGCGATTGATTTTCGGCGGTCGTCGCTTAACGCCGTATCTGCGCCCGCATTTTGTCACCGAAGCCGATTGGCAGCGCGTCGTGACAATTTGCGAAACCGTTTGGTCTGCGCTGCAAAAGGTCAAGGACGCGGCTGTCGGAAACGAAGAAATTTTAGACGAACTCGGCATTACGGAAATCGAAAAGGATTTGGTGGCGATTGACCCAAAATACGCGCAGGTTTCGCCTAATGCGCGGCTCGATTCTTTTTTGACCGATAATGCTTATTCGTTCGTCGAACTCAACGGCGAATCGCCCGCAGGCGTGGCTTACGCCGATTCCGCGACTGAGATTTTCCAAGCGTTGCCGATAATGCAGAAGTTTAAGGAAAAATATGAAGTGCGCGGTTTTGAAGGTCGCCCAAAACTGCTCGACGTGCTGCTTAAATGCTATACGGAATTTAACGGCGGCGTGCCGGAACAGAAACCGACGATTGCGATTGTTGATTTGAAAGATTTGCCGACGCAGCAAGAGTTTGAACTTTTTAAAGATTATTTTGAATCGCAGGGTTATACGGCTTTGATTTGCTCGCCGGACGAGCTCGACTTTGACGGCGCGAAGTTGCGTTATAAAGAAGTTGTTGTGGACATCGTTTACAAACGCCTGCTGGTTAACGAATACCTGCCGATTATGGACGCGCATCCCGATTTGCTGAACGCTTATCGCGCCGGTGCAATTTGTTTGGTCAATAATTTTCGTTCAAAAATCGTTCACAAAAAAGCGATCTTCGCCGTCTTAACGAATGAGCGTTACGCGCATCTTTTTAACGAAGCGGAACTCGCCGCGATAACCGCGCATATTCCCTGGACGCGCAAATTCCGCGACGAACAGACCGAGAACAAAAACGAACGAATTGATTTGGTCGAATGGACGCGCACGAACAAAGGCAAGTTGGTTTTGAAACCAAACGACGATTACGGCGGACACGGCATTTATATCGGCTGGGCTTCGACCGACGAAGATTGGGACAAAGCAATCAACGTCGCGCTGGAAAACGGCGACTATCTCGTGCAGGAACGCGTGCAGACTTCCAAAGAAATGTTTCCGATGTTAGACGCGGCTGGGAATTGGCAGATGATTGAACAGCTCGTTGACCTCGACCCGCTGCTTTATAATGGATTAGTCGGCTCGGCTTTCACGCGGCTGTCTTCGTCAGAATTGGCAAATGTTTCGAGCGGCGGCGGAATGGTGCCGACGTTTATTATTCGCAAAAAAAATTAAGCGGGCGCGTCTTCTGACCAAATCAATCAACGGAGGTAATTGAGATGGCGACAGATGCGGAAAAGCGGATTTTGATTAACACGACCGCGATGGCGGAAGTTAGTGCCGGCGGGCATTATTTAAAAGGCGGCGACGGCGCGATTCCCGGACAAAACGGTTCGGGTTTGTTTCGTTCATTAGAAACGGTTGAAAATTGTGAACTCTCGGGACTGAGCATTCACGCGACGAAAAATAGTTTCGCCGTTTGTCGCGGCAGATGGAGTTTGATGACGCTCGGCAAGCAGTTTGAAAAAGGCGACGGCGGCGACCGCGACATTCTTTTACCCAAATATCTGGCGGAGTTGAAAGCAAGCATTTTGCCTAAATATTTCTGGTGGGATTTTGAAGACCGAGGGCTTTATCCGAGACTTTCGGGCGGCTATATTTTTCTCGGCGAAGACTGTCGCGGCAAACGTCATTTCGACTGCGAAGGTTTCGTCGCCTGGGTTTTGGTTAAGGCACTTGGCAAAGACAAAGGAACGTGGCGCAAAGGTGTCGGCTGGTATCAATCGGGCGGCAGCGGCAGATTGAAAGTCTATAAAGCCTCCGGCAATTCGTATAAAGCCGCTGATGGAGACATTATCACGACAAGCGAAATTCGTGACGGCGATATTTTAATTCGCAAGCCGAACAGCTACGGCGGCGAACACATCGCGCTGGCGTGCGCTGGCGGTTCAGGCGTTCTGGAAGCGAGCAGCAAAAACAAGGGCGTGCAGCATTCCAACTATAATGCAAACTGGACCGAACTGGCGCGAATAAAAAGTTTGTAAAATTTCGAATTAGAGTTAAAATTAAAACGCGAAGACGACGGAAACGGCTGTCTAAAGTAAAATTTAGAAATGCCGTTTTCGGTTTTTGCGTTAAATTTATTTCAAATGAAAACATCAGAAAAAAAATCACGGCTACGCGAACTCTCCGATGAATTTGAGCGATTGGAGCGCAAATTAAAACTCGGCGGCGGCGCGGAGAAAATCGAAAAGATTCATAAGCAGGGAAAACTGACCGCCCGCGAGCGGATTGAATTGCTGTTTGATAACAATGCATATCAACAGGAAATTGGTCTTCTGGTCGCTTATGACGAATATAAGGGGCAAGCTCCGGCGGCGGCGGTTGTCACGAGCATCGGGAAAATCCACGGACGCGAGTGCGTCGTTGTTGCCAATGACGCGACGATCAAAGCGGGCGCGTGGTATCCCGAAACGATTAAGAAAATCTTGCGCGCGCAGGAAATTGCGATGCGAAACCGTGTGCCGATTGTTTATCTGGTGGATTCGGCAGGTGTGAATTTGCCTTATCAAGGCGGCGTGTTTCCCGGTCAATACGGCGCAGCCAGAATTTTTTATTACAACTCGATTATGCGGCGTTACTTGAAAGTTCCGCAGATTGCCGCCGTGATGGGAATGTGCGTCGCGGGCGGCGCGTATCTGCCCGCGCTGTCGGACGTGATTTTGATGGTCGAAGGAACTTCGTTTATGGGTTTGGGCGGCGCGAATCTGGTGAAAGGCGCGACCGGGCAGACGATTGATAACGAAACTCTGGGCGGCGCGATGACGCATAATTCTATTTCCGGCGTAGCGCATTTTCGGACGACGGACGAAGCGGAATGTATTGAAAAAATTCGGCAGCTTGTTTCGGAGTTGCCGAAAAAAGAGGAAACAAAAGTTTCAATCATCGAATCGCAGAAACCGAAAAACAAATCAGAAAAACTTTACGAAATTCTGCCCGAAGACCATCGCGCGCCCTACGATATGCACGAGGTTTTGAATTGCTTTTTGGACGAGGGACGCATTGACGAATTTCAAGCCGACTTTGCGAAAGAAATGATTTGCGGCACGGCACGAATCGGCGGAATTCTCGTCGGTATTATCGCCAATTCGCGCGGAATGTCGAAAGGCAAACCGGGCAACCCGCCAAAATTCGGCGGCATCGTTTATACCGAATCGGCGGAAAAGACGGCGTATTTTATCGAAAACTGTAATCGTCACGGAACTCCGCTGCTTTTTGTGCAGGACGTTTCCGGTTTTATGGTCGGCGCGGAAGCCGAGCATTCGGGAATCATTCGCGCCGGCGCGCATTTTGTCGAAGCGATGGCGACGGCGACCGTGCCGAAATTGGTTTTGACCGTCAACCACGCTTCAGGCGCGGGTTATTATGCGATGGCTGGACAGGGTTTTGACCCGGATTTTATTTTCTCTTTGCCAACCGGCAGAATGGGCGTGATGGAGGGCGACAGCGCAGCGCAGGCGATTTTTGGAACGCAAATTGAAAAATTAAAAAAAGAAGGCAAAGAGCCGGACGACGCGACTAAAGCCGAAATGGACAAAGTGCGAGAAACTTATGACCGCGAACTCGACGCGAAACACGCCGCCGCTCGCGGATTGCTCGATGCGATTGTCACGCCGGAAAACTTGCGCGATGCTTTGACGCTCGCTTTACAAACTTGCCTAAACACACATAAACCGCACATCGGTGCGTTTGTTTTGCCGGAAAATTTATAGGAATTGACCGAGCGGAAACCCGCACGAAGTAAGGTTATCAAATGCTATTAACCTTACTTCGTGCGGGTTTCCGTCTTTGCCGAAGAACTTTGCCGAGGATTTTGCGTATTGAGCAAATAACAGCTCAAAATCCGTATGAAGATCAAAATTTTATCAACGATTATTTTTACATTGGCATTGTTCAGCGCGATTTATTCTCAAACTCTGGATAAAGCCAAACTCGACCAATTTTTTGATGCGCTCGCCGCCAGAAACAAGGCGATGGGAAGTTTGACCGTTTCAAAAAACGGCAGCGTGCTTTACCGCCGCGCCGTCGGTTACAGCCAAATCGGTGATAAGGAAAAAAAGCCTTCGACGACGCAGACCAAATATCGTATTGGTTCGATAACGAAAATGTTCACGGCGACGATGATATTTCAACTGGTCGAAACGAACAAATTAAAATTGAGCGACACGCTGGACAAATTTTATCCGCAAATACCGAACGCGAAACGAATCACTATCGGGAATCTGCTCAACCATCGCAGCGGGCTGCATAATTTTACCGACGATGACGATTATTTGACTTATTATCAAAAACCGAAAACGCAAAGCGAATTGCTCGCCATCATCGCAAAAAGCGAGCCTGATTTTGAGCCGAATGCGCGAGCCAGTTACAGTAATTCGAATTATTTGCTGCTCGGCTACATCGTCGAAAGAGCGAGCGGAAAATCTTATCAGGAGTTCTTAAAGGAAAATATAACCGGGAAAATTAATTTGGCAAATACGTATCTCGGCGGTAAAACTGACATCGGCGCGGGCGAAAGCTATTCTTACAGGTTCGCCAGCGATTGGAAGTTTTTGCCCGAAACCGATTTGAGCATTTCCGGCGGCGCGGGCGCGATGCTGTCAACGCCGACCGATTTGACGAAGTTTATCGAAGCCTTATTCGGCGAGAAACTCATTACCAAAAAGAGCCTCAATCAAATGAAAACGATGACCGAAGGTTATGGAATGGGAATGTTTCAATTGCCGGTTTTCGAGAAAAAAGGCTTCGGTCATAGCGGCGGCATTGACGGTTTCCATTCGATGCTGGTTTATGTGCCGGAAGAAAATTTGGCGGTCGCATACGCTTCAAACGGCACAGTTTACCCATTGAACGATGTTATGATCGCCGCATTCGCCGCTGCGCTGGGTCAGCCATTCACTGTTCCGACTTTTGAAACAATCACGCTCAAACCGGAAGATTTGGATAAATATCTCGGCAATTATTCGAGTTCCGACATTGCTTTAAAGCTTGCGGTTACGAAAAACGGCGCAACGCTTTTCGTGCAGGCAACCGGACAATCGGCGTTTCCGCTCGAAGCGACGGCGAAGGATAAATTTAAGTTTGAACAGGCTGGCGTGGTCATCGAATTTAACCCGAAAAAAAACCAACTGACATTAAAACAAGGCGGTCGGCAATTTCTTTACACGAAAGAGAAATAACCGTCGCCGAAAACAACGCGCGAAAAACAGCTCGTTTGTAATCCGATGAAATTTACAATTTCCGAAATGCTCAAAGAACTGCCGTTGCCAGCCGATGCCAAATGGAAAAACGGTGTGTGGGATGTCGAGTCATTCAAAAAGGGAAGCGTCAGTTTGATTTTTTTCGCGCCGGATTTGTTTGATTATCAAACTTTTCACGAGGAAGACGAATTTTATTTTATTGCGCGCGGCTCGGGCGAACTTTTAATCGGAACCGAAAGATACGCCTGCGCGGTCGGCGATGCGTTTTTTGTTCCCGCACAAGTCGCGCATCATTTTGAACACTTTACCGACGACTTTGCGACGTGGGCGGTTTTCTTTTAATGACCGATGGCGGTTTTCTTCAGCTTATCCATTAACTCCGCGTAATCTTTGATTGCCTCGTTGATAACTTCGTGCGATTGGTCGCGCCCGTAAATATAGGCGATTTCGCAGATATACGGCTCGCTCGGCAAATTTTTGTAGGTCAAAAAGTAATGCTGAAGCCGTTTGACGATGCTTTCCGGCAAATCGGAAATGTCCGCATACTGCTCATAAATTTTATCGCCGACGAGCGTGGCAATAATTTTATCGTCCGCCTCGCCGTCGTCCAGTAAACAAAATCCGCCGATCGGTTTCGCCTTCAAAATAATGTCGCCGCGCGGAATGTGATGTTCGGACAAAACTAAAATATCGAGCGGATCGCCGTCGCCTTTTTCAACCGTTCGGTCAGAGTTTTTACTCGCCAGCCGAGCGATGTTTTCGCCACAGTAAGTTTGCGGAATGAAACCGTAGTTCGCCGGAACGACGTTTGAATACTGCTGCGGACGGTCAATAATCAAATAGCCGGTTTCTTTATCAACTTCGTATTTCACGGTGTCGCGCGGAACGATTTCAACGAAAACCATTACTTCCGCCGGTGCTTTTTCGCCCGTCTCGATGCCGTGCCACGGATGCGCTTTGTTTATTCGATACATAATGTTAATTTAGGCAGAACAATCGCGCTTTGTAAAATATGAGCCAAACAATTCACGTTGAAAACATCGGAAACGCGGTCGTTTTGCGCTTCAACCGACCGGAAATAAAAAATCCTTTATCAATCGAAACGCTCGAAGAACTGAAAGAAATTTTCACGTCTTCAGAATCAAATTCGGCAATCGAACGAATTATTTTCACCGGTTCAGGCGATACGTTCGCGTCGGGCGCGAATTTAAATGAAATCGCCGAACTCGATGAAAACACGGCGCGCGAATTCGGTCGGCGCGGGCAAACAATGATGCAGCAAATTTATCATTCGGAGAAATTTACCGTCGCCGCCGTTGACGGCTTTTGTATGGGCGGCGCGTTGGATTTGGCGGTCTCCTGCCGCCAAAGAATCGCTTCGCCGCGCTCGATTTTCGCGCATCCGGGCGTTGGTTTAGGAATCATTACCGGTTGGAGCGGAACGCAGATTTTGCCGCGCTTGCTTGGTGAAGCCAGAGCATTGGAATTATTTATGACGGCGAAACGAATTAACGCGAACGATGCTTTGCGAATCGGTTTGATTGATAAAATCTCGGAAAATCCGCTTGACGATGCGGTAAAAATTATGTTTGACTGAAAAACGAAGGCGAGGATGAAAACTATGAAAAAGAGAATTATCAAAGGGACAATCTTGTCATCATTTTTGTTTTCGCTAGTGATCGTTGGATTAGCTTTTACGCCGCATTACACTTGCGCTTGCGGACAATACGAAGACAGTTCGCAACTCACAAAAATCATTAACGTTATCTCAAAAAACGTCATCGGCAAACCAATAATCGAAACTAACCCAAGCCCATACAAATAAATTAAAAGACAAATTTCTCGGCGAAGGTTTCATCATAAAAGCTATGAAAAAAATGATCGCCGCTCTTGTTTTGGCAAAACTCTTG
>CBDUBY010000074.1:0-15817 GCA_965365505.1 uncultured Pyrinomonadaceae bacterium | reverse complement strand
TCGGTTTTGCCGTCGCCGTCGTAATCGACGGGCGTGATTTTATCGGTTGAAAGCCCGAATTGCGTAGCATAAAATCCGTTGGTTGATTGATTTAGATACCAAACTCTGTCCGACGGACGAAAGACAGAAATGTCGGTTTTGCCGTCGCCGTCAAAATCGGCAAAAGTTCGCCTCGGGACAAGGAGAAAACGAGCTATAGCAAACCTCCCGTCAGACCCGCCGCCGACCACCGCACGCCCGACATTATCGAGTGCCATTCCGTAGGCGTTGTCGTTTGAGACATCAAAATCAACGGTAGTTTTACCGTCGCCGCCTCCGAATGTCGTATCGAGCGCACCCGTAGGATTGTAACGAACGAGGGCAAAGTCATTATTCGAGCCGTTGAAACTATAGCCCGCAACAAGAATCTTACCGTCGCCCTGAATCTTAACTGAAGATGCTCCATCCGCTCCGACACCTATGGGAGTGGTCAAAATGCCGTCGCCGTCGAATGTCTTATCAAGCGAACCATTCGGATTGTAACGGATGAGAGCAAAGTCGTTATTTGCGGAAAACCGATCAGATGCGCCCGCCGCGACAATTTTTCCATCGGTCTGGATCGCTACCGAATTAGCCTGATCCCAACCAACTACCGGAGTGATCGCTTTGCCGTCACCGTCGAATGTCGTATCGAGTGAACCGTTCGGGTTGTAACGAACAACGGCGAAGTCACCGGGCGCGGCAGTATAAACAGAGCTGCCTGCAGCGACGATCTTTCCGTCGGTCTGAACAGCGACAGAGTATGGCGCGGCATGATCGGGAGCGAAGATATTACCGCTGATTATAAACGTGAAATCCTGCGAGCCATCGCTATTAAAACGAAGAACAAGCCAGTCAAGGAAGCCACCGGCTTGACCGGCGACCACGATTTTGCCGTCGGTTTGGATTGCGACAGAGTTAGCCGGACCAACAAAATCCGGTCGTGTCAGAACGCCGTCGCCGTCGAACGACAAATCGAGCGAACCGTCCGTGTTAAGACGAGCAAGAGCCAGAGTATAATCTCCTAAGTCCTCTTCACAATAACAGCCGGCAACCACAATTTTCCCATCCGGCTGAATGGCGACATCATTAGGATAGTTGTAGAACGGTCCGAATTGAGCTGACACTTTTCCCGTTCCGCCGCCAAATGTTGTATCGGGCGAACCATCCGAATTGTAACGTGCGACGTAGAAAAATTGAGGATTTGAAGCTCCTCCGACAGCAACGATTTTCCCGTCCGGCTGAACAGCCGTCGCCACAAAGCCATATGAGGCAGTTCCGGGAATGAAATCCGTAAGTTTTCCGTCGCCGGAAAATGTTGGGTCAAGGTCGCCCGGCGCGGCTGAAACTAAAGTGGACAATGCTAAAAACAATCCGATTGCTAAAATGATTGATTTGTAATTAGTTTTCATTTTCTTTCTCCTTTTTGATTACGGCAAAAAAGCCGCCTGAACAGGCTTGTCGTTTGCCAAGCCGAATTGTTGAGCAGTAATTTCGTTTATGCTTTGCCACAGATACCAGCCGCCATTTTCAATAAATTGCTGCATTAACTTCCTCTTGCCCGTCGCCGTTAAAATTAAAACCGTCAGGCATAGCGTCTGACATAATCAGTCAGGCAGAGAAGCGCAATGCTTTTGCCTGACTGATTATTCGTTTCATTTCCTCAGCGATTAAAATCCATTTGCCTAATCGTTACAGCGCGGTTTCAAAAAATTCAGGAACACATAATTGGAAACGTTGCGCCCGGCGATTTGTCCGGCAATCGTGTCGCTTTGAAAATGAATTCCGGCAAACACGCGGCTGCGGGCGGCTTCGTTGGACATCGCCGAAAAACTCGGATAGGCGCGAATCACGTTTGGCGTGCCGCCGAAGTTGATTTGAAACGGAATGTCGTCGCGTCCGAAAAACAGCGCGAGGATCGTCGCCGGCGATGCGGTGAGCGACGAAGCGTTTGACGAATAAGTCGGCGTGGCGGGTGCGGAGAGCAAGGAAGTCCAATTCACGTCCGGGTCGGTGTTCGGATTGCCGTCTTCGTCGGCGCGGCGGATCGCTGTAATCGGTCGCCATCTGCCGTAAGCGTATTGCGTCGAAAAGGATGTTTGCAGCGCGTCGTGCATCGCCATATAAAAGAGCGCGAACAGACGGGCGTTCTGCACGGTCGAGAGATTCCGGTCTAGGGCGAGACCGCGCACCAGGTTATTCAAAACAACTTCGGTCGCTGCGCCCAACGCCCACAACTGCACGGTCAAAGTTTGTTCGGCGGTGCGCGTCGTGCTGGTCGCCGAACCGAGCGATTTGACTTCGTTTAATTCGGCGGCGTATTCCGCGCTCGTCAAAGCGGGCGGCGGCGCGGGCAGATATTGATTGCCCTGCGCCATCGCAAACGGCAGCACCGCCGGATAATGCGTAAAAACGGCGGCGGCGTTGGCGGGAGGAGTCGGCTGCCAGTTGCCCGGAGTCGGCGGCAAAACGTAAGCGGGCGGCGTAACCGTCCAGCCGTCGTTAGCGCGGTGAAGCAGCATTCGCTTGGCGACCGTTTGTCCGACGGCTCTGCCGCGCACCAACTGCATCGCCGGAATTCCGACCAGCGAGTTTGAGAGTTCCGTCGCGTAAATCGCCGCCCGGCTCGGATACAATCCGACCAGAACATCGTGCGCGGCGTAGGCGGCGGCGGCGTTGACCGAAGCACGTCCGTTGCTGAGAATTTGGGATAAGTAAGGCTGGTAGCTGCCGTCAATCGAGTTGACCGCATCGAACATCGCCAGGTGCAGCATCGCGTAACTGCGATGGGTGCGAATGGTCGCCGGATGCGTTCCGGGTGTGGCGATGGTTTGCGCCAGCACGCGATTCCACTGCAAAACGACATCTTCGCCGGGCGGCAGAGCGTCCGGCGCGTCCGATTTCTGCGCCCAAACATTTGTCAAAGCGCAAAATAATACTACGATTGTCAACAGATAATTCAGAAGTTGTTTGTAGTTCATTTGGGTTATTCTCCTTTTGTTTGAAATGTCGAACAGACCGAAGCCTGTAGTTTGGGGGTTATTGTTTTAGGGCGCATGACGGCTCGAAACCTGTCCTGATAATTTGGAAAAAGCGAAACAATTTGCCGCTTCAAAATTATTAAAACCTGCAATCGCTCGATTGCTTTTAAGGTGTCAAAAACAACCTTGGAAAACTTACGAGTTACCGCGATGTTCGCCTCTTTGTTGCCTTTGTAACTTTTAAGTGTCGAAAGCGGGCGCGAAATTTCACGGCAGAATTTTTTTTGTAAAAGTTTTTTAGCGGCGGACGCGGAAGGTATATTCGGCGACGGGTTCGGGCGTGTCTTTGGAGCTTTGTCCTTCGAGAAAAATCATATAGGTGCGGTTTTCTAATTTGTTGGCGGGCAAAGTCAGATTCGGAGATTTCAAATTCGACGCTGCGAAAACGGTTTCGCCGTCGGCGGTTTTGAGAACGGCGGAATACGTTTGATATTTAGCTGCGTCGCCCGGCAGATTCAGTCGCAGGCGGATTTTCTGCGCGGTCGGCGAGATTTTTATAGACTGTTCGCCTTCATCGCGCAGAGTTCCCGGCGAGAGCGTGAAGCTCGCCAGCGTCGGCGCGGGCGGTTTCGTCGGCGGCGTTAAAGTCGTTTTCGGCGCGGGCGTTGGCGCGGCATTTTTATTTTGTTGAATTGAATTATTTACAGTTCGATTAACGGAATTTACATTCTGATTGACAGCATTGACGTTTTCAATCAATTGCGCGTTTCGATTTTCGGCTTTTGGCGCTGCGGATTGATTTGAATTTTGCTGCTCCGCTATTTCCACTTTGTCGCCAAAGTTAAGCCAAAAGAAAACGAACGCGCCGATTAGCAAAATTGCGGCGCCGGCAACGGCAAATCGCCAAACATTCCACGTTTGCCAGGATGAATTTTCCGCCGCGATAATCTCAGACGCTTGCCTCTCGTTTGCGACGCGCCAAAGCGATTCGGCAAGGAAAAGTTTTTCGCGCCGCGCTTCGGTGTTGAGATAAATTGTCCCGAACAGTTCGCGGTCAGACCCGGAAAGAACGCCGCGCAAGTAATCGTCTATCAATTCGCTTTCGGCGATTTGTGCCGCTTCGGTCAAATTTTCGTTTAGAGCGATTTCTTCCTCGAACAAATTGTTTTCCGCTTCGGGCAGTTTGCCTAAAAAGTATTTTTTTAATTTTTCGTTCAAATTTATATATTCTTTTCCTGTTCGATTTCTCTTCTCTCTTAAAGTGTCGAAGTTTTTCCGTAAATTTCAGTTTCAGCGTGAATTTATTTCTTACCGCGCACGCAGTTTTCTAGTCGGCGGCGCAGACGAAAAATTTTCAGCCGCAAATTATTCAATGAAATGCCGAGCGAAGCAGTTAATTTCTGTCGTTCTTCATCGAGTTCGGCGCGCGGTAAATCGGCGAAATATGCCCGCAAAATTTTTCTCTCATCTTCTGCCAACTCAGCGAAACATTCGCGCAAAGGCGAAAATCCATCCTTTTCATCGTCAAGGTTTTGCCGTTTATTTTCAGCGCGGTAATTGTCAAGAGCTTTTTTCGAATTCTGCGTTTTCCTTAAGTTTTCAAGAAAAATCAGCCGCGCCACGCCGAAACTGTATTTCGTCAAATTTTCAATCTGAACCGCCTCGCCGAGTTTCGCGGCAACGCGGTCGAGCGTTTCGTCCGCCGATTCTTCGGGCGCGGCATCGCCTTTGATTTGAAAAAACCTGACGAGCGAATCGCGCAGCCTAGTAAAATCAATTGCCGCCGCTTCTTCGTCGGAAGAAAAAGTTTGGAGCAGCAAAGAATATGACTCAGCGGTTAGATTCTTCGGCACAAAAAACGATTTGCTTGGATTATTTTGGAAAACTTGTGAGAAATAGTATCAGCAACTTTCGCGCTTGCCAACCTTTTAGCATTCCCGACATTTTCCACCCTCATCATTTCACCACTCAAAAAAAGTGTTGTCGCCAAACAGATAAAATGCTAATGTGATCTAACAATTCCCCACAAATTCAGCTAAAGTTATGCGGCAAAATTCAATAGTCGTAATTTTTCTGATTTTTCTCTTTTCGCTGTCAGCTTCAAATGCTTGCGCGGAAGAAACGGTTTTGCTCAAATCAAATGCGCCGGTTTCGCGTGAATTGAAAAGCGGCGAACGGCACAGCTATGCGGTAGCGGCAGAGGAAAAAGAATTTATCGAAATCGCGTGTGAACGCCGAGGCGTTGATGTTGGGCTTGCCGTTTTTTCTCCAACCGGCGAAAAAATTTCCATTTCAAACGCGCCCGGCGGTTTTGCCGGATTTGACCGCCTTGCCTTTGTCACCGAAAAAGCGGGTGCGTATCGCATCGAACTCGAATCGCGCCGTCCGGGGAATTTTACGGGAAATTACACGATTGCGCTCAAAAAAAAGCGCACGGCAGCCGAAAACGATTTTGTTCGAGCCGACGCGATGAAACTTTTGGGCGAAGCGCGGGAAATTTTGCACGGCGCGGAAAATCGTCTTGAGAAAGCGACACAGGCGATTGAAAAACTCGAAAAAGCCCTGCTGCTTTTTGAAAAGTCGAATGATTCGCCAGGCGCGGCGCACGCGCTTTTTCATCTCGCGTTCGTGACCGCCAACGAATTCGGCGACGAAATAAAAGCCGTCGAAATTTTTGAAAAGTCTTTGGAAATCTGGCGCAAAACTGACGCTGACGAAGCGAGCAGAGCGATTTGCTTGATGCACGCCGCCCGCGAACTGAAGGATAAAGGTGAAATCCAAAAGGCGTTTGCCTATATCAACGAAGCACTCGTCATCAGCCGAAAATCGAACGACCGTTTGGGCGAGGCGGCGAGTTTGTCTTACCTTTGCCGTTTTTACAACGACACGGGAAAATTTCAGAAAGGTTTTGAAATGTGCCGCGAATCGCTGCGGCTCGCGCGGGACATTGACCCGCTCACCGATTTCTTCACCCATAACGCCATGTCTGCTCTGTATGGGAATACGGGCGATTCAGAAAAAGCACTCGAATATTCCCGCAAGACACTTGAACGAATTTCGCTGACCGGCGGACATCTTAACCCGATTCGGCTGGCAACCGCCAAATCGAATATCAGCGGAATTCTTTTCACGCAGAAAAAATACGACGAAGCTATCGCCAGCTACAATGATGCGTTGCTCATCAGCCAAACGGTCAAACGTCCGAAATATGAGGCTTATTTTCTACACCGTCTCAGTCTGATTTATTACGAACTGAAGCAATTTGAAAAAGCTCTCCAATACGGCGAAAAATCGCTCGCGCTTTACCGGCAGCATTACGCCCGCAATCGTCAGGTTGCTTTAAACACCGTCGGCGAAACTTACATTGCGCTCGGACAAAATGATAAAGCCCGCGCAACCTTGCTCGAATCGTTAGAGATGAACCGGCAAAACAAAGACCGTTATGCCGAAGCCGAAACGCTCTATAAACTGGCGCAGCTCGAAAATCGTGTCGGCAACACGGAAGCCGCGCTTCAAGATATGCGGCAGTCAATCAATCTGTCAGAAATTCTTCGCGCCGATTTACTGGGGAAAAATCAGCGTTCGTCTTACTTAAAAATCCTCAAACGCTACTACGAACTCGACATCGAACTGCTCGTCAAACTTTATGAAAAAACGGCGGACGCGAAACTTTTGGAGCAGGCTTGGCAAAGTCAGGAGAAAATCCGCGCTCGCTCATTGCTTGAAAATTTTATTGAGAGCGGCTTTGATTTAAGCGATGCGGATTTGAAAGATTTTTTCGCAAAGGAACAAACACTGCTCGAAACAATTGCCGCCGAAGAGATAAAACGCGCCGAAGCGGTCAAAACGAAAAACGCCGCCGCACAAAAAATCTCGGAAACGAATCTGCAAAAGGCTCTGGATGAGCATCAAATTTTGCAGGAAGAAATTCGCCGAAAAAATCCGCGCTTTTCCGCGCTCGGATTGCCGAAGGATTTTTCCTTTGCGGACGCGCAAAATCTGCTTGACGAAGAAACCGCCGTTCTTGAATACTCGCTCGGCGAACGGCAAAGCTGCGTTTGGATAATCAGCAAAAATTCGGTCAAACTTGTCAAACTGCCCGCCCGCAATGACATCAACGACGCGGCGCGTGAATTTTATCTCGCCCTCACCAATCGAGATGCAAAAAACGAATCTGCCATTGTCGAAAAATCCCGAAAATTGAGCCGCCAAATCGTGCAGCCATTGTCGAAGGAAATCGCCAATTACAAACGCCTCGTTATTATCGCCGATGGCGGATTGCAATTAATCCCGTTTGCAGCTTTGACCGTTTCAGGAGAAGAACCTTTCGAGCCGTTTACCGCCAGAGTTGAAATCGCCAACGCGCCCTCGTTTTCAACTCTGGTTTTCCTGCGCGAAAACAAAGCAAACCGGCAAACTTCGCCTGACCGATTGCTGGCAATTTTCGCCGACCCGATTTTCCAGAACGACGACGAGCGCATTGCAAAACTCGCGCCGAAAACTTCGTTTAATTCGACGGAACAATCGGCAAAGCTGACGCAAACCTTGAACGATTTCGGCGTTGAGCGGCTGGCGCGTTTGCCTTTCAGCGGCATCGAAGCGCGTGAGATTTCTAAATTCGCCGCGCAAAAAACTAATCTGGTCTTGGGCGCAAACGCTTCGCGGGGTAATTTTCTGCGCGGCGATTACGCTTCTTACCGGATTTTGCATTTTGCGACGCACGGTTTTTTAAATCAGCAAAACCCCGATTTATCCGGCTTGGTTCTTTCGCTTTACGACGAAAACCGCCGCCCGAAAAACGGTTTTCTGCGTGTAATTGATTTGTATTCGCTTCGTCTGAACGCCGATTTGGTCGTGTTGAGCGCGTGCCAAACCGCGCTCGGCAAGGACGTTGACGGTGAAGGAATCGTTGGGCTGACGCGCGGCTTTATGTATGCGGGCGCGTCGAGCATTGTGTCGAGTTTATGGAAAGTCGAAGATGCGGCGACCGCTGAATTGATGAAAAGATTTTATCGCGCCCTGCTGACAGAAAATCAAACGCCCGCTGCCGCGCTCCGCACCGCGCAAAACGAAATGCGCCAAATTGCGCGCTTCTCAAATCCGCGCCATTGGGCAGGTTTTACGCTGACCGGCGAATGGAAATGATTGATGCGGCTTGCTCCAAACGGCAAAACGCATCAAAGCGGAACTTAAAGGCGCGAATCGCCCGACACTGAAAATTGCTGTAAAACTTTCAAAATAACCCGCTATTTCTAAATGTGCTGAATTATACTCCTTACCAAACTCGTGTAGAATAATTTAATTTATGCGCGACATTCCGATTGGCAACGGCTCACTGCTCGTCACCTTCGACGACCAATATCAAATCCGCGACGTTTATTTTCCGCACGTCGGACAGGAAAATCACACGGAAGGTTTTCCTTTCCGCTTCGGCGTGTGGGCGGACGCCGAGTTTTCGTGGGTTTTCTCTGATGATTGGGAAAAACAATTATCTTATTTGCCTGAAACACTCGTTACAAACGTCAAATTAACTAATAAAACGCTCGGCATCGAAATCATTTGCAACGACACGGTGGCGAGTCACGAAAACATTTTTCTGCGGCGCGTGCGAGTCAAAAATCTGCGCGACGCGGAACGCAAGGCGCGCGTTTTTCTGCATCACGATTTCCGCATCTATGAAAACAAAGTCGGCGACACGGCGTTTTACGACCCGGAAAGTTTTTCGCTGATTCACTACAAAAAGCATCGTTATTTCCTGATAAATACCGCGCCGCATTTCGATGTTTTCTCGACCGGCAGAAAGGCGTTCGGCGAGCAGGAAGGAACCTGGCGCGACGCCGAAGACGGCTATTTGAACGGCGGCGCGATTACCGAAGGGTCGGTTGATTCGACCGTCGGCGTTTATCTTTATTTAGAAGCGGAAGCCGAGCAGGAATTTTTTTACTGGATTTGCGCCGGAACATCGCATGACGAAGTTATTAATTTGAACCGTCACGTTTACGAGCAAACGCCGCAAACTTACCTGGATTACACGAGCAATTACTGGCGCGTTTGGGTCAACAAAAATGATACGGATTTTGCCGATTTGCCGCTGGAAATAGTTGACTTATACAAACGTTCGCTGCTCATCATTCGCACACAGATTGACAACGACGGCGCGATTCTCGCCGCCAACGATTCGGATGTCACGGAACGCGCGACCGACCATTACAGTTATCTCTGGGCGCGTGACGGCGCGTTTGTCGCTAACGCGCTCGACCTCGCAGGCTATCCGTTTTTAACCAGAAAGTTTTTTGATTTGTGCGCGAAGATTATTCACCCGGACGGTTATTTTTCGCAGAAATACAATTCCGACGGCACGGTCGCTTCTGGCTGGCACGCGGCTTGGGACGTTTGGGCGCAGAAGAAATTAATTCCGATTCAGGAAGACGAAACCGCGCTGGTGATTTGGGCTTTGTGGGAGCATTACGATAAATTCCGCGAGATTGAATTCGTCAGAAAATTTTACCGTTCCTTGATTATCAAAGCGGCAGATTTTATGCGCGATTTTCGTCACGCCGCCACCGGCTTGCCCGCGCCGTCGTGGAATCTTTGGGAAGACCGGCGCGGCATTCATACATTTACTTGTTCGACCGTCGTCGGCGGTTTGCGTGCGGCGGCAAATTTCGCCCGGCTGTTTGGTGAAATGGAGCGTGCTGAAACGTATGAAACGGCGGCGGCGGAAATCGTCGCGGCGATGCGCGAGCATCTTTACAGCCCGGAACACGGCAGATTTCTGCGCAGCCTACATTTTCACGGCGACGAACATTACGAACCGGACGCAACTGTTGACGCTTCGATTTTCGCCGTATTTTATCTCGGCGCGTTCGCGCCTAACGACGAAATGGTTGAAAATTCGATGCGGGCGATAGAAGAAAAATTATGGGTAAACAGCGATGTCGGCGGCGTGGCGCGTTTTGAAAACGACGGTTATATGCGCGACGAAAATTCGCCGAGCAACGCCTGGTTTATCTGCACGCTCTGGCTGGCTGATTATTACATTGCCCGCGCCGAAACCAGAACCGATTTAAAAAAGGCTCTGGAAATTTTAGATTGGACGACGCAGCGCGCTCAGCCGTCAGGCGTTTTAGCCGAACAGGTTCACCCGACGACGGGCGAGCCGGTTTCGGTCGCACCGCTCACCTGGTCGCATTCGACGTTCGTGGCGACGGTGATGAATTACCTGCAAAAACTAAAACTCTTTAACGCAGAGACGTAAAAAAATTTGAATTTTATTTTCCTCTGCGTCTTTGCGCCTTCGCGTCTTTGCGCTAAAATCAACCGAATGAGAAGAGCAAAAATTTTAGCCACCCTCGGACCGGCAACTAACACGCAGGAAAAAATCGAACAACTTATGCGCGCCGGACTAAACGCCGTGCGAATAAATATGTCGCACGGAACGCACGCCGAACACGCCGAAACAATTGTTCAGGCGCGGGCGGCGGCGAAGAATCTGGATATGCCGCTGGCGATTTTAGTTGATTTATCGGGTCCGAAAATTCGCACCGGCGAACTGAAAGGCGGCTCAGCGGTTTTTCTTGAAACAGACGCGAAGTTCACTATCACATCGCGCGATGTGGAAGGCACGGCTGAGGAAGTTTCGACAAATTATAAAGATTTGCCGAAGCTGGTCGAAGTCGGCGCACGAATTCTGCTCGATGACGGCGCGATTGAATTGGTCGTCGAATCGGACACGGAAACCGATGTCGTCACGCGCGTCGTCAGCGGCGGTTTGCTTTCCGAACGCAAAGGAATAAATCTGCCGAATACGAGTTTGCCGATTCCGTCTTTGACCCAGAAAGATCGTGTGGATTTGGACTGGGCGATGACGCAAAACGCCGATTACATCGCGCTTTCGTTCGTGCGCCGCGCCGAAGACTGCAAGGAAGCCAGAGATTTAATCAAACAGCTTCACAAAAGAAAACTAGGAAAACCGCTGCTCGTGGCAAAAATCGAAAAGGCGGAGGCGATTGAAAATCTCGACGCGATTCTCAAAGAAACCGACGGCGTGATGGTCGCTCGCGGCGATTTGGGCGTGGAAACAAGCGCGGAACTCGTTCCCGTCTATCAAAAACAAATCATCGAAAAAGCGGTGATGAACGATAAATTTGTGATAACCGCGACGCAGATGCTGCAATCAATGATCGTCAATCCGCGCCCGACGCGCGCCGAAGCCTCGGACGTGGCGAACGCGGTTTGGGATGGAACCGATGCCGTGATGCTGTCGGCTGAAACGGCGACCGGACAATATCCGGTCGAGTCGGTCGCCACGATGAAACGCATTATCGAGTCGGCGGAAACGGTCGAAACGACTAAACTCAAACGTCCCGTAAAATTCACCGAAAAACCGACCGGCAGAACGTCGCAGGCGTTGTGCAAAGCGGCGGCAACGTGCGCCCGCGAAATCAAAACCGAAAAGGTCGCCGTCTTTACCGAATCGGGTTTGATGGCGCGGCGGCTCTCGTCGGTGCGTTCGGGTTTGCAGACTTTCGCGCTGACCAATTCCGACGACGTGCGAAATCAGCTCGCGCTGATTTGGGGCGTGAAACCGTTTTGTCACGAAGAAACCGATTCGACCGAGGCGATGCTCGACGAAGGAGAAAAAACTTTGCTCGACGCGAAAGTCGTTGAGCTGGGCGAAACAATCGTGATGATGGCTGGGCGATTGTCCGGTTCGGGTTTGTCGAGTTCGATTATCGTGTGGACAATCGGCGAAGACACGCCGCGACGATAGATGCGCATTTTGTATTGATACGGTTGGATTGATAGGAAAAAAGGCGTTAGATTCAATGAATCTAACGCCTTTTAGATGATTTTCAATGATAATCAAGCATCAACTTCCTGTTTCCGCCGGCGAGCAGGAGCGTCTTAATATGTTATTCGATTATAATATTATGTCACGACTGGTTTCCGGTTACCCGTCATCATCTTTAGGACTCATTTCACTTATCGTATAAGCAAAAAGCGCGTAACAAACCGCTAAACTGACGAGTAGACCAACCACAAAGATGATGCTGGTCATTATACTTGTCCGCCTTTCCTGCTGGTCTTGAAGAAAAGTCCGAAACCAAGGATGGACGGAACCCACAATCCGACAAAAATTCCGGCATCTCTGTTATCTGCGCCAAACACGCCGAACCACAGAGAGATCGAGAATAAAAACGATATGAATGCCGCAATTAGAATAATATAGTCTGGTTTAGTGAACATAATTTCCCCTTGAATAATTAGGATTCAAGTCATGATTTCGTTCACGATAATGTTTTGGATTCATAAATCTAATTTTGTATTATTTGACCTGAGTAAGAGAGGAACTGAGAAAAAATGAAGCGAGTAAGGTGTGTCTTACCTACATCGCTTAAACGATAAGCTGTGATTTGTGAACACAAATACGCGATTATCCTGGATCAGATTTTAAGAACAAACCAGTAATTTCAGACTTGTTTGCCGTCGCTGCTGTGAAATCTCCCGTCCAATACTTGGTGAGTGATAAAAACGCTGTCAAGCAGAAGGCGAAAGAACTTTGCTCGACGCCAAAGTGTGTTGAGCTGGGCGAAAAATTTGTGATGATGGCTGGAAGATTGTCGGGTTCGGGTTTGTCGAGTTCGATTATTGTTTGGACAATCGGCGAAGACACGCCGCGCAGATAACTGCCGGATTTGTATTGATACAGACAGATTACTGCGGAAAAAAGCGTTAGGTTCAATGAATCTAACGCTTTTCTTTACAAGGAGATTTTTAATGATAATCAAGCATCAACTTCCCGTTTCCGCCGGCGAACAGGCGGACTTTGATAAAGGCTCGATTTTTTTTATCGGCACGGCGACGGTGATTCTGCGCTATGCGGGTTTTACGATTTTGACCGATCCGAATTTTCTGCACGCGGGCGACCACGTTCATCTCGGTTACGGTCTGACGAGCGAAAGATTGACCGAACCGGCGATTGATATTGACGAGTTACCGCCCATAGATTTATGCGTTTTGTCGCATTATCACGGCGACCATTTTGACCAGATTGTCGAGGAAAAATTGAACAAAGATTTGCCGATTGTGACGACCAACTCGGCAGTCGCCGAACTCGAAGCGAGAAATTTTCGCGGCGGCATCGGACTTGAAACGTGGGAATCAATCGAATTCAAAAAAGGCGACGCGATACTGCGAATCAGTTCGATGCCCGGTCAACACGGTCCCGGAATCGTGGATTTTGCTTTGCCCGAAGTAATGGGCAGCATTCTCGATTTTGAAACTGAAACGGGGACGCAAACTCTGCGGCTGTATATTTCAGGCGATACGCTCGTCATTGACGAACTCAAGGAAATTCCCAGAAAGTTTCCCGACATTGACATCGGGCTTTTTCATCTCGGCGGCACGCGCGTTCTCGGCGTGATGGTGACGATGGATGCTGAACAAGGCGTCGAAGCAGTCAAAATCATTGATCCCGATACGGCGATTCCGATTCACTATAACGACTACGACGTTTTCAAATCGCCGCTCGAAGATTTCAAAACAGCGGCAACGGCTGCCGGTTTGGATAAAAAAATGGTTTATCTGGCGCACGGCGAAACTCATCATTTTGAAATTCCGGCGAGTCGGAAGGCGAAAACATCGGCTTAGAAACTTATACAAAAAGTTAAAGGAAAGAGAAGCGAATTGATGTCAATGTCGCTTCTCTTTCCTTTAACTTTTTCGTGTTACTTTTTCGACTTCTTTAGCGCGTCCGGTTTGTGCGCCGCTTCTTTGCCGCTTTTTTCGCTTTCCACCAAATACTCCGGGTTATCTTCGGAAGCCGCGACGTGATGCGATTTGATGTCCGTCGGTTCGGTTAACTTCTTTTTAACCGTGCCTTTTGTTTTGCCCTGCGACGTTTCCCATTCGACTTTATCGCCTTTTTTCAATTTATCAGCCATTGCTCGTCGCCGCCTCCATTTGTTTGCCGAGTTTGTTCGGGTCAAAGTATGCGTGAAAGCGCGTGATTTTATCGGCTTCGATTTCCAAAATACTCACGCCGTCGTATTCAAATTCGTGTCCCTGACTGGTCGTGCCGCTCGTTGTCCACTCAAGCGCAGTCACGTCGTCCATCAAAATTTCATTACGGAAATCTGATTTCACCTGATCGAAATTGTCACGATAGTTCGTCCAGAATTCTCGGACGCCGATGTCTTTGTTTTCGGTAACGACATTGCCGATTTCGCAGTCTTCGCTGAAAAGATTCGTAATCGTTTCCAAATCGCGCTCGGATTCTAATTTATGCAGCGCGTCAATAAATTGTTTCCCAGTTTCTTTAGCCATTTAATTTACCTTCCCTTGTTTGTAATTTGTAGAACCTGAGTTTTTAGAATCCGACATACCAAATCCTTAGTCAAGTTTTCGCTGTAATTCATTGGTGATGTTTGGACGGCAAATTTTCGCGTCCCCAGCGCAACGCGCGGCACATCCAGACGAGTTCGTCGAGAAAACCGGCGGCGTGTTTATCGTAGGCTGCATCAAGCAGTTTGCCGTTTTCGTCGAATTTATTTTGCACCTGCGGGAAATTCAAATCGCTGAACGTGACGGCTAAACCCAATTCCCTGACCATCGGCACACACGCTTCGACGACGCGCGTTCCGCCCCACGGCGCGGCGGAAACGCCGACTAAACCGACGGCTTTGTGGATGTATTCTTTCAAAAGCAAATCGAGCACGCTTTTCAAAATCCCCGGATATCCGTGATTGTATTCGGGCGTGACGATCACCAATCCGTCAGCGCGAATAATTGATTCGCGCCAATCGGGAAAATCCTTGCCGATTGCCGTTCCGTAATCGTCCTGCGGCAAATCGAAATCGCGCACGTCGAAAAGTTTCGTTTCGATTTCTTCGCGCTCCGACATTTTTTCGAACAGCCAGCGAGCCACGTTTTCGCTCGCTCGACCTTGACGATTCGTTCCCAAAACAAGCGGAATAAACACATTTTCTTTAGTCATAAATTTTAAGGTTCCTCATAACCGGTGACGCGCACTTTCAAAGTCGCCGGCGGCTGCGGATTTTTCGTGAAATAAAGTCCGCCGCTTCGTTCCGAGTTGGCGGGCGCATAAACGAGCGTTGCCGTGCCGGTTTCCGCCGTGCCGTCTTCGCTTTTTAATTCGCCTTCGATGGTGACGGCGGCGGCGGTTTGATTGCCGCTGTTCGTGACGCGAAATTTAACCAGATAGCCGTCGCCGTTCGGCACCGGCGCGTCGTGAGTCACCGACAGTTGCGGCGGCATTTTTTCTTCGGTCGCCGCGCGGTAAAGCGTGAAACCGATTGCGCTGACAACCAGCACGAAACCGGCGGCGGCAATTATCCATTCCCAAACAGGCGTCGCCAACTTCTGATCTTCTGCTTCCGATTTTTTCTCAGCCATTTGTTTATAAAATAAATCTCGAAGCCGACGCGCCGACCGCAGCGGGAAAACCAAGCACGATAACGATTCGGATTTTCTCCGCGAAGTTCATACCGTCAATCGTTCCGAAAGTCCACAGAATGTAAAAACTTATGAGCAGAACGATAGCATAGCCGACGACTGTAAAGCGGAGAAAAATCTTTAAATAAGATTCGCCCCGAGTTGCTTTTTCGTGTCCGCGAAATTCGGCAAACACAAAAGCGTGCATTAGTGATAAGGTGGCGACGGCAAGAACGAACGTGTGCCAAGCGGTCATTCGGTACGAAATCAGCTCAATTTCTTCGGTCGGCGCGACGCTCATCGAAAGAAAAATCGCGCCGATTGCCATCAAAAAAAGTTCGCCGAAATAACTCGCCTCGCGC
>CBDUBY010000073.1:0-15955 GCA_965365505.1 uncultured Pyrinomonadaceae bacterium | reverse complement strand
AAGACGCGCACGATTATCGTTATTTTCCCGAACCGGATTTGCAGCCGCTGAAGGTCACGGCGGAATTTATCGAACAAATCAGAGCGGAAATGCCCGAACTGCCGGACGCGATGCGCGACAGGTTTATAAGCGATTACGAAGTTTCTTATAACGATGCTTCGCAATTAGTTTCCGACAAATCACTCGCGGCGTTTTATGAAACGACGGCAAAAGCGTCGAATAATCCGCGAGTGTCGGCGAATTTTATTTTGTCGGAATTAACGCGCGAATTGAACAACGCGGGAAAATCGGCGAGCGATTCGCCCGTGTCGGCGGAGAATTTGGCGGAACTTATTAAAACTTTAGACGCGGGAAAAATCAATAATAATCAAGCGAAGGAAGTTTTGACGGAAATGTTCGCGGGCGGCAAATCGGCGGCGGACGTGATCGCCGAAAAAGGTTTCGAACAGATTTCCGATTCGGCGGCAATCGAAAAAATCGTTGACGAAATTATCGAAAACAATCAAAATCAAGTAACGGCATATCGCGGCGGCAACGAAAAACTATTCGGCTTTTTCGTCGGGCAAACAATGAAGGCTTCGGGCGGCAAGGCGAATCCGAAAGTCGTTAATGAAATCTTGAAAATAAAATTAAAAGAATAATCGCTTTTTCAAAAGCAAATCGGAGGGCAAAGTAGTTATGTTAAAGTCAACTTTCTTGAAAGTTTTAGTTATCGGCGGCATTTCTGTTGCCGGCTGCTTTGCTCAGGCACAGCCGCGAAGCAATGAAAGACGCCCTAACCAACCGGCGAATATAATAGAAGATTTAGGCAAATTAAGCGCGGCGGCAAGAAATGCCGAATACAAACCGCGTCAGGCGGTTTCGATTAAAAAAGCGATCAGCCGAAAGCAGAAAAAAATGCTTTTGCCGAATGAATCAGATTCGGCTCGCTATGCTGACTTTCTTCGAGAACCTAATACAGGCTTGATTAAACTTTTTTCTGATGTCGGCTGCGAGAAGAACGACAATGTAATCCGTGTCAACGAAGAGTGTCTGAATTGGATTCCGATGAGCGGGTTTTACTCGTTTCGTGAAGAAGAATATACGAGAAATTTCCTGTCCGATATTAGAATAAGGGACGATATGCTGATAACGGGCGGTCTTCTCGCGCAAGGCATTCTGGTCGCTTTAGGAGATATTGAATTGGAGAAAGCCACCTTAAATACTGAAGGAATGAGTTTTCTGAACAATTATAACCCTGAATCTAAAAGCTCGAAGGTTTTGGAACAAACATTAAAATTGGCAAAGGGCATAAAATCGAATGACTATTTATACAGACAATCATTGCCTGCTTTAGAAAATGTGACCTACGGCTTGCGCGTAATCGCTTATCGGGGAGCTTTTACAGGCGTTTTTTACGGTCAAAAAATCAATATATTGGACGGCGATGAGAGAACTGATGTCACGATAGTCTTCCGTGTGTTGAACAAAGATGAAGAGGGAACTTTAACATTGCTGTGGAAAAGGTTATCGCGGAAAGACGCGCCGAAAATTGTTTTCCCGAAACCAAACAAAAATAAGACCAATTCATAAATGAAGCTAAACGAAAAAATCGCCGTTGTCACCGGCGGCACAAAAGGCATCGGGCGGGCAATCGCCGAAAGTTTGTTGAAAGCGGGCGCGAATGTTTTTATTTGCGCGCGTGATAAAGCGGAACTGAAACGCGCTTTAAAAGAGCTTTCGGTTTTGGGCAAAGCGAACGGCGAAGTTTGCGACGTGCGAAGCGAATCGCAGGTCGAGATGATGCTGAAAGAATGCGAAAGAGTTTTCGGCGGCGTGGACGTTTTGGTTAACAACGCCGGAATCGGCATTATCGGCAAGACGGTCGAGAAAATGTCGGCGGCGGAATTTGAGCAGACTTTGCAGACGAATTTGTTCGGCGTATTTTACTGCTGCCATCACGCGATTCCGATGCTCAAAAAACGCGGCGGCGGTTATATTATCAACATTTCTTCGCTTGCCGGACAAAACGCGCATCCGAAAATGGCGGCTTATAACGCTTCAAAATTCGGCTTGAACGGTTTTACCGAAGCGTTAATGCAGGAAGTTCGCGCTGACAACATCAAGGTGACGGCGATTTGTCCGGGCAGCGTCAACACTTTTTTCGGCGGCGACAAGCCGAGCGCGGATAAAGCGTGGCAGATTCAGCCGGAAGACATCGCGCAGGTCGTGATTGATTTGCTGAATATGAACGAACGCACTTTGCCGAGCAAAATCGAAGTGCGCCCAAGCCAACCGCCGCAGAAATAAACTCTAAACCGTCAGATTTTTAATAAGTTCGAGCAGTTTTACGTCGTCAAAAGGTTTGGTCAGATATTCCGACACGCCCAAATCAACCGCCTTTTGACGATGTTTATCGTTGGCGCGTGAGGTAATCATCACGACGGGAATGTGGCGCAAATTTTCCTGTTGTTTGAGCGCGGCGAGCAATTCGTAACCGTTCATTCTGGGCATTTCGACATCCGATAAAATCACGTCGGGCAACTCGCGCAAATCCTGCAAAACGTCTAACGCTTCCAATCCGTCTTTGGCGACCATCGCTATCCAACCGGCATTCTTGATGATGTTTGAAGTCAGATGCCGAACGCTCGGGCTGTCATCAACGATTAAGATATTCAGCGGTTTTTGATCTTGGGTCTTGGGTCGCTGGTCTTCGGTCGTCGAATTTCCTTCTTGAGTTTGAATTGCGGGTTTCGGATTTTGGGCTTCCCGGTTGAGCAAATGAATTAAGTCGAGAACCGGCGCGACGCTGCCGTCGCCGAGAACGGTTGCGCCGAGCAGCGCCGGTAAATTATGCAGCGGGTTGCCGAGCGGTTTGATGACGATTTCTTCTGATTTGATGATTTCGTCAACGATTAAACCGATTGGCGTTTCCGGTGTTTTGAGCAATAGCAGCGGCGCGTCTTCATTGTTTGCTGCCGCGTTGGACGACAAGCCGAGCAAGTCGCTCAGATAGAACATTGACGATTTCGGGTCTTTAATTTTTCGGCTTTGCTCATCGCCGGAAAGAAGACTTTTCTTTTCGCCGATTTCCGACCACAAATCTCCGGCGATTGACAGACGGCTGATATGCTTGATGATTTTAAGCGGAATTGCATAGATTTGTCCGCCGGTTCTGACGAGCAAAGCGCGGGTGACGGCTAACGCCATCGGCAGGCGAATCGTGAACGTCGTGCCTTTGTGCGCTTCGGAATTTATCGCAATCGAACCTTGCTGCCGCTCGACCGCCATTTTGACGATGTTCATTCCAACGCCGCGTCCGGCGACCTGACTGATTTCATCGGCGGTCGTCAGTCCGGCGTGAAAGACGAGTGCAAAGGCTTCCTGCTCGCTCATTTTTTCCGCCGCGTCGTCGCTCAAAATTCCGTGTTGCATCGCTTTGGCTTTTAAAGCGGCGGCGGAAATTCCGCGTCCGTCGTCGGTCACGGTCAAGATAAAATGCGTTCCTTCATCAGTGACGGAAACTTTGATTCGTCCGGTTTCCGGTTTGCCGAGCAGTCGGCGCATCTCCGGCGGTTCGATGCCGTGCGCGACCGCGTTGCGAAGCAGATGCAGCAGCGGTTCAATCAGAGCGTCGAGGATTTGCGTGTCAACTTCCAAGCCTTCGCCTTCGATTTGCAGTTCCGCCGATTTTCCTTCTTCGTCGGCGGTCACGCGAATCGTGCGCTGAAGCCGTATGGCGAGCGAACCGAATGAAACCAGCCGCAGCCGCAGAAGTTTGTCCTGCATTTCTTCGATCAAATGCCGCTGATTTTCAAAAAGCGTTTCGAGATTTCCTTTCAGCGTATCGAGTTCCACGCCGATAGCGGAAGTATCGCCGGTCGTTTCGACGAGTTCGCGCATCGTTTGATGAAATTCCGTGTAGCGGTCGAGTTCTAAAGAATCGAATGCTTTTTGTCCTTCGTCCTTCGTCCCTTGCCCTTCGCTCGCGGTTTGTAGTTGGCTCGTTTGAAACGAAGGACGAAGGACAAAGGACGAAGGACGACTGACGCTGCCGAGCATATCGGCTTCAAAATCTGTTTCGATTTTGCCGGTCGCAAAATTGAGGCGGCGCGTGCTGTTGTGCAGTTCGCCGATTTGCTGTTCGAGTTCTGCCAGACGCTGTTCAAAAATTGAACGACTGACCACCAGACCGCTCATAATTTTTACCAAATCGTCGAGTTTTTCCAGCGACACGCGCACGACGGATTTGTGAGCGCCGATTTCCGGTTGGGAGTTTGATTTCGGGTCTTGGACTTTAAGCTTCGAGTCTTGGATTTGTTTGGCTTCAACCGCCGGTTTCACATTTGTAATCGCCGGTTTGATTTCGATTGGCGTTCGGTCAGTCGAAACTTTTGACTCAGCGTCACCGGCGAAATTCGATTCTCGACTCTCGCTTTCCGAAACCTCGTTTGTCGTCGGTTCGGATTTGAGCGCAATCATCAGCCCGTCGAACTCTTTATACAATTGAGCGATTTTGTTGGTGAGCTGCGCCGATGTTTCGTTGGCTGCCAACGCCGCGAAACAATCGGTCGAGGTTAAAAGCAGTTCAAAAATTTTCCGGCTGCCGTCAATTTCGTTTTCCGCCAGATAATCGAGCGCGTCTTCAACGCGGTGCGCGACGTTCGATAACTCCTTTAAACCAACAATTCCCGCCGAACCCTTTAAAGTGTGCGCGTTGCGGCGAACTTCGAGCAGGGCTTCGCGGTCGTTCGGATTTTTCTCCAGTTTTTCCAAATTGGAGCGAATCGCTTGAATCAATTCTTCGGCTTCCTCGCCGAAAATTTCCAGCATCTCTTCGTCCAACTCGAATTCGTCTTCCCATTCGCCGCCCATTGTTTCGGCTTCGGCAATCTGTTCGGCAGTCGGTTCATTCAGCCCCAGATTTTCAAACGATGCGTCGAGAAAATCGTTAATGTGCAGGGAGAAATCTTCGCTGCTGAAGCTCAGTTGCGTAATCGAGGCTTCGAGTTCGGTCAGCTTGTCGAGCAGCGCGCGCGACTGTTCGCCGGTCAGCGGAGTTTTCATCGAGGCGAGAATTTTGAGGTTTTCTTCGAGTTCACCGGCAATGCGCGCGGCTTCGACGAGTTTGACGATTTCCGCCGCGTCTTTCAGTGCGGTCGTCTGGCGCAGCGAGGTGTTCAACTCGCCGTAAGTGTTTCCGGTCTGGGCGCAGACCAGGATTCCGCTGCGAATCGCCGGCAGGCAACTTTCGGCTTGAGCGAGAAATCCCTGTAAAAGTTCGTTGTTCATAAAGGCTGAGGATGAGTTATACGGGTCAGAACCGCGTGCGGTAGCAGGCGAATTTTTTATACGGCATTGACTCGCCCGCAACCGCAGGCGGTCTGACCTATCGCGCAATCAAAAAGAACCGTATATTGATTTCAAAACCGCTCTAATTCACATAAAGAGCATTATCGGCGTTCGTAATCCGCCGGGGCGAGAATTTGTCTTCGGGCAGTTTGAACGGCGCGACCGAGCCGCGCAAATCGTCGGACAATTCGACGAGTATTTTAACCGAATCGGCGGCGCGTTTCGAGCCGGTTTGGACGAGTTCAGTGACTTTTGAGATGTTCGTCATCGCCTGCGAAATGTCTTCGGAACTGTGCGCCTGCCGTTTGGCTGATTCGGAAATTGATTCGATGAGTTCGGCGAGTCTGGTTGAAACCTGCTCGATTTCGACGAGTGCCTGACCCGCGCGGTCAGCTAAAGTCGAGCCGACAACGACTTCGTGAATTGTTTCTTCCATCGAAGCCACCACATCTTTTGTTTCGCTCTGGATCGTCTGCGTCAATGTCGCGATTTGATTGGTCAGACGGTTCGAGCGTTCGGCTAATCGTTCGACTTCTTCCGCAACCAGCGCGAAATCTTTTCCGGCTTCACCGGCGGCGGCTGCTTGCAGCGAAGCGTTCAGCGCGAGCAGACTCGTGCGGTCGGAAAGGTCATCAATCAAACCGACGATTTGACTGATTTCCTGCGAGCGTTCGCCGAGTTTTTTGATTCGTTTGGCAGTTTCCTGAACTTGTTTGCGAATCTGGTTCATCGCGCCGATATTGTCCTGAACGGCTTGCGTTCCGTAACGCGCGTTGCCGAGTGCGTCGCCTGCGACCTGCGCCGAAAGCGACGCGTTGCCGGAAACTTCCTGAATCTGTAAAGCCATCTGCGCGATTGCCGAAGTCGTGCGCGAAATCTGTGACGCTTGTGCTTCGCTGCCGCGCGCGAGCTGTTCGGTCGTGTCATTGATTTGATTGGCGGAACTCGAAACCTGGAACGTCACGTCTTTGACCTGTTTGATCAGCGAGCGCAGTTCTTTGGTCATCGAGTTAAATGATTCGGCGATTGCGCCGGTCATTTCCGACGAAACTTCCGCCTGTACGGTCAAATCGCCTGCCGCGACTTCCGACACTTCGCTCAACAATTTGAGAACCGACTTTTGCAGATGATCGCGTTCTTCCTGCGTCTGAATCAGCGAGCGCAGTTTTTCGATCATATTCGACAGCGATTGACCGAAAACGTCCGCGTCGGAACGCGGGCTGATATTTACCGTAAAATCGCCTTCGGCAATCTGGTCGGCTTCGCTGCGAATTTTTTGCAGGTTGCCGGAAATTTCCTGAAGCGCGGCAAACAATTCGTTTTCATTTTCAGCCGCTTCTTCGAGCAGTTCGCCGTGCGCGATTTGAACCGCGATTTCAGTCGCGTCTTTGATTTCGTGTTCGAATTTAAAGTTGCCGAAATTAACGGCGGCGAGCGCAAAGATTGACAAACCGGCGGCAAAGAACACCGTCAAAACAATCGCCGCGCTGTTCTGCGCCGAGCCGAAATGCGAAGCGTAAGTTAAAGCCGCGCCGAGCAGCGTAAATAATACCGCAAGAAGCGAAGCGATTTTAACAATTAGATTCCAGAGAGAATTGTTCGGCATTTTTATTTCCTTTAAGAACTTAAAGCGTAAAGTTCCGGCTAAAAGTCGGTTGCAAATTCATTCAGTGACGAATGTTTTTTAACGACGACTTGCGGAGTTTTAAAGTCGGCGACGGCAAGCTGTAGATTTTCCATCGAAACTCCGATTTGCGCGAGCTGCGTTTCTGATTCTTTCAGAGTTACGACCGAATTTTCCGTTTCTTCAATCGAGGAGACGAAAGTTTGGAAGGCGATTTCCGTGTCGGCTGATTGTTCGCCCGAATAATTGACGAGCTTTTCCTGAAGATTCAAAAATTGACTGATATATTTTTCGAGTTCGCCGAGCGAACTGCCGGTTTCGACGGCGTATTGCGACAGATTCGCCGCCTCGCCAACGCTCTCTTGCAAGGAACGTTCGAGTTCGCCGATTTCCGCCGCGATGAATTTGTTCAGCGTGCAGATTTGTTTATTAGTTCCGGCGGCGCGTTCGGCGAGGCGTTCGACTTCTTCGGTGAAAGCGGTGAATTCGCGACCGTGTTCACCGGCTTCAGCGGCGCGAATCGAAGCGTTGAGCGCAATCATATTCGTCCGCTGCGCCAAATCTTCGATGGTTTTCGCGACCTTGCCGATTTCCTGCGTGCGCTCGCCCAAACGCCCGACGCGCTTGACCGTTTCGCGTATCTGCTGGCGTAAGCCGTTGACGGCGGCGAGATTTTGTTGCGCCGTTTTCGAGCCGGTTCTGGCTCGCTCGATTGATTGGCGAGCGGTTTGCGATGAATCAAAAAGCTCGGCGGAAATTTTCTGAACCGTCTGCGGAAATTGCTTGAGCGCGAGCGTCGCCTGATTCATTTCCCTGATTCGATTTTCATCCGTGCCGATCAGATTCTGAATAGCTTTCTGAACTTCTTTCGCCGAGATTTGCGTGTTTTTCGAGTCGTCTTTAACGTGACCAATCAAATCGTTCAGCCGGTTAATCAAAAATTTCAGCGTATCGGAAATTTCTTTGGTCTGTTTGAAATCCGCCTTGATTTCGACATCGAAATTGCCGTCTTTGACGCGGGCGATTTCTTCCGCGATTTCCCGAACCGCCGTTTTTAATCGTTCCAAATCGCGCTTGGCGTTAATTGATTCGGTGACTTTGGCGAGAAGTTTTTGAAACGATGTGCTGAGACGGTCGCTTTGTTCGAGCGGCGTGAGTACTACGTCCAGGTTTCCGCTCGAAACTTTATCCATTAAGCCGACGAGATTTTGCACCTGTTGATTGTTGCGATAGAAGGTTTGCAGCAATTCGTCGGTTTCCGTCGAGCCGGAAGTTTTCGGCAGCGAAGTCGCCGCGCCGCGCTCAAGGCTTTTCGCCAGCAGCGCGACTTTCTCAATCGGGCGCAGAACTTCATTCAACAGCCACCAGCCATAAATAACAATCGCCGCTGACGAAACAAACAATCTGAATAATGTGGAGTAAAACGAATTTTCGGTGAAGAGCGAAACGATTAGCCACGAACTGATGCCAAAAGCGCAGACGAAAATAACTAACGCGGCGGTCGCCAGCCAGATTTTACTTTTAAGCGAAATAACGGAATGTCGAGCCATAATTATTTTTGTCCATAGTTCGTAGTCGCTTGTCTTTCGTATTCTCTTTTACACCCGTTTTTAAATCGAGATAGTTTCCCTAAACGTGCGACTGACAACCGACTACTGACTGGTTTTGAGTGAGGCGAGCAATTTTTCCGTATCAATCAAATTGAGAGTTTGAGATTTATAGACGGCTTTGCCGAAAATGTGTGGTGACTTTTCATCAGCGGCAATTTGAATATCTTCGCTCGGCAGCGCGACGATTTCACTGATCCGATTTGCCGCGAACGCCGTGCCGGATTCAAAAATTTCTGAGCGTAAGACAATGAATTTCGGCTTCGGCACGGGCGTTGAAATTTTTTGCTGTAATATGGCGGGTAAATTTAAAACGGAAACGACTTCGCCGCGCAGATTGGCGATGCCGAGCAGCCATTCGGGAGCGTTCGGCAACCGTGTCACGGCGAGCGAGGCGGTGGCTTCGGCGATTGTTTTCGAGGCAACGGCGTAAAATTCTTCGCCCGATAAAAAGACGAGGTATTTTTCGCCGACCGCCTTAACCGTCGAATGAGTAGAGTTTTTCATAATCGGCAGCGGCAAGCGGCGACAGAGTTGGCAATTGGCATCAAGTAAGAAATTACGACTCTTACCAACTGCCGACTGCCTATTCTCCCGCTTCGTCGTTCATCATCGAGCCGCGCTGAACGATGTAGGTTTCGACGGTTTTCATCAGCGTTTCCGGTCCGAACGGTTTCGTAATATAGCCGGTCGTGCCAGCCATTCGCCCGCGCACTTTGTCGAAAAATCCGTCTTTGCCGGAAATCATCACTACCGGCACATCTTTGGTCAACTCGTTCGTGCGGATGAGTTTGCAAACCTGATAGCCGTCAAGCTGCGGCATCATAATATCAAGCAAAATTAAATCCGGGACGAATTCCTTGATTTTCTCCAGCGCGTCAACACCGTCAACCGCGCTCACAACTTCGTGACCGCTTTTTTCGAGCTTGCTCGAAATTAATTTGCGAACTGTCGCGCTGTCGTCCACAACCAAAATTCTGCCTTTCGATGTCGTCGAAGCGTTGTTTTCCTGCTGTTCGATTTCCGACAGACGAATTTTCAGGAAATTAACTTTTGAACCGAGCATCACGTCATTCTGATTCAGCAGCGAGGCTTTTTGCAGATAAGTTACGCCCTGCCGCAGATTTTTCAAATTGATATGCCCGATGCCTAAAGTTTTCATTTCATCGGCGGAAAATTGACGCGAGTTTTTTTCCGCCTCCATCTGCTCGATCGCGCCGCGCAAAATCTCGCGGTCGGCTTCCGTGTGAGCGAGCAGCATCTCCAAATCGGAAAGCGTCAGAATCGTCCGGCACAACTGGCAGACAAAAGCGTTCGGCTCGTTTTCGGTGTTGCAAAACGGGCAAGCCGTCGGCTCCGCCGCTGATTTTGGAAGATTTTCTGCGCCGAAGTTTTCGCTTGCCAGCGGTGTGAATTCCTTTGGAGTGTCCGAATAAGTATCAGCAAAAGGGTCAATCTGAAAGTCTTCACCGGCGCGAATAATTTCATCTTGTATTGCTCCGTGCGGTTCGGTTGTCGGATTAGATGGGATAGTATTCATAAAATTAGCTGCCGCCGAAATTGTTTCGACCGCGAAATCTTCTTCAATCAAAGACTGCGGAAAAACTGCCTGTTCGTGATTTGAATAATCGTTTTCCTGCTTGGTGAAATTAAAGTCTGAAACTTCGGCGGATTGGTGCGAGTAATTTATTTCTTCGTCTTCGTAAATTTTATTGGCATATTCGGCAGAGGCGAACACAGGCGGATATTCCAATTCTTGCGTCGGGCTGTTTTCGTCGTCTTCCTCGGCATAAACAATCTGATTTTCGCTGACAACCAAAATCTCCTCTGCCGAAGTCTTCTCGATGGCGGCAAGCATTGCCGATTGTTCGGCTTTTCTGGCTTCGGTTTTCGCCATCATCTCGCGCAGCGAAGCCAGACCGGAGATTGCCATTTCGTTTTCCGGGTTGAGCGACAGAACTTTTTCGAAGCAGGTGATTTTTTCGCTGAACGAGTCAGCCAGATAGGATTTCAAAATCCACGCGGCTTCGAGTTCAGGCGCGTGTTTGAAAACTTCGCGCAGCATCTCACGCGCTGATTCGCGTTCACCGGCGACGGCTGCCGAATTCGCTTTTCGCAGAATTGATTCGGCGGCTTGCGCTTTTGCCGTTTGCAGCAATGATTTAGCCGTTTCATTTTCAGGATTAATGTTCAGAACTTTTTGCAAATGCGCGATTTTTTCATCTGCCGAATCGGACGTTTCAGCCAGACGCAGCCACGCCGTTTCGCTTTCCGGGTCGTGGACGATTGCCTGTAAAAAACACTGGCGGGCAAAATCCGTATTCGCGTCGTCCGCCGCGTCATTTCCGCGTTTGACGAAAGTTTTGGCGAGCAGTGTTTTAGTCGCCTGCATCCATTCCAGAGCGCGGGCATTCTCGGCGTTGATGCTGAGGACGTTGTTTAGAAAAATAATCAACTCTTCCGGGTATTCGCTGATCGAAGCCATCCAGAGCCACGCGGTTTCGTTTTGCGGTTCGGCTTCGGTGACTTGAATGAGCAGTTGACGAGCTTCGCTGCGGTCGCCGGCTTGAGCGGCTTTGATTCCGGCTTCCAGCATCTGCGAAACTTTCGCCGCGCCCAATTCAAATTTTTCGTCGGCGTAACCGTTCCCGATAAACGGTAACGTATTTGTGCTGGATTCAAATTCGAGTTTCATAATTTGCGAAATGACGGACGATTTTGGTTTTTAAGAAGTTTTTGAGAAAATTTCGGGAGTTCGGATAGAGAACGAGCCGAATCAGAATAAATCTGATTGCAAGACGAGTGCCAGTAAAGGAGATTTATTTTAGTCGTTTAGTTTAACGAAAAAGCCTGAATTAAGTTGAAAACGGGAACGATGGAAGCGGTGAGTTATGGTCAAAAGTGACAAAAATCGGAACGTGATGGTTGACAAAAAATGGTAATTTTTGCGAAGCAGTCAAGGCGTAATGCGGTAATGAAAGTCGAGTGGAAATGCGGGGTTTAAGCAAATCTTTGAAGACGAAAAAGCTGTTGCCGTGAATTTATCAGCAAGTAACAGACCAAAAAGTTTCAAGACGAATGAAAATGAATTTCGACGTAATAATTATCGGCGGCGGCGCGGCGGGAATGTCGGCGGCGTTGTGGTGCGACGACTTAAAATTAAACGCGCTGCTCATCGAACGCGAAACGGAATTCGGCGGTCAATTGCTGCGCGTCTATAATCCGATAAAAAACCATCTTGGCACGGAAGCGGAAAATGGACTCGAATTGCGCGATGCGTTTGTCAAACAAATTGAAAATCATCAATTCGCGGCTCGCCTGCAAACGGAAATCGTCGGTGTTGATTTAGTAAACAAATCGGTGACGATTGGCAGCGGCGAAGTTTTTTCTGCCCGCGCGATAATCATTGCCACAGGAGTTCGGCGCAGGCGATTAAACGTCGAAGGTGAAATCAATTTTAAGGAAAAAGGCATCATCGAATCAGGCAAGCGCGACGCGCCTCTGGTCGAAAATAAAAACGTCTGCATCATCGGCGGCGGCGACGCGGCATTTGAAAACGCGCTGATTTTAGCGGAAACGGCAGCAAGCGTTACGCTCGTTAATCGCTCCAAAAATTTCCGCGCTCGTTCGGAATTCGTTGAGCGGGTGAAAAATAATCCGAAGGTAGAAATTCTAACGGAAACGGCAATCAAAAAAATTATCGGCGGCGAATGCGTCAAAATAATCGAGTGTGAAAATCTGAGAACCGGCGAGGTTTTTGCGAGAAACATCGAAGCGATTTTAATCCGCATCGGCGTAGAACCGAACACGGATTTTCTGCGCGGGCAAATTGATTTGGACGCGAGCGGCTACATCAAAATCAATCGAAACTGCGAAACGAATTTAAGAGATATTTACGCCGTCGGTGATGCGGCAAATCCAATCGCGCCGACGGTAAGCAGTGCCGTCGGAATGGGTGCGACTGCTGTGAAAGCAATTTCAAATCTCAAATTATGAATTGAAATTGCTCTACCGCGCGCCGAACGAATCATTACCCGTGATTTGCTGAAGATGGCGCGTGTCGTTAAAGGCGTGAACGCGGACATTATTGCGCCCGCGAATTTCAAAACGATTGATGCCGCAGTTTGACGTAACCAGCCACGGCGTTGTGCGCGTCTGCCGGTTAATCGCGCCGAGCAGGTAAAGCGTCAAAAAACAAATCGCGCCCGTGTGCGAGAAAATCACGATGTTTTCGCCTTGGTGAACGTGCAGAACTTCGTGCAGTTCGCCGGTGGCGCGTCTTAGCAGTTGGCGGTAACTTTCGCCGCCGGTGATAACGTGATGCACGTTGCGGTTGACGAGCGCGTAATAATCTTTCGGGTGCGCCGCCTTAGATTCGTCGAACGTCAAGCCCTCCAGCACGCCGACCTTTCTTTCCCGAAAAGCGGCGGTCGTGATAATCGGTAAATCCATCAATTTAGCGAGCGGCTCGGCGGTCTGCACGGCGCGGTATAAATCGCTCGAATAAATGGCGTGGATTTTTTCTTTGGCTAAAGCGCGGGCGGTCAATTCGGCTTGCTGTTTGCCCAAAGCGGAAAGCGGCGTCGGCGAATGCCCGCCAAAACGCCCTTCGGCGTTTCCGTCGGATTGTCCGTGTCTGACTAAAAAGAGTCGCGTAACAGGCATTGGTAAAAGTAAAAAGTAAAAAGTAAAAAGGCAAAAGTTAAATCGTCGTCGAAACGCTATTAACAAATTCAGAACTTGAAAATTATCATATTCTTAAACTTTTTACTTTTACCTTTTTACTTTTACGCAGTAACAGTTTCGGCTTTAAGTTTTTCGGTTTGATAATGCGTCGTCAACGCTTCGACGAATTGGTCGAGCGCGCCTTCCATTACTAAATCAAGTTGATGAACCGTTAAACCGATGCGGTGGTCGGTAACGCGATTTTCCTTAAAATTATACGTGCGAATTTTTTCCGAGCGGTCGCCGCTGCCGACTTGAGATTTACGTTCGCTCGCCTGCGCGTCGTGAGCTTTTTGTTCTTCGATTTCCTGCAATCTCGCCCGCAAAACACGCATCGCTTTTTCACGGTTTTTAATCTGCGATTTTTCGTCCTGCATCGAAACGACTACGCCGGTCGGCAAGTGCGTCAGGCGCACGGCGGAATAAGTCGTGTTGACCGATTGACCGCCCGGACCCGACGAGCAAAACGTATCAATCCGCAAATCGTTTTGATTGATTTGCACGTCAACTTCTTCGGCTTCGGGCAGCACGGCGACCGTAATCGCCGAGGTATGAATGCGACCGGCGGTTTCGGTTTGCGGCACGCGCTGAACGCGGTGAACGCCCGATTCGTAGCGCATTTTTGAATAAACCTTGTCGCCTTCAATCATCGCGAACGCTTCTTTCAAACCGCCAACGCCGGTGTCGGCAACGTCCATAATCTCCATTTTCCAGCCCTGCCGTTCGGCATAACGCGCATACATTCGCAAAACTTCCGCCGCGAAAAGCGTGGCTTCGTCGCCGCCGGTTCCGGCGCGGATTTCGAGAATGACGTTTTTCTCGTCGTTCGGGTCTTTCGGCAGCAACAGAAACTTCAAATCATCTTCGACTTTTGCCAGATTCGTTTCGAGTTCGGTGATTTCCGACTGCGCCATTTCGCGCATTTCCTCGTCGTCGCCCGCCGCGTCGAGCAGTTCTTTCGCGCCTGCGAGTTCTTCGTTCATCCGCTTGACATCGCGGTATTTGACGACGATTTCCTCCAACGAACGATGCTGTTTCATCGTTTTGGCGTAGGTTGACATATCCGACATAATTTCCGGGCTGGAAATCAGGGCAGTCAGTTCGTCGTAACTTTTTTCTATTTCAGCAAGTCTATCTAACATAAAATCATCCTAAAAATTAAACGACAACTTCTAATTCTCTGTGATTCGCGGGAACTTCTTCCGCGTCCATCGGCTCTAATTTCAGAGATTCTTTCAGCGCGCGAATGGCGACTTCGAGTTGTTCTTTGTCCGGTTCCTGCGTCGTGATATTTTGCAGCCAGATGCCGGGCAACGTCATAAATTTGAAAATCGCGCCCGATTCTTTTTTCGCCGCGTAACGGATAATTTCATAAGAAAGCCCGGCGACGAGCGGCATCAGAGCGATTCTGACCACCAAATTCAGCCACAGCGCGTCGAATTTGATGACCGAAAAAAGCACGATAGCGACGAGCATCACGACCATCAAAAACGAAGTTCCGCAGCGCGGATGCTGGCGTCGTTGCTGCTTCGCATTGTCCGGCGTTAAGTCCAAATCTTTTTCCCATGTGAAAACGGTTTTGTGTTCCGCGCCGTGATATTCAAACACGCGGCGAATGTCTTTTAAGTAAGACATCGAGAAAATCATTATCACGAAAAACAACATTCTGACGAGTCCGTCAATTAAGTTAAAAGCAATCCACGAATCAGGTTTGACTTCCCAAACGTAGGCTTTAAAGGTTTGCCACCAAGCCGCGTCCACTAAAATCGCGGGCGATTCAGCCCAGCCGAGCCAGATGAACAAAACGTTCGTCAGCACGAGCGGCGCGACGATGAACAATAGAACATTAAAAAACAGCGCGAAGATGATTGAGCCGACCGCGCCCGCCGTTTCCGCAGGTTTTTTCTTGACGGTTTTTTCGGGCATCGTTACTTTCACCGGCGCTTTCAGGAAATTTTCGTCAACCACGCCGTCGGCTAAAACGGTTTCAAGTTCTCCGATTTTTGATTTTTCCGCCGCTTCCCGCGCTTCCATATCGCTGTGCGCGACTTCGGCTGAGAAGTTCAGGGCTTTGATGCCGAGCGCCATTGATTGAATCAAAGTCGCGCCGCCGCGCAGCACGGGCAAATTTAGAAATTTATATTTATCGCTCCATTTCGGCAGCGTTTCGGCGGTCGTGACGATTGAACCGTCCGACTTGCGGCACGCAATCGCGTAAGCCGTCGGCGTTCGCATCATCACGCCTTCCATCACGGCTTGCCCGCCGACGATTAAATCTTTCTGTAAGCCGAGAAAAAGATTCAAGAATTTAATTTTTCGCTGGTTGTTTTTCATATCAATCAAGAAACGTCTAATCAATGGCAAATCTAAAATAAAAATAACGCCGACTTTGGATTGCCTTTCGCAGCTAAAGCGTAAAATTTTACACTGAGAGCGAACGGCGCACGAAGCGTCGGCGTTATTTTTAATCGGCTAATACTGATGATTTAACGTAATCAATTTATTCGGTTCCGGCTGGTGTCGGTGCTGGCGCGCCGCCGCGGGCATAGCGTTTATTAAAGCGATCAACTCGTCCGGCGGTGTCAACTAATTTCTGCTTGCCGGTAAAAAACGGATGGCACTCCGAGCAGATTTCGATGTGCAAATCGTCCTTCATCGTCGAGCGTGT
>CBDUBY010000072.1:0-16033 GCA_965365505.1 uncultured Pyrinomonadaceae bacterium | reverse complement strand
AATCAATCCGCCGCTCGTGCTGTCGCCGATGGCGGGCGTGACCGATTATTCGTTTCGGCGCGTGGCGAAAAACTGCGGCGGCATCGGGCTGACGGTTTCCGAATTCATCTCGGTCGAAGGCTTGACGCGCAACAATCCGAAGGCGAAAAGGCAGATGCGTTTCTGGGAAATGGAACGTCCGTTCGCCGTGCAGATTTTCGGCGGGCAGATTGAGCGAATGGTGATGGCAGCGCAAATCGCCGAAGAAGTCGGCGCGGATATTCTCGATATAAACTGCGGCTGCCCCGCGCCGAAGGTCGTCAAAAACGGCGGCGGTTCTGGGTTATTGCGAGATTTGCCGCGCCTCGAAACGATTCTGAGAGAAATTAAAAAATCAATTTCGATTCCTTTGACGTTAAAGTTTCGCGCCGGTTATACCGAATCAACTTTGAATTATTTGGACGTGGCGAAACTTGCCGAAGATTGCGGCGTCGAACATCTGCAATTGCACGCCAGAACAAAGGAACAAGGTTACAAAGGTCTAGCGAATTGGGATTTCGTGCGGCAGGTTAAAGAAGCGGTTTCGATTCCTGTTTCGGGCAGCGGCGATGTCGTGTCCGTCGAGGGCGCGTTAAAAAAATGGAACGAAACCGGCTGCGACGGCATCCTAATCGGACGCGGCGCGATGCAAAACCCTTGGATTTTCCGGCAAATCGAAGACGTTCTCGCCGGTCGTGAACCATTTCAGCCAACCCTCGAAGACAAACAGAAAGTTCTGCTCGAATACTTTGAAATGCTCAGGGAAGATATGCCGGAATTGCCCGCTATCGGAAAAATGAAACAGCTTGCCGGACAATTTACCAAAGGCTTAATCGGCGGAGCGCAGTTTCGCCAGACGCTTTATCATTCGCATTCGGTCGAGGAAATTCTCGACAATATCGGCGTTTACTTTGAAACTTTAAATGCGGGCAAAACTTACGGTGACGGCTCGATTGAAAGCAGCGATTTGACGATTAATTCGTGCGATGCTTTTTCTGAAGAAAAACCCGAAAACCCAACAAAAATTAGTTCTTGTAACACGGCAACTGCCGCATAAAAAATCCAGGAGATTGATATTATGAAAAACTACAAATTGTCTATTCTTTTTATTTTTCTACTTTTGTCGGCTTCAGCTTTCGGGCAAAAACTCAAACCTGAAGAAATTCTTGCTAAACATCTCGACTCGATTGGAACAAAGGAAAAACGTGCTGAAATAAAAAATATGATGTTTGCCGGAACATCGGCATATAATATTTTACGTTCGGCTACTTATTCCTCAGCTAAAGGGTCCGGCAGTTCGGTATTTATTTCTGAACCCAACAAAATCTATCTCGGCGCAAAATTTGAAGCTCTAAATTATCCGTTTGACGAAGTTATATATGATGCCAAAAGTGTTGAGACAGCTTTCATTAAACCGGGTCAGCGTTCGGCATTAGGCTTTTACATATTGAACAACAGAGATATTGTCAGAGAAGGATTATTCGGCGGAACTCTTTCAACGGACTGGGGTTTGTATGATTTACAGTCTAATAAAGCCGAGCTGGAAAATAATGGGAAGAAAAAGATTGATGGACGAGAAACCTTTGTTCTTCAATATAAAAGTAAAAACATTTCACCTCTAACAGTTAAACTCTACTTTGACGCTGAAACTTTTCAACACGTTAGAACAGAGTATCGCAGAACATTTCCGCCGCCGATTTCCAGAGACCCGCGCGAATCAGTCAGCCAAGTGGAAACGGTTCATTTGTTAACGGAAAGATTTTCAAATTTCAAACAGGTTAACGGTATAACTGTGCCGCACGCATACCAGATCAACCTGCTTTATACCGGAAAAGTAACCGATGAAATCGAATGGAAATTTGAATTCACGGAGTTTCTCTTAAATCAAAAGATTGATCCGGCAACTTTTGAAATTAAATAGAATTTACGAGGAAATTAATTGGCAACATAAAGTTCGGCAAACGCTTTATCAGTCTTTCTATGATTAGATTTTTCACGATAATCGTTTTTATCTTGCTGCTCGCCGCCGTTCAGCGCGCACAGGTTTCGGTCGCCTCAGAAGCGAAGAAAAACGCGACGACGACAATTTCAGCAGCTAAATCTTCGCCCGCGTATGCCGAACTTCTACTGCGACGAACCGAGCGTGAATCGGAACTCGAAGAACTTCTGCTCGACTATACGGAGGAATTTCCCAAAGTCAAAGAGTTGAAATTCGAGTTGGATTTACTAAAAAAAGCGTTAGACAAAATCACGGCGACGAGCGTCGCCGACGCGGGCAAATTGACTTTGGCTTTGGGAAAATTGCTGGTGCGAAAAATCGAACTCGAAACCGATTTGTGGAATCTGCGCCAGCAATATACCGATGACGAGCCGAAAGTTAAACGGGCGAAGCGGAGAATGGAAATTTACGAGCGGGCGATTAAGGAAATTTTATGAAACGCAATTTGTTTTTACTGATTTTATTCGCCGCTCTTTCCGTCAATCTTTCGGCACAGTCGCCAGGTAAAGTTTTGAAGCAGGCGAATAAGGCTCTGGGCGGCGAGAAGATTTTGCAATCGGTCAAATCCTGGCAAAAGCGCGGCACAATCACCAGATTGAAAGACGGCGCGACAGGTGCAATTCTGATGCAAGCCGCGCAGCCGAATCTCTACAATGTCGCTTACGATTTGAACGGCTTTGAAACCGAAGCGGGTTTTAACGGCAGGTCGGGCTGGCGGCGCGATTCGCGCGACGGTCTGCGAACTTTGACGGGCGCGGCGAGCCGCGATTTCGCGGCTGAAGCCAATTATCAAAGTTCGCGCTGGTTAAATTATAAAAAGGAAAAATCCAAACTCGTCGCCGGAGCAAAATCCGTCGTGAACGGCAAACCTGCCAATCTGCTAATAATGACAACCGCCAAAGGCGTTTCCGTCAAACTGTGTTTTGACGCGGCAAGCGGTTTGCTGCTTCGTGAAGAAATTCCGGCGGGCGACTCGGCGATCGTTTCAGAGTTCGGCGATTATCGCGCGGTGGGCGGCATTCAAGAACCTTTTCTTATCAGCAAAAAAATCGGCGAAGACGCCTACGAAATTAAGCTCGACCAAATCACGCACAACGCCTCAATAGCCAAGAATAATTTTGATTTTCCGGCAATTTCCGGCGAGCCGCTGCCCGATATTCCGACGCTTTTGAAAGAATTGCAGACGAATGAAGACCGCGTTGAAACGATTTTAGAAAACTACTCGTTCACGCAAAAAAGCACGAGCCGCGAACTGGGCAAAGACGGCATCCTGCGCGAAAAGGAATCGGAAACAATTCAGATTTCATTTTACAAAGGCAACCGCATTCGCCGCCTGATTGAGAAGAACGACAAGCCGTTGTCGGAAAAAGAGCAGGCTGACGAAGACAAAAGCGTCCAAAAGCGCGTCGCGGAAATCGAGAAAGAAATCGCTAAAAAAGAAGCCCGCGCCGTTTCGCAATCGAAAACCGGCACGCCCGACGAAGATGGTCAGCGCATCTCAATCGCTGAAGTTTTGCGGGCTTCGCGGCTAATTAATCCGCGCCGCGAACGCTTTCGCGGGCGCGAGGTCGTCGTTTTCGATTTCGAGCCGAACCCCGATTTCGATTTCAAAAATGCGAAAAGTTTTCTGAAATTTTTCGGCAAGACAGCGGGCGTTATGTGGATTGACGAAAAGGACAAACAAGTGGCGCGGCTCGAAGCCGTCCTTTTCGACAACTTCAAAATCGGCGGCGGATTTGTCGCCAATTTGAAAAAAGGCGCGTCGTTCGCCCTTGAACAAGAGCGCGTCAACGAGGAAATCTGGCTGCCGTCAGTCGCCGACGTTAATCTTTCCGTCAAAGTTTTACTGGTCAAAGGCATCAACGTCAATCAAATCGTCAAGTCTTATGATTACCGGAAATTCAAGACTGAAATCAAGGACTCGAAAGTTGACGACATAAAAAATCAGTAGCCGAAAGTCCGAAGTCCAACGTTAATTTTTGCTTTGCGGCATTGGACTTTGCTTTTTTAATCGCTAAAATCAACGTAGATTTTCCAGCTCTGGACTTCGGACTTCGGACTTTAAAGATTATGCGGCGCGCCATTTTTCCCGGTTCATTCGACCCGCCAACAAACGGGCATCTCGACATCATCAAGCGCAGTTTGCCGCTGTTCGATGAAATCATCATCGCCGTTTTAAACAATCCCGAAAAAAATCCAATGTTCACGGTCAAAGAACGCTGTGAAATAATCCGAGAAATTTTGCCTGAAGTTGAAGACGGGAAATGTTGTTTGAAGGTGGACAGCTTTTCGGGTTTGACCGCCGACTTTGCCAAACGAAAAGGAGCGACGGCGATTGTGCGCGGCATTCGCGCCATTTCCGATTACGAATACGAACTCAGAATGGCGTTGATGAATCGCCGTTTAGAGCCGACGATTGAAACGGTTTTTCTGATGGCGGCGGAAGAATACGCTTACGTTTCATCGAACTTAATGAAGCAAGTTTTTACCTTGGGCGGTCGCGTCGAAGGCTTGATTCCCACGCTTGTTGAAGCGAAAATGCGTGAAAAATTAAGCGCTTGAGAAACATTATCGCGGTAAACATAATTTTATGAACAACTTTCCCGTTTCCGAAAAAGTCGCCCAGATGCAAATGTCTTCGACGCTGAAAGCCGGGCAGACGGCTGCCGCGTTGCGCGAAGCAGGTCACGATGTAGTTGATTTGACTTTGGGCGAGCCGGATTTTCCCACGCCGGAATTTATCAAGGAATATGCGTGGGAAGGCTTGGAGCGCGGTTTGACGAAATACACGCCGACCGCCGGGCTGAAAAATTTTAAGGAATCAATCGCTGAGTTTTACGCCAAAGAATTCGGCGCGCGCTTTTCGCCCGACGAAATCATCGCTACCGACGGCGGTAAACAGGCACTCTTTAACGCTTGCTGCTGCCTTTTAAATCCGGGCGACGAAGTTTTAATTCCTCAACCGTATTGGGTGACGTTTCCTGAAATCGTCAAATTCTGCGGTGCGACAAATGTTTTTATCGAAACCGAAGAGACGGATTTTATTTTGACGGCTGAGCAAGTACGCGATTCAATCACCGACCGCACGAAACTTTTAATCATCAATTCGCCGAACAACCCGACGGGTCGTGTCATTCCGAAAAATGAAATGATACGAATCGTCGAAACGTGCGCCGAGCGCAATGTTTATGTTTTGACCGACGAATGTTATCTGTTTTTCGCTTACGCGCCGTCGGAGGTTTTCACGACGGCGAGCTTGCCGGAAGATTTGCGAAAATTCGTCTGCGTCGCCGGCTCGTTTTCCAAAACTTATGCGATGACCGGCTGGCGCATCGGTTATACGATTGCGAATGAAGAATGGACTGGGCAGATGACGAAGTTGCAAAGCCATTCGACATCGCACCCAACGAGTTTTGTGCAATACGCCTGCGCGCGCGCAATGGCAAATCACGCCGCGTCAAAGTCAGCAGTCAATTCGATGCTCGCCGAATATGAGCGGCGCAAAAATTGGTTAATTCCTGCATTGCAATCCATTGAAGGTTTCAAATGCCAGATGCCCGAAGGCGCGTTTTACGCTTTCGTTGACGTGCGCGAAATGCTCGGCGACAAATTTAAAACTTCCGCCGATGTCACCGATTACTTATTGAACGAAGCGCATACGGTTGTAACTGACGGCGAAGGTTTCGGCGCAAGCGGATTTTTGCGAATTTCTTACGCGACTTCGATGGAAAATCTGCAAACGGCAATCGAGCGGATGAAACGAGTTTTTGAACTGACTCCGAAAGAAAACGCTTAAAAGAATTTAGCCACGCAACAACACCAAAGGATTTTTGATTTGTTTCGTTTCGTATTGTTTCGTGGTTTATTTCTCAGTCTCCGCTCGTCATCATCAACCCGATTTCCTCATTACTCGCCGTTTTCGGATTCACTTCGCCGACGATTTTTCCTTTGCGAATCACGAGCAGTCTGTCAGCCAGCGCCGTCACTTCTTCGAGTTCTGCCGACACCAGAAGCACGGCAGTTCCCGCATCTCTCAAAGCAATCAATTTACGGTGAATAAATTCGATTGCGCCGATGTCCACGCCGCGCGTCGGCTGTGAAACGAGCAGCAGTTTCGGATTCAATTCAAATTCCCTGCCGATGATTAATTTTTGCTGATTGCCGCCTGATAAAGCGCGAGCATTAAGCTGCGGATTCGGCGGGCGCACGTCGAAGCGTTCGATGATTTCTTTGGTGCGCGTTTCAATAACCGAATTGTTTAAGAAGCCGCCAGCCGTCACCGGCGGACGATAATGCACGCCGAGAATCGTGTTTTCTTCCAAATCGGAATCGAGCAAAAGCCCGCGTTTGTGACGGTCTTCGGGAATGTGCGCGATACCGAGTTCCTTGCGTCGTCTGGCTGATAAATTCGTAATGTTCTGTCCTTCAAAGTAAATTGTGCCGCTCGTATTTGAAGCGGCGACGAGTCCGGCGACGACTTCGATCAATTCGGTTTGCCCGTTGCCCTCGATGCCCGCGATGCCGACGATTTCACCGGCTTTAACTTCAAAAGAAATTCGATTTAATGCTTCGCCGTGAGAGTTTTTTACCGACAAATCCTGGACGGTTAAAACCGCGCCTTGCGGCTGCGCGTCGGTTTTTTCCACACGCAATAAAACGTCGCGTCCGACAATCATTCGAGCTAAATCCTTCTGGTTCGTTTCCGCCGTTTTTACATTGCCAACCGCTTTGCCGTCGCGCATTACCGTCACTTCGTCGGAGATGGCGAGAACTTCTTCGAGCTTGTGCGTGATGATAATGATGGTTTTCCCTTGCTCGCGCATTCGCCTGAGAATGCCGAAAAACTCTTCGGTTTCCTGCGGCGTTAAAACGGCGGTCGGCTCGTCTAAAATCAACAACTCGGCGTTGCGGTAAAGCGCTTTTAATAACTCAACCCGCTGCTGCGCGCCGACAGAAATATCTTCGACAAGCGCGCGCGGATTGATGCCGAGACGCAGTTCGTTCGAGAGAGCCAAAATATCGTTGTTTGCCTTCTCCAAATCCAGATTCGCCTGGGTGCCGGTTTCCGCGCCGAGGATGATATTTTCCGCGACGGTCATCGTGTCCACCAACATAAAATGCTGATGCACCATTCCGATTCCGAGCGCGATGGCATCGTGCGGATTTCTGATTTGCACGGCTTTCCCGTCAACGAAAATCTCGCCTGAATCCGCCGTGTAAAAGCCGTAAGCGACGCGCATAATCGTAGATTTGCCCGCGCCGTTTTCGCCGACGATAGCGTGAATCGTTCCCTTTTCAATCTTGATTGAAACGTCGTTGTTGGCGACGACCGAACCGAAAGTTTTCGTGATATTTTTTAGTTCAAGCATTTATTTTTTCTAGTTGAAAAAAGTATTGTAGAAAATCAAAGCCGCGCCGAGAACGTAAAAAACCGAGCCGATGTTGGAAAGCATTTTCCCTCGTTCCGATTTATCTTTATTGTTATTCGCCAGACCGTAGAGCAAAACGCCGAGTCCCAGAAATAGAGCTTCGAGCGCCAGCGAATAGCGCAGCGAAAGTATAAAACCGCTTGCGCCGATCAGAATACAAATGATTCCCAGACCGATCTGGAAAACCGCATACGGCGATTGATTTTCGCTCATAAAATTGCGTTGCTTTTATTTCGCCATCGCGTCCGTTACTTTGATTTCGCCGCCGACGATTTTGCCTTTCGCCGCTTCGACGCGCTGCAAAATTTCCGGTGAAATTAAACTTTTATTATAATCGTCCATCGCATAAGCCACGCCGTCTTTGTCGAGTCCGAAGGTGTGAAAGCCGCCTTTGAATGCGCCGCCCAAGACTTCCTTGACGACATCGTAAACGGCGTTGTCCACCCTTTTAACCATCGAGGTTAAAACGAAACCGGGCTTTACGCCGTTCTGGTTCGAATCAACGCCGATGACGAATTTATTCGCTTCGCCCGAAGCGTTTTTACCGAACTGCTCAACTGCGTCGAACGCGCCCAAGCCGGAATTTCCCGCCGCCGTAAAAATCACGTCCGCGCCTTGGTTGATTTGCGACAGCGCGAGTTCCTTTCCTTTGCCCGGGTTGTTCCACGCCGAATCGGTTACGCCGACGTAATTGTCAATAACCTTGATATTCGGGTTAATAGATTTCGCGCCTTCTTCGTAGCCGGTTTCAAAACGGTGAATCAATGGAATATCCATTCCGCCGATAAAACCGAGAACGCCGGTTTTCGATTTCTGCGCCGCAATCATCCCGACCAGAAACGAGCCTTCGTGTTCGCGGAAAACCAGCGAGGCAACATTTTGTTTCGGGGTTTTGCCGTCCTTTTCAAAAATCACGCCGTCCACAATCGCAAATTTGATATTCGGATAATCGTCGGCGACCTTTTGCATAATCGGTCCCTGCGCGAAGCCGACGCCGATTATCAAATCGAAATTCCGTTCGGCAAAAGCGCGCATCGCCGGTTCAATCGAAGTCGGATTGCCCGGTTCGACATCGTGCAGGCAAATCGGCAAATCCTTTTCGGCGCGGCGCACGCCTTCCCAAGCCGCCGCGTTAAACGAACGGTCGTTTTTGCCGCCAATGTCGAACACGATGCCGACCTTTATCTGACAACCCTTATTAGCCTCTGTTTTTGTGCCGCAGCCGAAAAAGGCGAAAGCCGATAAACAAATAAAAAATAAAACTACAGTTTTGGATTTCATATTTTTTTCGCCGTAAAGAACACCGTATCGTCCGTGATAAAGTCCGACTGACTTAGAAGATTTTTCAGAAATCTACGCGTCCTTTGCGGCTAAATAACTTCTTTTATCAAATCTAATTTTCCCAGAGATTTTTCGTCTTCGATTTTATACGCATTTGCCAATTTTTCATAAACCGAATCGGCTTGCTCCCGCCGGCGGCAGAAAACCACACCTAAAGTATCGCCCGCCGTAACCTGTTCGCCGATTTTCTTTTCGCACTCGTAGCCGACGAAGAAATCTATCTGGTCTTCAACCCGGATTCTGCCGCCGCCGATTCGGCAAACCGATTCGCCGATTGCGCTTGTGTCAATTTCCGCAATGAAGCCCGATGCTCCGGCTTTGATTGCCGCTTTGAACAGATTCTTCTCAATTAAACTTTCCGGCTCGTCGCAAATCGTCGCGTCGCCGCCTTGCAATTCGATGTTTTGTCGAAATTTTTCCAATGCCGCGCCTGACGCGAGAGCAACTTGAATTTTCAACTTTGAATTTTCAATTGAGTCCGCAACGCCGCACAGCGTCAATAAACGCGCGGCGAGTTCGATTGAAAGCTCAAGCGTCGGCTGCATTTTCTCGTCGGCTTCGCCGCGCAGAATTTTCACGCACTCATAAACTTCCAGCGCGTTGCCGACGAATTTTCCGAGCGGCTGATTCATATCTGAAATCACGGCTTCGCATCGCACGCCGAAAGCATTTCCGGTTTTGCACAACGCTTCGGCGAGTTTTTTTGAATCGTCAAATTTTTGCATAAACGCGCCGCTTCCTGTCTTTACGTCTAAAACTAATGCGTCAAGCCCTTCCGCCAATTTCTTCGACATAATCGAAGCGACGATCAACGGTATTGATTCGACGGTCGCGGTCGCGTCCCTCAGCGCGTAGAGTTTCTTGTCGGCGGGCGCGATTTCCGCCGTTTGCCCGCTCATCGCAAAGCCGCAGGTTTTGATTGTTCGCTTAAACTTCGCGATCGGGAGATTGACGTTGTAACCTTTGATAGCTTCGAGTTTGTCCAGAGTTCCGCCTGTATGACCAAGCCCGCGCCCGGAAATCATCGGAACGCTTACGCCGCAGGCAGCGACCAGCGGCGCGATTATCAAGGAAGTTTTATCGCCCACGCCGCCCGTCGAATGTTTATCGGCTTTCGGCGCATCAATGTCGGAAAAATCAAGCTGCTCGCCCGAATTGAGCATCGCGCTTGTCAAAGCGTTCTGCTCATCGAGCGACAAACCGCGAACGAACATTGCCATTAGCAGAGCCGACGTTTGATAATCCGCCCAAGCTCCGCTGGTCACGCCGCGGACAAAAGAATTTATCTCCTGATCGGTTAAAATTTCGCCGTCACGCTTTTTGCGGATTAATACTTTCTGGTTCATTCGTTTATTTTACCGAAAAATCGAGAAATCGAATTATTTTATCAAAACCGTCGAAAAAAGATTTATTTTTTCCGCTCAATAAGTCATAATAGTTTTTGCTATGAGAAGTAAAACCATTTTATCAGCCGTCGCCTTTGTTCTCGCCTTTGCCGCTTCAGCCGCTTTTGCGAGTTTGTTTATCACTAAACCCCAAACCGAATCAGTTTTTGTTTCGATGGGCAATCACAAATCAACAAGCTGCTTTAAGGAGCGTAATCGTTCGGCGACCGCCGATAAAATTGCCGCATTGATTCGTGCAGACCGAAACAACGGACGCGAACGCAGCAGGAAAAATTATACTTCGGGCAACAGCGTTCGCCCGCCATACGCAAGCCCTGAATTTTCCGATTTCGCCGAAGCCGTCGAGCAATATGTTGACGACTCAAGCAGTATGAGGGTCAGCGATTTGCCGAGCGATTTTCAACTCGAATGGCGCGAACATATGAAAGCGTGGCGCGACTATTCAAAGTTTCTCAATAAAATGAAAGATGCCTCGAATCGAAAGAATTGGAGTGACGAGGAACTAGATGAAATCGCCGATTCGCGCAACAGTGATATCAGCAGCACCTGGCAAGAGGTTTTGCAGTCCGGCAGAAGCTACGGCGCGAATGTTTATTAAGTTGAATTGATGAAGTTTTACAAAACCGTTCGGGTGAAAACCTGAACGGTTTTTTATTTGACTGGACTTTTTGCGAGCAAAATCACCGCTTCCGTCCGAACGGCTTCGCCGCGCCCAACCGCGTCAACTTTTTCGCCGGTTTTAGCTTTAACGCTGACGCACTCAATCTCGATTTCCAACGCCCGCGCTAAATTCTCGCGCATTTGGGCAATGTGCGGTCGCAGCTTCGGCGTTTCCAGATTTATCACCGAATCAACATTAATGACTTGAAAGTCTTTTTCCTTTATCAGTTTCACGGCTTCGCGCAGAAAAACGAAACTGTCGGAATTCCGCCAACGCTCGTCTTTGTCAGAAAAGTGCGAGCCGATGTCGCCCAACGCCAGCGCGCCGAAAATCGCATCCGTAACGGCGTGCGCGAGCGCGTCGGCGTCCGAATGCCCGACTGCGCCGAACTCGGATTCAATTCGCACGCCGCCTAAAATTAACGGTCTGTTTTTTTCGAGCCGGTGAATGTCGTTACCAAAACCAATTCTAAACATTTTCAATTTGTCGCTGTTCTAAAAAACCTTCCGCCAGAATAAAATCTTCGGGCATAGTCACTTTGATATTTTTCGCGCTGCCTTCAACGACGGCGATTTCGTAGCCCAATTTTTCAACCAAAAAACATTCGTCCGTTATCATTTCGCCAATCTCGTTTTCGGCAAAAGCACGTTTCAAAATTTCATAACGAAAGCATTGCGGGGTCAAAGCGCGTCTTAATTTCAAGCGGTCAATCGTGCCGACGATTACGCCGTCGCTGACTTGTTTAATCGTGTCCGTCACTGCCGCGACCAAACACGCCGCGCCCGTCTGCCGCGCCTTTTCGATTGTTCGAGTGATTTCTTCCGTCGCTACAAGCGGGCGCGCGCCGTCGTGAACAGCGACGATTTCCGCTGATTCCGCATCAATCGAATTTAAGCCGTTCAAAACTGACGCGGCGCGAGTTTCGCCGCCGGAGATGATTTTGACGGGTTTTTTCAGATGGAATTTTTTGGCGATGATTTGAAAATTTTCGATTTCGGCGGCGGATAAGACAAGGACAATTTCGTCAATCGCTGCACAGGATTCAAATCGTTCGAGCGTGTGAGTTAAAAGCGGCTTGCCGCCGATTTCGAGAAACTGTTTCGGAATGAGCGAGCCGAAGCGCGTTCCGCTTCCGGCGGCGACGATGATGGCACTATTCATAGTGAAAACTGAAAACTGAAAACTGAAAACTGAAAATTCTTAACTTATCAGTTTTCAGTTTTTACCTTTCACTTCATTCCATTTCTTCGATAATCGTCGTCTGCCGCAATTCGCGCGTCGCTTTGCGGAATCCGGTCGAGCGCGATTCGTGAATGTTGTTCGATTGCTCGTAACTATCTTCTTTTTCTTCCCACAGCCGACCGAAAATCATTTTTCCGGCGGTCGTTTGCAGCACCGACGTGACGGCGACATCTGCCGTTTTACCAATTAAGCGGCGGGCATTATCCACGACGACCATCGTGCCGTCGTCCAAATATGCGACGCCTTGATTGTATTCTTTGCCTTCCTTCAAGATGAAAACGCGCATTGCTTCGCCGGGCAAAACAACTGGTTTCAGAGCGTTGGCGAGTTCATTGACGTTCAAAACCTGCACGCCGCGCAACTGCGAAACTTTGTTCAAATTAAAATCATTGGTGATGATGACGGCTTCAAGCTGTTTGCCGAGTTCGATGAGTTTCAAATCAACCTCCTTCACAGCGGGAAAATCCGTTTCGACAATTTGAATGTCAATCTGGCTGTTGTTGCGCAGCCTTTGCAGCATATCGAGTCCACGCCGTCCGCGCTGGCGTTTACTTGAATCAGGCGAATCAGCGACTTGCTGCAATTCGGTCAAAATAAATTGCGGGATAATTAGAGTGCCGCCCAGAAATCCGGTTTCGGCGACATCGGCAATGCGTCCGTCAATAATCACCGAAGTATCGAGAACTTTGTAGTCGCGCTTGACCGCATTTTTGTCAGAGAAAATTCCGCCGAGCGCGGACAAATCCAAGTATTCACCCTTCGCCGCGCCGACCATCAAACCGATATACGCCATAAAAAACGCCAGCGCGACCGTCATAAACGTCTTCATTTCCGGGTTAACGGCGGCGGTTTCCTGCGAACTTATCAGCATTCCGATCAGATATGCGCCGACGATTCCCAAAATCGAACCGGTTGCCGCACCAATTAAGGTTTTCAGACTTGCGCGTCTGGCTCGCATCTCAAAGCCGATTATGCACAGCGCAATTATCGCACCGACAACGGCGGAAATAATTTGCCGGACTTCGTTACCGAACTCTTCGGGCAGGTGCGAGGTCCGCGCCAGCGGGTTAAGCAGATACCCCATCAGCACGAGCAATAAAACAAATCCGATTCTGATGATGTGAACATCGAGTTTCATATCGTTTGGAATTTTAACACGAATTCTAATTTACTGATAATGAAAATTAAACGCCGAAATGAGCGCGAATTTTAGTAATCCGCGCGAAAATTATTCGAGCCGGAGGAAAACAAATGTTTCTCCTCCGGCTCGAATAATTTTATTCGTTAAAATCCTGGCTTAGACGTTACTGCCGCCCTGAGTCGTGTTTGTCACAGTTTGTCCCGGCGCGGCTTGTGTAATTGACTGGTCGGTTTGACTAAATTCGTCGCCGTCGCTCGTTCCGCCGACATCTATCTTGCGCTCGTCGCCTTTGCCGCCGAGATTCTGTCCCTGATTGCTAACTTCAAATCCTTCGGAATCATTTTCCGTCATCGGCTCGGTGTTTGTTTCGTCTAAATTGTTTGTATTTTGATTGGTTGCCATCTTTTTAAAGCCCCTTGAATTTGTAAATTCTCGCTTGCTGACAATCGAGTAAATACATCAGCTAACAATCAGCGTGCCAATCAAAAGTGTTGATTTTATGCTTGTTTCGTCGTCTGGTAAAATATATTTGTTCGATAAAGATACGGAGACTTTGGCGGCGTTTGTATCGCCCTGAAATTCGTTCGACTGATTTCCACACATTCAATATTATGGCAAAACAACCCGCAACGATTTACGTCTGCCAGAACTGCGGCAGACAGGAAAGAAAATGGCAGGGCAAATGTCCCGACTGCGGCGAATTCAACAGCTTCGTCGAGGAAAGATTTCGCCCGACACCGCAAGCCGTCGGCAAAACTTCGGCAAGCGGCAGCGCACGAATCAGTTTAAATTCCTTTCGCGAAACGAAACCGATTTCTTACGGCGACATCGAATCGCAGGACGATGCCAGAACTTCGAGCGGCATTGCGGAATTCGACCGCGTTCTCGGCGGCGGAATCGTCGCCGGTTCGCTGGTTTTAATCGGCGGCGCGCCCGGCATCGGCAAATCAACCTTGATCATTCAGGTCGCCGATAAATTAAGCAAAAACAACACGAAAGTTCTCTACGTTTCCGGCGAAGAAAGCGAACGGCAGATAAAAATGCGCGGCGAGCGGCTCGGCTTGAATGCTGAAAATCTTTTTCTCTTGCCCGAAACTAATCTCGAAAACATTTTGGCGGAGGTCGAAAAATTGCAGCCCGACGCAATTATCGTTGATTCGATTCAGACGGTTTTCAGCGGCGCGGTCGAGTCCGCGCCCGGCTCGGTTTCCCAAGTCCGCGAAGTCGCTTCGCAATTCATGATGTTCGCTAAAGGAACGGCGACGCCGGTTTTTCTCATCGGTCACGTTACCAAAGAAGGCTCGATTGCCGGACCGAAAGCTCTCGAACATATCGTTGACACGGTTTTATATTTTGAAGGCGACCGGCATCACAATCACCGCATTATCCGCGCGACGAAAAACCGTTTCGGCGCGGCAAACGAAATCGGCATTTTCGAGATGACCAGCGAAGGTCTGGTCGCCGTCGGCAATCCGTCGGAAGTTTTTCTTCAGGAACGACCCGAAGGCGCGTCCGGTTCGGTCGTCACGGTTTGTATGGAAGGCACGCGCCCGATGCTCGTCGAGGTTCAGGCTCTTGTCAGCGGAACTAAATTCGGCACAGGTCGGCGAATGGCGCAAGGGTTTGATTATAACCGCACGTCGTTGCTTATCGCGGTTCTCGAAAAACGGCTCGGCTTTCAACTGGCGGGCGACGATGTTTTCGTCAACGTCGCGGGCGGATTGGAAGTTGATGAACCGGCGGCGGATTTGGGCGTGACAGCCGCTATTGCTTCGAGTTTCAGAAACCTGGCGATTCCGCCCGACACCGCCGTTTTTGGCGAAGTTGGTTTAACCGGCGAAGTGCGCGGCGTTCTTCAAGCCGAAACCCGCGCCCGCGAAGCGCAAACGCTCGGCTTCAAAAAGTTGATTCTGCCTGCATCGAACCGAAAAGGCTTGGAGAAACTTCTCGGAATGCGCGTGATCGGTGTAAGAAATTTAGAAGAAGCGTTAGACGAATTGTTCTAGGATATTTATGCGTGTAATTGTCTGGAATATGAACAAGGCAACTGTTCGCAAAAATACGCATAATCGCAGCATTCTGGAACGGCATTTCAGTTCTGCGATAAACATTTGAGTTTATCGCTGATAGTTCCGACCTTCTTAACTTTACCTGCTCTATTTGCCGCCGACCGAGAAAATTTCTTCGAGCAGTTCGTCTTTTTGTCGGCGAGTGTCGGTAATTTGCGGAGCCGAATTTTTAGCCGGAATTTTCGGTAGGGCGAACGGGCTAACTTGCAGCGACAAACCTTGTTTTTCGAGCGTGTGCGAAATTATTCGAGCGAGCAGCTCCTGTTCAAACTGCGTGATGTCGAGAAATTTCGTGCCGATGCCGTTGTCAGCAAATTTATACATCGCTTTGCAAGAGAGCGGCAGAAAATTTCTGTTCGGCAGTTGCAGCAGCAATCGAAACTCGTCGCCGACATAAACCTGGTCGTCCCATTCGGCGAGACAGCCGCCGATGCTGATTTGACTAATCATCGTTTCAATCGCTTCGCCGTATCTCGTGTAGCGAATCGCAGGAATATCGAGCGAAAATCTGATGTGTCGTCTTTGTTCGATGCCCATTTAAGAATTGTTAGCGGCAAGATTAATCGTCAATCTCACCGATTAGTTTACCGAGTTTAGTCGAATAAATGCAATCATTTATTTCAAACGAAAAGCGTCTGCCGATATAAGACAGACGCTTTTTTTATATTTTAAGTGTTGCTTAATTATTCGCCGCTTCGGTCTTCGAACAATGCTCGCTGAAGGCAGC
>CBDUBY010000071.1:0-16078 GCA_965365505.1 uncultured Pyrinomonadaceae bacterium | reverse complement strand
TTTTCAAAGTATTCAAAAGCGCGTCGTCCGAGTGCGCGTAATCAACGACGACCGCGAAATCGCCGTCGTGCGCGACTCGTTCAAAACGTCCCGGCGCGCCGACGCACGTTTTCAATCCTTCCGCAATTTTATCCAAATCGTATCCGAGTTCGAGCGCGACGGCGGTTGCCGCGAGCATATTATAAACGTGCGGCTTGCCGACGAGCGGCGAAATAATCTTTCGCTCGCCGCTCGGCGTTTTCAAATCGAACGACGTTCCTTTTATCAAAGAAACTTCGATATTTTCCGCCGTCAAATCCGCTGGATTATTTTGCGCGAACGTCACGACCGTTTGCTCGTTCGATTTCAATTCGTCGGCGAGCCTCGCGCCCCATTCGTCGTCAATGTTTATCACGCTCGATTTTGGAACTTCGCCCAAACGCCCGTCGAAAAGTTTCTTTTTCGCGTCGTAATAATTCTCCATCGTCAAATGATAATCGAGATGGTCTCGCGTCAAATTCGTAAAAACGGCAACCGCGAAACGCAGCGCGTCGCAGCGGTGCAAATCAATCGCCTGCGAAGAAGTTTCCATCACCGCCATTTGGCAATTGTCTTCGACCGCGCGGCGCAAAAAGCGATTCGTGTCCGACGCTTCGGGCGTGGTTCTAACCGCCGGTTCCGATTTGTCACCGATGCGATATTCGACCGTCGTCAACATCGCTCCGCGTTCGCCGTTCGCTTCGGCGAGCGCGAAAACCAAATACGTCGTCGTCGTTTTGCCGTTCGTTCCGGTAATGCCGACGAGTTTTAAATCGTGTGACGGATCGCCGTTGATGACGGCGGCGGCTTGAGCTAAAGCAGTTCGCGCGTCAGCGACTTTCAGCCACGCGCCGTGAAAATTTTCGGGCGCGTCCGATTCGGATATAATGCCGACCGCGCCGCGCCGCATCACGTCATCTACAAAACGATGCCCGTCCATCGTCAAACCGCGCACGGCAACGAACAGCGAACCTGTTCCCGCCTGTCTGGAATCGTGCGTGACATCGGAAACTTCCCGGTCGTCTTCACCGTTAATTCTAGCGTTCGTTGCTTCGGCAACCTGCTTGATTGTAATTTTACGCTTCATAAAACTTGAGTTTTACGGATTATAACGATTTTGATTTGCTTTTGCGAAATACGTTATTATTTGATTTGCAGGGGAAGTCAAAACAAATGAGCTACATCAAAATAATTCTCATCGTCGTCGGTTTGGTTATTGCGGCAATGCTCGCTTTTTCAATTATCGGCATCGTTTATTCCGCTCTGTGGTATTTGTTTCTGCTTGGCATCGTCGCCCTCGGCGGCGCGGTCGGTTATAAATTGCTTACAAAACATAAAGAATCGCCGCAGCTCGAAGACAAAACTCCGATAACGATTGCCGAAATGAAAAACGCCGACCGCGCTTTGGAAGAATACAAACGAAAATATCTGCCGAAGTAATTTTCCCCGAAATGCGTTGCTAGACTTTCCGATTTTAATCGGCTAAATTCAAACTTGTTCTTTTGGTTTTTGAAACGCTGAGATGGCGTAATCGGTAGCCGCGCGGGTCTTAGAAGCCCGTGTCGAAAGACGTGCGAGTTCGAGTCTCGCTCTCAGCACCAAAATCTCTCCCGGATTTTCAGGTAATAAATAACACATATAAAATTTCAAGGAGAAAAGATGAAAAGGTTAAAAATGATGATGTTTGCGGTTGCTGTTTCTACCGCCGCAATATTTTTCGGAAATGTCGAAACTGCTCGCGCTCAATCAATGGAGTGGCGCGGCACGGTTGACGACGTGATACAAATCAGAATTCGGAATCGCAATGCGCGCGTACAGCAGGTTTCCGGCAGATCAACTGTTGATGACAGTGCCAGATTTAACGGTCGCGCTCCGCGTAACGGCAGCAACGCCCGCGTTGATAAAAGAGACGGTCGCGGACGAGTTTTAATCGTTCAGCAGCCGAATCGCCGCAACAATTGGACGACGATTGTGCAAGTTAACGACCCGAAAGGCGGTGACGACAGATATAGATTTACCGTTTATTGGGATTAGAAATTTACGGCAGAAAGCAGGTTTCTGTTTGTAGAAACCTGCTTTCTCAGTTTACCGCTCAACCTTGCCGACGAATTCCCGCCCGCAGAAACTCAAATTCGACATTTAAAGTTAAGTTCGTTATTCTTTTCTTGAATTATATTGAAAGGAAATGACTTCCTGGGTCATCGCTTTTCAAACAGAACACGAAACAATTATTTTAACGAATGAACACTGAATTAACCGAGATTTCTCCGACGCAAAGAGAAATAAAAATCGAAATTGAAGCCGCCGAAGTGCGGGAAGTTTATAATAAAGTCAGCCAAAAATTCGCCAAACAAGCACAAATTGACGGCTTTCGCAAAGGTTTCGCGCCTGTTGATATTGTGCGGCTGCGCTACCAAGATCAAATTAAATCGGAAGTTTTGCAGGAGTTGTTTTCGCCGAAAGTCGGCGAGGCGATTCAGGAACACGACCTCAATCCTTTGAGCGAACCGCATTTGCATCTGGACGATGCCGAAAATGTTAAGGTCAACGGCTCGCAGCCGATTGTCCTGCACGTCAACGTCGAAGTAATGCCGGAAATTCCCGCGCCCGAATACAAAAATCTCGAAGTCGTGCGCCGCACACGCCCGCTGACCGACGAAGAACTCGACACGATCATTGACGAACGACGACAGGAATCGGCAACCCTCGTTCCGGTCGAAGATCGAAAATCGCAGATTGGCGATACGGTCATCGTTGATTTGGAAGGCGCATTCGAAGGCGATGACGCGGGCGAGCCGATAAAAGCCGACGATTTGGAAATCAAACTCGGCGACGACAAAATCGAAAAATCATTTACGGAAAATTTAATCGGTGTTGAAGAAGACGAGGAAAAAGAATTTACCGTTTCATACGCGGCGGATTTTACTTCGCCGATGCTGGCGGGCAAAACCGTCAATTACAAGGCGAAAGTTAAATCGGTCGGCGCAATAGAATTGCCGGAACTCGATGACGAATGGGCGACAAGTTTGGACGAAGGTTTTGAATCGCTTACCGATTTGCGTCAAAAATTGCGCGTAGATTTGGAAACGGCAGCCAAAGCCGAAGCCGACGACCGGTTGCGTTCCGAGTTGATTCAGACGTTAATCGAAAAGCACGAATTTGAAGTACCAAACGCTTTGATTGACGTTCAGGCGCGAAATCTTCTGAACAACTTCGCTCAGGATATGCAGCAGCGCGGAATGGATTTGAACAACGTCGGACAGGATTTCGTTCAAATGGTCTACCAGCAAATGCAGGGACAAGCCGAGCGCGACGTGCGCGGCGCGATGCTTTTGGAACGAGTCGCCGAAGCCGAAGGCGTGGAGATTTCCGACGCGGAAGTCAGCGAAGAAATCGAGCGAATAGCACAGCATTACCGCACCACGCCCGAAGAAATTCGCAGCTCTTTAGCCAGACAGCAAGGCGGCGAAGCCAATATCGCCAACAGTCTGCGAACTCGCAAAGCGGTCGAAGCATTAGCGACAAACGCCAAAATTACTGACGGCGAATGGATTGATCCAAATCAACCGCCTGCTGAAACAGAGGAAAGCGAAACGGAAGAAAAAACGAAGGCAAAAAAACCTTCTAAAGCTAAGGCGGAATCGAAAGAAGCGAAGCCGAAAGCTGAAAAGAAGAAAACCGAAACTAAAGAGCCGAAGAAAAAAGCGGCGGAAAAGAAAGGTTAAACTGTTCAGAGTTCAAATTTTCCAGTGTATTTTCGTCGCTCTTCGCCGGCAGAAACACACTTGAATTTGAACTCTAAACCAAAATTATTCAGAGCGTTTGCAATTTCGGAGATAATCTGTAAAATAAAAATCAAATTTGGCAATAGCCATTATTTCAACACTTATCACCGCTCGGTTAAACCGATTCATAAACAAACTGCTCAAAAATTATTAGAGAGAAAAAATTATGTTAGTTCCAATGGTAGTCGAGCAAACTTCGCGGGGCGAACGGGCGTTCGACATTTATTCGCGTCTTTTGAAAGACAGCATTATTTTTATCGGAACGCCGATTGACGACATGGTGGCAAATCTGATTGTCGCGCAGCTTTTATTTTTAGAAGCCGAAGACCCGGAACGCGACATCAATTTGTATATCAATAGTCCAGGCGGTTCGATTACCGCCGGAATGGGAATTTACGACACGATGCAATTTATTCGCAACGATGTCACGACGATTTGCGTCGGTCAATGCGCTTCGATGGGCGCGCTGCTTTTGACCGCCGGAACGAAAGGCAAACGATTTGCGCTGCCGCATTCGCGGATTCTGATTCACCAACCGTCAGGCGGCGCATCGGGGCAGGAAACCGACGTTCGTATTATGGCGCAGGAAATTTTGCGGATGCGCGAAATGACTTCGCGTATTATCTCGCACCACAGCGGACAAACTTACGAACAAGTCGAACTCGATGTCGAACGCGACCGCATTATGTCGCCCATTCAGGCAAAGGAATACGGTTTGATTGACGAAGTTATTGAACACCGGGAAACGTAAAATTTTTGATTTTTGATTTTTGATTTACGATTGGAAGCGGAAATTTATTTTAAGTTTTTGCAAAGCAAAAATCCCTGTCCAATCAAAAGTCAAAAATCAAATAGTCAAAAATCGAAGCTATGATAAGAAGATCCGAAGAAATCCTCCGCTGCTCGTTTTGCGGCAAATCTCAGAACGAAGTCAAGAAATTGATTGCCGGTCCGAGTGTCTATATTTGTAATGAATGTATAGACATTTGCAACGAAATTATCAACGACGACGAACAGGCGGAAACGGCGAATGTCCGTTCGACTTTGCCGAAACCGCAGGAGTTGAAAAACTTTTTGGACGAATACGTCATCGGTCAGGACGAAACGAAAAAGCGTCTTTCGGTCGCCGTTTATCAGCATTACAAACGCATCGAGATGTCGAAAATCCGTCAGGATGTCGAGCTTCAAAAATCGAACATTCTGCTGATCGGTCCGACCGGCACGGGCAAAACCTTACTCGCGCAAACGCTCGCCAGAATTTTAAGCGTTCCGTTCTGCATCGTTGACGCGACGACTTTGACCGAAGCCGGATACGTCGGCGAAGATGTCGAAAACATTCTACTCAGACTTTTGCAAGCCGCCGGAAACGATGTCGAACGCGCCCAGCACGGCATTATCTACGTTGACGAAATTGACAAAATCTGTCGCAAAGACGATAACCCTTCAATTACCCGCGACGTTTCCGGCGAAGGCGTTCAGCAGGCATTATTGAAAATTCTCGAAGGCACAATCGCCAATGTTCCGACCGGCGGCGGGCGAAAACACCCGCAGCAGGAATTTATGCCGGTTGACACGACCAACATTTTATTCATCTGCGGCGGCGCGTTCATCGGTCTTGAAAAAGTCGTCGAAAAACGCCATCGCAATAAATCGCTCGGCTTTCAGGCAGAAGTCAAATCGAGCCGCCAGCGACAAACCGAAGCGTTCGATAAACTCGAACCCGAAGATTTGATTCACTACGGCTTGATTCCCGAATTTGTCGGACGACTGCCGGTTCACGGCGTTCTCCACGAATTAGACGAAGCCGCGCTGATACAGATTTTGACCGAGCCGAAAAACTCGCTTATCAAACAATACCAGCGCAAATTCGAGTTCGATAACGTGCGCCTGAAATTTACTGACGATGCCATCAAAGCCGTCGCTCAGCAGGCATATCAGCGAAAGGTCGGCGCACGCGGTTTAATGATGATTCTTGAAGAAATTTTGCTTCAGCCGATGTATATTCTGCCGTCGCAAAAGCGCGTCAAGGAATTAATCATCACCAAAGAAATGGTCGAACGCAAAGCAGCGACTTTGGAAATCGTGCGCGAAGTTGAAGAAGCAGCAGCGTAGAAAAGCGCAAATAAATCTTTCGGTAGTGAAAAAACAGGCTTAACCGCCTGTTTTTTTTAAATGGAAATAATAATCGAGACGACCAAACTGGTTCTTTGCGTATTGAGTCCAATCAAAAACAAACCTATAAATTAGCCAGCTCGCAAACGAGCATTTCGATTTGCAGGCGCGAGCCGGTTTTGCCGCTGCCGCCGATTGAGGTTTTAATTGCTAAATCTGCTTTGGCAATGCGGCGCATAATTTGGGTCAGTTTTTCGGTTTCGATGCGGCGGGCGACGGCGAGGAAATCTTCTTGTTTACTGTATGGCAGTTTCATAATGCGCGCGACTTCCCTGCGCTCAACGCCGTTTCGCATCAATTCTTTGGACATAAACAGGCGGCGGAAATTGCTGGCGATTAAACCTAAAATCATCAGTGGTTCCGCGCCGTCGTCAAGGATTTTTTTCAGAATTTGCAGCGAGCGCGTTTTGTTTTTGGCGAGCAGGCTGTCGGTTAAGTCGAAGTTGGAAATCTCGCGCGAATTCGGAACGAGCGATTCGACCAAATCGAAGGTGATCAGATGATCGGGCAAAGCAGCGATGGCTAACTTTTCGATTTCGTTTGTCAGGCGGCGCACATTGTCGCCGGTTAGTCCGACCAGATGCCTGAGAGCGCGGTCGTCAATTTCGGCGTTCAAATCTTTTAATTTCGTTCGCGCCCAAATGATTAGCTCGTCGTCTTTTAAAGCTGAAAATTCGACCGACGTGGATTTTTCCAGCAGCAATTTGGAGATTTTGCGGCGTTTGTCGAGTTCGTCAGCGACGAAAATCACGACGGAAGTTTCCGACGGGCGATTGAGATACGCTGCCAGCCTTTCTTCGTCGTCTTCCTTCAAAGTGTCTTTTGTGCCGTTCGCCGAAACGACGACGTTGGTTATTTTAATGACGCGCTTTAATGAAATCATCGGCATTTGCTCGGCAGAAGCGAGCGCGTGATGAACCGGCGAATTGCTGCTCAAAGCGACTTCGGTTTCGTTAAATTCACGAATTGAAGAATCCGCCAGAACCATATCGGCAATCGCCTTTGCCGCCAAATCGCGCAGATAAGTTTCCGCGCCGAACAGCAAATACACGGGCGCGAATTCGCGGCGTTTCAATTGATTGCGTAAATCTTCGCGGGTTAATATCTTCATAAGAATTTTTAACCACAGATTTACACAAATGAATATGGATAGGAAAATTTGGTTTTATTTTTCTTACTTGGATTTAAAAATCCGTGTTCATCAGTGTAAATCTGTGGTTTCAATTTCCTTTTTCGTCTTTCACTCCTAAACCGTTCACAATTGTTGACACGACCGATTCGGCAAATGCGCGCGACATACGCTCGACTGCCGGATCTTCTTCGTTAAAGAACGAGCGCGGGTCGTCGGAGAATTCAAACGAATCGCGGAAGATGAAATTTTGATTGTCGTAAAGGATTTTGTTGGCGGCGACATCTCGAATCGTGACCGCCGCGACGACCGTCACTTCATAAACGCGGGCGCGCCCTTCGCGGTCGAGCAGCACGCCGGAGAAATTAAACGAGCGAATCGTGCCTTCAATTATCGCGTCGGCATTTTCCCTGGAGCCTTGCACGGTAATGCCGCGTCCGCGTTTGATAATTTCTTTCGTCACGGCTTCAGTGAAACGCGTTTCGATGCGGTAACGCGCGCCTTCGACTTCAAACTGAAACGCGGGAACGGCAACGGTTTTAATGTTTTTCGGCAAACCCGAATTAGTCACGGGCTTGTAGCATTCGCGGAAACCGGAAACGAACAAAAATAGCGCGGCGATAAAAATCAGTTTAATAAATTTCATAATGCACCTTTTATTTTATCAACAACTTTCAATGTTTCAACCGTCGCCCTGACATCGTGAACGCGGACGATGTTTGCGCCGTTCCAAACCGCGATTGCCGCCGTTGCCAAACTTCCTGACAACCTTTCGTCAACCGGCGCGTCGTTCAAAATTTTCCCGATAACTGATTTGCGCGACGTGCCGACGAGCATCGGAAAATCAGAAAATTCCGCGCAAAGCAAATTTAATTTCGCAATCAATTCTAAATTCTGATCGAAAGTTTTGCTGAAACCGATGCCGACATCAAGCGCGATGCGTTCACTTTCTATTTTATATTCTTTCGCTTTACGAATGCTCCAGCGAAAGCCGCCGGAAACTTCGCGCAAAATGCTTTCGACCGGCGTTTGTTGGTGCATCGTTTCAAACTCGCCGCGCAAGTGCATCAAAATTAAACCGGCGTTCGTTCTCGCGGCGACTTTGGCGATTTGCTCGTCAAACCGCAGCCCGGAAACGTCGTTAATGATTTCCGCGCCTGCTTCGATTGCTCTTCGCGCAACTTCGGCTTTGCTCGTATCAGCAGAAACAGGAACGTCAAATCTTTTCGACACGGCTTCGATAACCGGAACGACGCGCCGCGTTTCTGTTTCTGCCGAAACTCTTTCGCTCGACGGGCGCGTTGATTCGCCGCCGACATCGAGAATATCCGCGCCTTCTTCAATTAATTTTTCGGCTTGATTTAATGCGTCGTCAATCGAGTAAAACTCGCCGCCGTCGGAAAAACTATCGGGCGTGACGTTGAGAATCGCCATCACAAGAGTCTTTTCGCCGCAATCTAATTCGCGCCGCGATGTTCGCCAAATCATAAAATCATCTCAACCTCCGACATAAAAAATTCTAATCGGGATTATTAATGAGAATAACATCGCTGTTGATTGTGCCGCGTGAAAGCGCGAGATGTTTTCCGTCGGACGAAAAGGCGAAATTAAAAATCTCATCGGAAACGAAATTCGTGATTGGCTGCGGTTCGCCGCCGTCAATCGGCTGCTGCCAGATATTCGAGATGCCTTTGCTTTCGCGGATGAAAGCGATGCCGCGTCCGTCCGCCGTCCATTGAATCGCGCGTCTGCCGAAGCGATCTTGAATGCTGAAATCTATATCAAAAGTTTTTGTCGGCTCGCCGCCGCTCGCCGGAATAATGACGATTTGCGTTTTTGCGCCCGCCCAACGCGCGACGGCGATTGATTTGCCGTCGGGCGAAGAGGCAGCGGTGATTGCCAGAAAAGTTGTCAGGTGCGCGGGCGAACCGCCTTCCGCCGGAATATTTCGCAGAGTCGCCATTTCCGCATCTTCGCCCCAGCGAATAAAGTTGATTGATTTGCCGTCGGGTGCGAATTCCGCATAAACATCCCAGCCATTCGTTAGTTGCTGTTCACTGGCGTCGAGCGTGTCGAACAAAAATAAACCCTGCGCTAAATGATTGTCTTTGATGCCGGATTTTTCATAAACGAGAAAGCGTCCGTCAGGCGAAGCCGCGCCGAAGCCGCCGCCCGTCGCCATTTGTTTTCCGGTGCCATCAACAGAATCAATTTGCAAAATCGCCTGTTTCCCGCCGGGCATTGATTCGTAATAGATTTTGCCGTCGGGCAGCCAACCCATACCGCTGATTCCGTCATATTTTTCAAATCCTTCGGTTATTTGTTTGAGCAATCCGGCATCGCCTGTCGGCATTGTCCACAAATGCGCGTTCTGTTCGGTGCGGATGGCAACGAGATTTCGTCCGTCCGCAGATAAGCTCAGGCTTTCATAATTATTAAAATCCTTGTTGACGCGCCGCCGCTCGCCGCCCGTGTAAGCGAATTGATAAATTTGATATAGCGTCGTTTCCACATCGTCTTCGGCGACCATCAGCAAATTTTGTCCGTCAGGCTGCCAGACGATTTGCGAAACAGCGTTTAATTCGGTCGGCAGCAATGTTGCAGCAGCCGCGTCCGCGACTTTTATCGCCATCGCGTTCATTCCGTTCCCGTTCTGGAAAGGGCAAACGACGGTTTCGCCGTCGGGCGACCACGCCGGAGTTCCGACTAGCAAATCGGGACGTTTATATGAAATCAGTGTTCTCTCGTTTGCACCGTCCGCGTCGGCAATCATCAAAAACGAGGTGTCGTTCGGCGGCGGAGAGAGCCGTATGAAAGCGATTTGTTTGCCGTCGGGCGCGAAGCCGATGCCGTTGACTGCTAAATTAGCGAGATAGATATTGTCTGCAATCTTCTTCGGCTGTCCGCCGAACAGCGGCGTTTGGAAAAGGCTTCCCTTAAAACCGGTTCTGCCGATGATGTAATAAATCGAGTTACCGTCGGGAGAAAAGTTCACCGAGCGAATCTTGTCATTGGCAGGCGCGATGATTTGCGTTTCGCCTAGAGAGGCAATCTGTCGCATTCGCAAACTCTGTGTTTCGCCCGTTTGCTGCACATAGGCAACGAATTTGCCGTCGGGTGATACGGCAGCGGTTTGTACTTTACCGTTGGAAGTTATGCGACTGATGTTTTTGGCTTCAAAATTCGACGACAACCGATTAGCGAATTTATAACGGATGAAACCGATTGCGGCGAGAGCGACGATTGAGAGCAAAGCCGCCGCGAAAAGCCATTTACGCGGTTTGATGTTTTGCGAAAATTTGTCTTGCGTTTCGGCGGTTTGCCGGTTCGCGTCGCTGGTCGCTGCCTGAAAAGGCGCGGTTGCGTTTTTATATTTGGGCGCGGCAGCGACCATCGAATTTTCTTTCGTAACGATTGTCGAAGCGGAACGCGAAAATATTCGCCGCTCATTCGCGTTTCGCGCATTTTCGTCATCTGGAAAGCCAACACGCCGTAATAAATCTTGAAAACGCGCATCGGAGCGCAAAACGTCGTAACGCGGGTCGGCGTTGATCCAAATAAGCCACGGGTCGTTATCCTGAAATGCTTTTTCGAGATAGGCGAATGCTTCGTCCGGCTCGTTCAGAGCGATGTAGAGCAACGCGAGAAAAGTCGGCGAAATGTAACGCCGACGACTCTCGGCTACGAGCTTCGCGGCTATTTCCCGCGCTTTTCCTTTCTCGCCGACGAGCGCGTAAGCGCAGCCGAGCCAGCGCAGCGCGATTTCGCCGCTCTCGTGCAGGATTTTTTCATATTCGGCAACGGCTTCGGCGGCTCTGCCCGTTTGTTCCAAAGTCGCGCACCGAAGATGCGCGGCAATCAGGAATTGCGGATGGACGGCAAGAATTCTTTCGCTTTCTTCGATGACCTTTTCATGTTTCCGCGCCAAAAAATAAGAGATAATTACAACGCCCTGATGATACAAAACCGCCGGTTCAATTTCCGTCGCCCGGCGCAAAAAAACTTCGGCTTCGGCGAACCGGCATTGGAACATAAAAACCTGTCCGAGATAATTGTTAGCGACTGCGCAACGCGGATCAAGTTCGAGCGATTTTCGCAGACTGCTTTCGGCTTCGGCAAAATTCCAGTCGCAAATCAAATCAACGAAACCAGCCGCCGCGTAGAATTCTGCCGAATTCGAGTCGAGCGCGAAGGCTAATCCGAGCGCGTCTTTGGCTTTGACAAAACTTTCGGCGGGCGCGTGCAAACCGTAGACCGCTTCAACGACGAATTGGTCGGCGAGCGCGGCATAAGCTGGCGCGTAATTGGCATCGAAGCGCAAGGCTTCTTCGAGCAGCGAGCGCGATTTAATGATGTCAGGAAATGAGCCTCGTTGATAATAAAACCGCGATTGCCGGTAGGCTTCCGAAGCGTTTTCGGGCGGCTTCATATTTTTTATTATCAAACTTTCAGAATTAATCGCCGCCGGCGGTTTAAGATTGCCCGAAGGCGCGTCGGAACACGAAATCGCCTGCGCCTGACTTGTATCGCTGCGCGTTGCGCGTTGACGGCTCCGCGTCAGTTCGATTTCAAAATCAAGCCGTTTCTGCAAATTTTTCAAATCGGCAAGCAGATTTTTCGTCGTTTGGAAACGCTCCGTTTTGTTTTTTTCGAGCATTTTTGAAACGATTCTCTGCAATTCGTCCGGCACGTCTGCCGAAAAATCAGCGAGCGGCGGCGGTTCGGCATTTATTAAATTGGCAAATCTTTCCGAAACCGATTCGCCCGCAAATGGTGTTTTGCCCGCAATCATTTCATAAATCACCGCGCCGAAACTGAAAATATCCGTTCGTTCGTCAACCCGTTCGCCTTTCGCCTGTTCGGGCGACATATAATTGACCGTTCCCAAAATCACGCCTTTCGCCGTTTGGTTCTGTTTGGTAATGTCGCTCTCCAAGCCGAGAGTGGATTTATTTTTTTGTTCGACGAGCTTTGCCAGACCGAAATCAAGAATCTTTACGTAACCGTCGGGGCGAATCATAATGTTTTCCGGCTTAATGTCGCGGTGAACCAGACGGGCTTCGTGCGCCGTGCAGAGCGCGCCCGCGATTTGAATCGAAATGTCCAGCACTTCCAATAACTTTAAGGGCTCATCTTTGAAAATTTCCCGCAAAGTTTTGCCTTTGATAAATTCGCTGATGATGTAATGAACTTCGTTCGCCTCGCCGATTTCGTGAATGACCAGAATGTTCGGGTGATTCAGCGCAGAGGCGGCTTTTGCTTCCGCAACGAATCTTCGCAGATTCGTTGCGTCACGGCTGAATTTTTCGTTAAGAATTTTGACGGCGATTTGCCGATCAAGTTTTTTATCCGTCGCCAGATAAACCTCGCCCATTCCGCCCGCGCCGAGTTGTTTGACGATTTCGTAATGTCCGAAACGCACGCCCTTTTCGAGTTTCTTTGTTTCGGCTTCAATCGCGCCCGCGACTTTGGCAATGGCAGGCGTTTCCATAAAACCATCAGCTCTGTCGTGCGAAGCGAGAAGCGATTCGACTTCGGCAAACAGCAGCTTATCCGCGCCGCACATTTTGCTAATGTATTGGCGACGTTCTTCGGGATTTCTGAGCAAAGACTCGTCAAAAATCTTTCTAATTTGTTGCCAATTTTCGTTCGCCATTTTTTGACCGTGCAGATAAACTTCCAAGTATTATTCAGCGCGACATTTTCGGAAAACACAGTTCAAATTTTCTTTTTAGATTTCGTTGACTGAAAAACTGACTATTTGTCTATTTGGTTAGTTCACGATGCAGCCAGGCTTTCGCCATTGCCCAATCGCGTTTAACGGTTGATTCGGAGATGCCTAAAACCTTTGCCGTTTCGAATACATCGAGTCCGCTAAAGAACCTGAGTTCGACGATTTTTGCCAGCTGCCTCTCCTTCTCGCCGAGCCGGTTTAACGCTTCGTCGAGGGCGAGCAAATCAAAATCGGTTTCGCTGACGGAAATCGTCAAAGCGTCGTCAATCGGCAAATCGCTGTGCGCTCCGCCGCGCCGAACGCGATGTTTGGCGCGGGCATAATCAATCAAAATCCGCCGCATCATTGTCGCGGCAACGCCGAAAAATTGCGAGCGGCTTTCCCACGCGACTGATTTTTGTTCGGCTAATTTGAGATACGCTTCGTGAACCAGCGCGGTCGTTTGCAGCGTGTGCTCGCCGCGCTCGCGCCGCAGATAGCGATGCGCCTGCTTGCGTAGCTCGTCATAAACAAGTTTCAGCAAAGCGTCCGCCGAATCGCCGCGCTCGGCGTGATTCCAGCCGCGCAGCTTTTCCGTTATCTCGTTCGCCTCGCGTCGCTCGTCGGACATCGCTGAACCTCGCTAATTTTCGGGATTATCTGATTGGTCATCACGAAAGTATTCCCTTTTAAACAAAAAGTCAATTTTTTCAATTATTTTGACCCGTGTTTTCCAAAACCGTCGCGCTAATTATCAAGGAGAAAAATAAAATGAAAAACAAACAACTTATAAATTGTCTTTTGACAACAACCATTCTGTTCTGCGCTTTGACGACGATTCGGGCGCAGGATATTAAACAAACCGAATCGAATCTGCCCGGAGAAAACGTCGTTTTCCAGTGGAATCGAGTTTTGCAGGAAACTATCCGCACGCCCGGACAGCAGCCGGCGACGATTTTTCCCGTGCGCTCGTTTGCGATGATGCACGCGGCGATGTTCGATGCGGTTAATTCGATTGATGGCAGCTACACGCCTTATTTGACCGACGTGCCGGGAAGCAGAAACGCTTCGCAGGAAGCCGCCGCCGCGCAAGCCGCGCACGACGTTTTAGTCGGTTTATACCCGACGCGGCAGAGTATTTTTGATATCGAATTAAACATTTCCTTATTTGGAATTCCGTCGAATCGGGCGCGGCAAGGCGTCCGAGTCGGTAAAATTGTCGCGGCGGCAATGTTGTCGGTTCGTGCAAACGACGGCTGGAACGTCGCGCCGCCGCCATTTGTTTTGCCGCTGACTCCCGGCAACTGGCAGCCGACGCCGCCGAACTTTCCAACCGCAGGCTTTACGCAGTTTCCGGCGGTCATACCGTTCGCCATCGGTTCAAGCACCAGGTTTACGCCGAATCCGCCGCCCGCTTTGACGAGCGATGAATACGCCGCCGCTTTCAACGAAGTCAAGGAACTCGGCTCAGCGACCAGCACGACGCGCACCACCGACCAGACCAAAGTGGCGCAGCTCTGGGCAAACGTTAACACGCCGACGACCATTTTTTTCGTCTGGAATAACGTCGCCCGCACCGTCGCTATTCAGCGCAATAACACGACGGCGGAAAACGCGCGCCTCTTCGCGCTGCTCAATATCGCGTATCACGACGCGCTGCAAACCTGTATGACCAGCAAATATATCTACGGAATGTGGCGACCGGTGACGGCGATTCGACGCGCCGACGAGGACGGCAATCCGAACACTGCGCCGGATGTAAATTGGTCGTCGCTGATTACCAATCCGCCGTATCCGACTTACGCGGGAAATCACGCGGCAATCGGCACTTCGCAGGCGACGATTCTCGCGCTATTTTTCGGACGCGATGACATCGTTTTCCAGCATACGTGGGACGGCGCGGGCGGCGCGACGCGCTCATATCCGGGCTTTAACGCGATGGCGAACGAAGAAGATCGCGCCCGCGTTTACGGCGGCGTTCACTTCCCATTTGACCAGGTTGCCGGACAATCTGCCGGACGTAATGTCGCTAATTATCTGTTTCTAAACTTTATGAAGCCGCGCTGAGTTAATTGAATTATAAAGGGAACAGCAAAACGGGTGTATTATATTCCAACCTTAATTCGGCGTTTGGCGAGAGGCAAACCACACACAGTTTGACGTAGTAATGTTCGACTCCGATGAAGACGTTCCTGTTTCCGGCGCAACTATCTCTTAAACCAAAGAAAAAGGCAAATGTGAAGTTTGATTTCTCATTTGCCTTTTTCCTTTTTACTTTTGCCTTTACCTTTATGCCGTTGCCGGATTGTTCGGCGTGATCGGCGGCAGAATCGTTTTCTTGAACGGATTCTTGGAAGTTTCGTCGTCCGCTTTCAGCGGCGTTCCGCTATCGTCGTTGCTGACGCTGCTGCCATCATCATCTAGCGGCAAGCCGGCGACGATACGGCGAATCTGCACGCCGTCGAGCGTTTCTTTTTCGATTAACGCTTCGGAGAGGCGAATCATTACATCGTCATTTTCCTTCAGGATTTTTTCCGCCAATTCGTATTGCAGAGCGATAATTTTTCTGACTTCCTGGTCAATTTTTATCGCCGTGTCTTCCGAATAATCGCGGTGCTGCGAAATCTCGCGTCCGAGGAAAATCTGCTCTTCCTTTTTACCAAACGTCAACGGTCCGAGGTCGGACATTCCGTATTCGCAAACCATCGAGCGAGCAAGTTCGGTCGCCCGTTCGATGTCGTTCGACGCGCCGGTCGTGATGTTGTTCGCGCCCAAATAGATTTCTTCGGCGATGCGTCCGCCCATCAAAATCGCAATCTGGCTCGTCAGATGTTCTTTCGTATAACTATGACGGTCGCCTTCGGGCAACTGCATCGTGATACCGAGAGCCATTCCGCGCGGAATAATGGAAACTTTATGCACCGGGTCAGCCGACGGAACTTTGAGTCCAACCAAGGTATGTCCGGCTTCGTGATACGCGGTCAGACGCTTTTCCTCGTCCGAGAGAATCATACTCTTGCGTTCCGCGCCCATCAAAACTTTGTCTTTAGCGATTTCAAAATCCGACATCGTGACAACTTTTTTGTTGTAACGCGCCGCCGCCAAAGCCGCTTCGTTGACAATATTCGCCAAATCCGCGCCGGTAAATCCGGGCGTTCCGCGAGCAATCACGTTGACATCAACCGCTTCATCGAGCGGAATTTTGCGAGTATGAACCTTCAAAATCGCTTCGCGTCCTTTCACATCGGGACGACCGACGAC
>CBDUBY010000070.1:0-16154 GCA_965365505.1 uncultured Pyrinomonadaceae bacterium | reverse complement strand
CGGCGCGGACGCGGCGGGCGTTTCGTTTCCCGAATTTTTTCAAACGCTCCAAATTTTGAGAAGATAACTTTCTACCGAACCCACAAAAACCGCAAAAATTTCCTGAAATTACGGAATTATCGTCAAAGCTGATTTTGGTTTTTCTTGCGTGTCTTTGTGTCTTTGCGTCTTTAGTGGTAAAAATTTTTGATGGATAATGAAAAGCGAATCGTTCTCACGGGCTTTATGGGCGTTGGCAAATCAACGGTCGCCCGCTTTCTCGCTTCCATTCTCAAATGCGAAAAAGTTGACCTCGACTTTTTTACCGAACACACCGAAAAAAGAAGCATCGCCGAAATTATCCACGCTGAAGGTGAAGCGCGTTACCGGCAAATCGAAACGGAAAATCTGCGCCGCATTTTAGCGGAGAATCGGGCGCAGATTATTGCGCTCGGCGGCGGCGCGTGGACGATTGAGGAAAACCGGCGGCTGATTAAAGAACGCGATTTTACGACCGTCTGGCTCGAATCTTCTTTCGAGCATTGCTGGCGCAACATCAAAGCCTCGAAGCGCGACCGACCGCTGGCGAAAAACAGGCAGCAAACGCAACAACTCTTCGACGAGCGGCAAAAATTCTACTGCCTTGCCGACTGGCATTTTATTATCAAGCCGGATTTAACTTCGTTCGAGATTGCAAGAAAAATTGCCGAGGAAGTTTTTTCGATGCCGTCTGAGTGAAATTTTTTGCGAAATAGCGTAGAGTTATTCTACAAACCGAAAAATAGAAGCCGCAGGAGTCAACGATGGATTTTTGCGGTTTGAGTTTGTAAATTAATTAACTATTTTAGAAGAAAATTTCTCAGGAGGAAATTAAAATGAAAATTAAATTTTTAGCAGTTCTTGGCTTGGCAGCAGTTGCCGGTTTAGCCGGTTGCAAAGGCACGACAAATACGAACACAAATACCGCCGTTGTCACCAATACGACTGTTTCAAACACGGCGGCAACGCCCGTTGTGAAAACAAACGAATCGGCGACGGTTGACCCGAATATGAAATCGAAAGTCGAAACCGCGTTAAAATCGAAAGGCTATACTGATGTCACGGTTGATACGACAGGCGGAAAAATGACCTTGCGCGGAACTGTGGCGAAAGGAAAAATGGGCGAATTGATGGCGGCGGCAATGGAAGCCAACGGCGGCAAGCCGGTTGAAAACCAAGTTACCGAAAAATAAACAGGAGGAAAAACTAAAATGGCTTTGCAGGAAAAATATCAATCATTAATTGATTTGGCAAACAATTCGGGTATTTCAAATCTGAACATCACCGAAGGCGACGGCTTTATCAAAATCGAAGGCAGTGCGCCGAACGCGGATGTCAAACAACAATTGTGGGACGAATACAATCGCCTTGACCCGGATTATCGTTCGGGCGACTTGGTTCTGGATGTCAGCGCGCCGGGTGGCGTTGGCGGTCCCGGTTCGACGACCTACACAGTTCAGTCGGGCGACAGTTTGAGCAAAATCGGCTCGAAACACGGTGTTAGCTGGCAGCAGATTTTCGAGGCTAATCGCGACAAACTCGACGACCCGGATAAAATTCAGCCCGGTCAGGAACTGACTATTCCGCAGGGATAACAGGTTGTGTAAACAATCTATTCGAGGCACATTAGTTTGCATATCGCAAACTAATGTGCCTCTTTATTTTGGCAAAAGAAAAATGTTGAAAATGATTGTTTGGCTTTGTTAAAATTATTCTGCGTTGCTGCATTTTATACTCGCCCGCCAAAATTTATGTTAAAAAACCATCTTGTCGTTCCTTTTTTCTTTGCGCTGCTGTTCGTGTTCTGCAGCGAAGCGTTGGCTTCGCCCGCGCAAAACGAAAGATTTGTTATTCGTTCGCTGCGGACTCTGCACTCAGCGCAGATGACTTATAACGCTACTTCTGGCGGCGGCAATTACGGGACGCTTCAAAATCTCGTCCAGGCGGATTTGATTGATTCCGCTTTGGCGACCGGTCTGAAATACGGCTACAGTTATCAAATAATTACTACTGATTGGAGCGCGGCAATACCTTCGACAGCCGCGACGCTTCGGATAACGGCGACTCCGCTCGGTTATCGAAAAACAGGTCGGCGGTCATTTTTTATTGACGAAAGCGGTGTGTTGCGCGGCGCGGACAAAAGCGGCGCGGCGGCGACCATTGCCGACCCGGAAATACAATACGAATGTTTGCCGCACGAGGAATGCGCGATTGCCGATTTGAGAACGCTGCACAGCGCGGAAATTACTTACAGCGCAACAGTCGGCAACGGCAACTATGCGAGTTTCACGCAACTTCGCGCAGAAGGTTTAATCAGCGCGGCTTTAGCGACCGGCTCGCGCAACGGATACAACTTTACTTACCAGACGGTTGACCGAATTTCCGGTGTCAGCGAGTCTTCTTTTAAACTTTGGGCGACTCCGATAACTTACGGCGTAACCGGACGGCGATCATTTTATATCGGCATAAACGGCGTGCTGCGCGGCGCAGATAAAAAAGGCGGTTTAGCCGACGAAAACGACCCGCCGATTAATAACTAATTTAAGGATTAATTAAAACATATAGCCGGTCAGCCCAATCCGACTTGCTGCTTCGCAGGATTTCGTAGTGAATGTTGGCAGAATCGCGGTCGCCCGCTTTGAGATACGCTTTGCCGAGATTGTAACGAGCGCGTTCGTAATCAGGATTGTAGGCGACGGCGTTGTTGAAGGCTTCGATGCTATCCTGAATTTTTCCTGACTCGAAGTAACTTTCGCCCAGGTAATTATATGTTTTCGCGTCGGGTTTGTATGTTTTCAGTTGCTCGAATGCTTCGATAGCGGGCGCATATCGCTTTTGTTTGAAATAAGCCGCGCCGAGCTGTTCCCAGGCATTAGCGTAATCAGGTTTAATAGCAACCGCGCGTTTGTAGGCGAGAATTTCTTCATCGTTGCGGTTTAGTTTATTTAAAGACAAGCCGAGCGCGTATTGCGAATCTGCATTGTCGCCGTCGAGTTTTGTCGCCTGCCGATATGCTTCCGCCGCCTCTTTGTATTGTCCGAGCGCGAAACTCGACGCGCCGATATTGACAAAACTTTCCGCCCATTCGGGTCGCAGTCTCGCGGCTTGTCTGGACGCTCGCAAAGCCTCGGCGTGTTTACCGAGCATTCCGTAACAAAATCCTGCCTGATACCAGCTTTCCGCGTAATTAGGATCAATCTCAACCGCTTTTTCAAAGTAAGCGATGGCTCTCGCGTAATCGTCGCGCGATAAAATTCCCAAACCCTGCGAATATAAACTTTGTGCGGCGGCGCGTTTGTTTTTTTGCGATTCCAGATTGAGCGAGGCGAAAGTTTGCAGTTCGCCGATTTTCAGTTGCGCGATGCGCTGGCTCGGCACGGCGAAATTCAAACTCTGACCTTCGGCGGCTTGCAAAGTTGCCACGCCGATAACCTGCCCGCGCATATTGACCACCGGCGAACCGCTTGAGCCGGGAGAAATAGGCGCGGTGATTTGAATGATTTTTCCGTAGCCGGGAATTTCGCGCACGGCGGACACGATACCGTTGGAAACCGAACCTTCCAAACCGAACGGATTGCCGACAACGACGATTGACTCGCCTTCCTGCGGCGCACTCTGCACGAGCGGCAAAGGCACGGCTGACGCGGGCGGCACGTCAACTTGCAAGAGTGCCAAATCACCTTCGCCGTCAATCGCCAAAACCCCGCGCGCCGGAAATTTTTTGCCGTCCATCAGATGAACCTCGACGCGGCTCGATTTTTCGATGACGTGCCGGTTAGTAATGATTTTGTCCGTAGAAATAAAAAATCCGCTGCCTCTGGAAAGCGTTGCGCCTTTTGCGTCAAAAGTTTCAATCGCCACCGCCGAGGGCTTAATGCGGCGCACAAGTTCCGGTAAAAAATCCTGCGCGTAAACATCTGGCGCAGACGTAGCGAGAACCGTCAAGAGAAAAACGCAAATTTTGAGAACGGCAAATTTCATCGCAAAGGTTTTATTTTCTGTCGGAATTATAAAGGTTTTGTTGAAATCAAACAAATAAAATAGTTGTGTGAGGCTAGATGCGAATTTTTGACCGAAGCGTTGCCGCGATAAATTTCATAAACAGAAGCCTGCACGTCAGCGGTTCACATAATTATTCCCACCATTGCCGATGCGAAGGTTTGCGCCTTGAAAAAACGTAAAAATAGATGAACAGATTAAAACCGATAAGTAATAGTCCCAGCGTCACACGAATTTGCGGTGAAAGCGGTGTATATAAAACGGCTGAAACGTAATAATCAATAAAACCTGTTGCGTAACCGGCTTCTCCGCCAAGTTCGCGCAGCCAACTTTCGAGCGTCGTTAGCGGACACGCCCACCAGAAGAATTCGATTAAGATTCCCCAAAAGACCGCCGGAAGATGCAAGTAAGCAATCCAACGGCGGCGCAAAACCAGCAATCCGCCAAGCACCGTGAAAATGACAAAGCAGAAATGCAGGACAAGCACGATTTCAGCCAGAATGCGATACGTCATTATGCCGTTTAAGACTTCTTTAAGTTTAATCTTTCGCTAATCTTTGCGTAAAATTAACGACTTCGGAAAAACTTCGCGCGTAAAGGTCGGCGGGAAAACGTCGGCGAATTTGTTCGTCGGCAAAGGCTTTGCCTCCAAAAATAATTGGGATTTTCAGTTTGCCGATTTGCTCGCCGAAAATTTTATAATCGCGTGAAGTCCGCTCGACATCGCTCATCACCGTCGCGGAAATGCAAATTAATTCAGGAGTGAGCCGCAGAACCTCGTCCGCCAAACTGTAAAGCGGCGTATTCGCGCCGAAGTTCAAGACTTCCCAGCCTTCGTTTTCTAAAACCGTCTGTGCCAGATGTGTCGGCAGTTCGTGAAAATCGCCTTCCATCGCGCAGCATATCGCCAAATTGCCGTTCATACGCGGAACGGTCAGCACATTTCGTAATTTGAAAACGGCGTTACAGGCGACGCGGGTAGCAATGTGTTCCTGCGTAATGGTCAATTCACCGTTATACCAAAGCTCGCCGACGCGCCGCATCGCCGGACAAACCAAATCGTCGAAAATTTCCGTTAAAGTTTCGCCATTCAGATGAGATCCGATTATTAAATTTGCCGCTTCTTCTTCGCAACCGGCGACGAGCGAATGAAAAAGCGAACAGTCGGAATGATTTGTGTTAATACGCCGCCGCGCCGTCGCCCGTTTGACCGATTCGTCGCCGTTGAAAACTTTCAGTCCAAGTCCTTGTTCGTGCTGAAAACGGGCAACTTCTTCAGCGCGGAAACGCCGGTGTCCGCCGTTCGTCCGCTCGGAGCGCAGCAGTCCGCCAACTTCCCAGCGCTTGACCGTTGCGTCGCTCACGCGGCACAAACGCGCGACTTCCTTGGTTGTGAAACACTTTAATTCCATTGTCTTACTTTTAGAGATTAGCTTGTTAGAAAGATTTTATCAAAGTTTTCGAATTGGTATGAGCGATTAAATCTTTGCTTGATACATCTTACATAAAGCGCACATAACGCACAAATCTAAATTTGTTGTTTAGTAATACGCGAATAAAACGCGGGCTTACGAGTTGACATTAGCAATACAAAAAATTATTATGAAATCGCACAAACCGTTCATCTTGCAGAATTGGATTTGAGCAATTTTATAGCGAGCAAGGGGCAGGAGAAAGCACTGTCGTTTCTTTTCAGAGCGATGGTGCTTTCTACTTTTAAACCTAACGCGCCCGATTCTTTTTTCTTGTGATTTTGGTTAGAATCTAAAAACGGAGAGAAAACTAAAAAGAAATGACAAAACGAATCGCCATTGGCGCAGACCACGCGGGATTTGAAGACAAGGAAAAAATTAAACGACAGCTCGACGCGCTCGGCGTTGAATATGAAGATGTCGGGACGGATTCGACCGAATCGGTTGATTACCCGATTTACGCGCAAAAGGTTGCCGCAGCGGTCGCCAGCGGCGCGGTTGAGCGGGGAATTTTAGTTTGCGGTTCGGGAAACGGAATGCAAATCGCGGCGAATAAAGTTCGCGGCGTTCGCGCCGCGCTCGCGTGGAACGAGGAAACGGCGCGGCTCGCCCGCCAGCACAACGACGCGAATGTTTTGAGCGTTCCGGCGCGTATGATTTCGCCGGAAGACGCAGGCAAGGTCGTCGAATCTTTTCTCGCCGCCGAATTTGAAGGCGGGCGACACGCGAGAAGAGTTGATGAAATCAGCGAGTTGGAGAAATTAAAATAAATGGAAAAAGCGTGAGCCGATAAATTTTTATCGGCTCACGCTTTTTCCATTTAACTTACAAGCGATTCTTAATAAAGAACGCTTGTCGGCAGCGATGTGCCGAAACCGGTGACGGCACTGCGTCCGGCTCCGGTAACGACCTCTAAAATCGTTTGCGCGATGCTTTTCTTCGATTTATCAACTTCGATAATATCGTAAGGCTCCAGCATCACGTCCTTTTGCGTTCCCTTTTTAATCAAATCGTAATTAACGGCGATGACTTCGCGCTCTTTCGAATTAGCCTTCAGACGATAAATTTTGATGTCCTTGGTTTTCGCTTCGCGGCGCACGCCATTGACTTTAGCAATCGCTTCGGTCAGCGAAGTGCCGCCTTCCTTCAGATAAATTCCCTGCGGCTGAACGACTTCGCCCGTCACATAAACCGGCATCGCTTTCTGCACGATTATCACGTCGCCCGGATAAATTATCGGATTAGATTCTTCTCTGCCCTGCCGCAAACTGCTCAGGCTATACATTCGCGAAGGCACGTCCAAACCGCTGTTGGTCGCGCTCGCCCAATTGCTGTCGCCGTTCGTATCGCTGCACATCAGCGGCTGCGTGCGGAAAACCTGAATCATTCCGCCGGCGTCTTCGGTCACGCCGCCCGCAAACGAAATCAATTCGAGCAGACGGGCTTCGCGGCGCAAATCAACTTGCTGCTGATTTTTAACTTCTCCTGAAATGGTTGCGGGCGGACGGCTTTTGCGCTGCGTGACGCGAACGCTGATTTGCGGGCTTCGCAGGTATTTTGATAAAAGCTGCGTGACATCGGTTCGCAGTTCTTTTTCCGTGCGGCATCTGGCTTGGATGGCTTGATCGAAAAAAGGCACCTGAAATTTACCGTCTTCGTCAATCGTGGCGACAAAATCGAATTGCGGCTCACCCAAAACTTTGCCGGTAATTTCGTCGCCGGGACCGACCAGATAACCGCGTTCCGGCGCGGGCGTCACAGAAACTTCCTGCGCGAGGGCGGTTTGCAGCAAACCGAATGTCAGGACACTAATCAACCAAATTTTGATATTCATAGAATTTACCGGGAATTAGGTATTTCTTACTAGGCAAGAATAGCTCACTATCCGCTTTGATTCAACTTATTGACCAGGCGGTTGCCAGCGATAAATTTTACCGGCGAATCGTGAAACCGTCGAGATTTTGCTCGGTTCTATTCTTGACTCTTTCGGTTTTGCCGAGTAATTTCAATGTAAAGCCAGTTCACAAATCACGAATCGAATGACCAATCTACCGAAAAAAGACCGAATGGCGGAAAATTTCTGGTTTCTGCGCCGACCGTTTCAACTCGCGTCGGACATCGCCGTGCTGTGCGGCGCGTTTTTTCTGGCTTATCTGCTGCGGTTCGAGTTTGACATTGACGATTATCATTTCAATAACGCCCTCAATCAACTGCCGTTCGTCGTCTTTATCCAATTCGTTTCGCTGTTTTTAGTCGGCGCGTATTCAATCATCTGGCGATACGTTTCGATTGACGACATTCAGGCGTTTTTGAAAGCCGCGTTTATATCCGGCGCGATTTTGATGCTCATTAGATTGCTGGTTTCAAGCGAGCAGTTTTCGCGCTGGCAAGTTCCGCTGACGATTATTTTGATGGACACCGGACTAGCTTTTGCGGGCTTGCTGACCTTGCGAATTCTGCGCCGCTTCGCTTATGAAGCCGGTGAAAAGCGCACATTCCGATTGAGCAAACGCCGCCACGCACCGAAATCCACGCTGTTTGTCGGCGCGGGCAGAGTCGGCGCGTTAGCCGTCAGGGAAGTTGCCGGACGCGGCGACGCGGAACTCGACGTAAAGGGTTTTGTTGACGACGACCGCCGCAAAAAAGGCGGCAGCGTCAGCGGCATTAAAGTTTTAGGCACGACCGACGATTTAGCTCGTCTGGTGGACGAGCTTTCCATCGAGCAGGTGGTTATTGCCATTGACCAGGCGCAGGGCAAAGATATTCGCCGCGTGATAGATATTTGCCGCGAGATTCCCGTTAAAACGCAGATTGTGCCGAGTTTGCACGAAATTGTTCACGGTCGCATTCAAATCAGCCGCATTCGCGACGTGCAAATTGAAGATTTACTCGGACGCGAAGCCGTCGAACTCGACGACGCAAATTTGCACGAATTTCTGACCGACAAAGTTGTAATGGTCACGGGCGCGGGCGGCTCAATCGGTTCGGAACTCGTTCGCCAGATTACGGACTTTAATCCGAAACTTCTGCTGCTCGTCGAACGAAACGAATACGTTTTATTTCAAATCGAGCGCGAATTGACAAAAAGTTCTCTGCAAACGAAATTCGTTCCTTTGATTGCAGACATCGGCGACGAACCCAGAATGCGCGAGATTTTCGCTGAATATAAACCGTCCGTCGTTTTCCACGCCGCTGCACACAAGCACGTTTCGTTGATGGAAACCAACCCGACTGAAGCGATAAAAAATAATATCTTAGCGACGAAATGCGTCGGCGAACTCGCTGGAGAATTCGGCGTGACCGATTTCGTTTTAATCTCGACCGACAAAGCCGTCAATCCGACATCGGTAATGGGCGCGTCAAAGCGCATCGCGGAAATCGTGCTGCAAGGGTTAAATAAAATCTACACGACCAATTACGTCGCCGTTCGCTTCGGAAATGTTTTAGGTTCAGCCGGTTCGGTCGTCCCGATTTTCCGCGAACAGATTTTGAAAGGCGAAGCGATAACCATTACCGACAAGGAAATGACCCGCTATTTTATGACGATTCCCGAAGCCTCGCAGCTCGTTTTGCAAGCGGGCGCGCTCGGCACGGGCGGCGAGATTTTCATTCTCGATATGGGAAAACCCGTGAAAATTCTCGACCTTGCCGAAGATATGATTCGTCTTTCCGGTTTACAGCCTTATGAAGATATTGACATCGTTTTTACGGGCATCCGGCAGGGCGAAAAACTTTTTGAAGAACTCGAAATCACGGGCGAAAATCTTTTGAAAACCGCGCACCCGAAAATTTTCATCGGCAGAATCGCCACTTATTCCGGCGAAGAAGTCGCCAACATCGTCAGCAATTTTCGCCAGGCGGTCGAAGCCAACGACCAGGCAAAAATCCGCCGTCTGTTCAATCACTTTCTGCCCGAAGCGACAATTTCCGAACCCGACAAGCAAACGCTCGCCGCCAAAGCCGCTGCGTCTGAAAATTTGATTAACACGCAATCTTCGCCGCTCGAAATATAAGTCCAGGAACTTTTAAGTAAGCTAAACAACATTTTTCTGACGCCGGAAATGAAATAATCGTTTTTGAGAAGGAGAAATCAAGCCGCGAAATACGACGGAACGCCGCGAAAAAAAGCCCATCTTTTTCGCGGCGTTCCGTCGTATTTCGCGCATCGCAAAAATTAAGGTTAAAATAATGTTATGGCAATTTTAGTTACCGGCGGCGCGGGCTACATCGGCAGCGTCGCCGTCGAAGATTTACATAGACAAAACGAGTCGGTTGTCGTTTTGGACAATCTCGTTTACGGACATCGGGAAGCCGTTGATTCGTCAGTGCCGTTTTACGAAGGCGACATCGGCGACGCGCAGTTAATCAAGCAAATTATAAACGACCACCAAATCGAAGCGTGTATGCACTTTTCGGCGTTCGCTTACGTCGGCGAATCGGTCGAAAAGCCGCAGATTTATTATCAAAACAATTTCGTTCAGACGTTAAAACTGCTCGACGCTTTAATCGAAAACAACGTCAAGAAGTTTATCTTTTCTTCAACCTGCGCGACTTACGGCGAGCCGCAATACGTTCCGATTGACGAAAAACATCCGCAGTTTCCGACGAGTCCATACGGCTGGTCAAAATTTATGGTCGAACGCGCGCTGGTAGATTACGACACGGCTTACGATTTGAAATATGTCGCGCTTCGCTATTTCAACGCCTGCGGCGCGAGTGAGGCTTGCGGCGAAGACCATAATCCTGAAACGCATCTGATCCCACTTATTCTGTTTGCCGCGCAGGGAAAACGCGATTCGATTTCGATTTTCGGCGACGATTATCCAACGCCGGACGGCACGGCAATCAGAGATTACATACACATTTCCGATTTAAGTCAGGCGCATCTGCTCGCTTTAAAACATTTGCGCGATGGCGGAAGCTCTGAATTTATCAATCTCGGAAACGGCGGCGGTTATTCGGTTAAAGAAGTCATCGAAGCAGCCAGAAAAATCACGGGCGCGGAAATCAAAGCGACGACTGCGCCGCGTCGGGCAGGCGACCCGTCACGGCTGGTTGCCGACGCGAAAAAAGCGCGTGAAGTTTTAGGCTGGAATCCGCAATTTCCTGAAATCGAACGCATTATCGAAAGCGCATGGGCTTGGCACGCGGCGCATCCGAACGGCTACGAATAAAAATTAAATTTGCGTTGATGAATCGGCGTTTGCCGAATGATTCGCGCCAAGCCGCGCCCAAACATAGTCAAGCGCGGCGAATAATCAATGAAGCAGTTTTTCTTGACAAGTTTTTTGACGATTTTATTTGCTCTATCGCAGTTTGCGCCGTCGGCGAACGCGCAAACCGGCGTTTCGTTTTCGGGACGAATCACTGACACGAATAACGCCGCCGTTCTGCAGGTGAAAATTACCTTGCGCGAAATTTCGACCGGCAAATCGTTTCAAACAATTTCCGAGCCGGACGGAAGTTTTTCGTTCGGCGCGTTAAATGCCGGTCAATACGTTTTGCTCGCCGTCGGTGCGGGATTCGCCGAATACCGGCAGGAAATTAACGTCGCCGCGAATTTGCGGAACGTCGAAGTTGTTCTCCAAACCGCCGAATTAAAAGAATCGGTGACTGTCGAAACCACAGGTTATCAAACGGTAGAATCAGGCACGGCAACTCGGATTTCCGTGCCTGCACGCGACGTTCCGCAAAATATTCAAACGGTGAATCGCCAAATTCTCGATGAGCAGGCGGCTTTCCAATTGAGCGACGCGGTGCGGACTGTGAGCGGCGTGTCGCGCACGAAAACGGCGGTTTCGGGCGCGTTGGGAAATGAATTCACGATTCGCGGTTTTCAACTCGACATCAGAAACAGCTACCTGCGCGACGGGCTAAAGTATTCGGGTTATATTATTTCAGACCTTGCCAACGTCGAACAAGTTGAAGTGTTGAAAGGACCTGCCTCGACGTTGTTCGGACGGAGCGAGCCGGGCGGCGTGGTGAATTTAATTTCCAAAAAACCGCTCGACGCGCCGTTCGTCGCCGTGCAGTTTACGGGAGCGAACGGCGGTTTTTATCGCCCGGAAATAGATTTGTCCGGTCCGCTCGGTCGGAAAGTTTCCTACCGTTTGAATGCCGCCTACCAGCAGGATTTTAATTTTATTGACTTTAACCGCAGCCGTCATTTCTTACTCGCACCGTCAATTTTGTTTAAGCCGTTCGAGTCAACCACTTTGTCGCTGACGGCGGAAATATTCGATGCGCGCGGCACGTCGGAATACGGAATTCCGGCAGTCGGCAATCGTCCGGCGAACGTGCCGACTTCGCGCTTTTTGGGCGAACCGTTCAACCGCTACGAAGATCAACCTTTGCAAGCGGCGTATCATCTGCGCCACGAATTTTCGCCTCGCTGGTCGCTGGAAAATCGTTTTTCCTACGCGCGCGCCGGGAACAAATATCTTGAAATTTATCCGTATGCTTTGGCAAACGACGGGCGAACCGTTTTGCGTCTGGCAGATAACTTTAGCTTTCCAGAATACTCGATTTATTCGCAAACCGAAGCAACCGGAAATTTCCGCACCGGCGAAGTCAGACACAAAATTTTATTTGGTTTTGAACTCGGCTTAATCAACGGCTATTTTCAAGGCGCGGTGGCGGACGCGCCCTCGATTGATTTATACCAGCCGATTTACGGCGGCATTTCCCGCTCCGAGGCGCGTCAGGCACTCACGCCCGGCAGTCCCGGATTTTTCTCTTTCGATACCAATAACCGGGTAAATTCCGTTGCGGGTTACGTTCAGGATTTGATTGATTTCTCCGCGAAAATAAAACTGCTCGTCGGCGCGAGAATTGATCGTTACAAGCAAAAAAGCGACGACCGAAATTTTAATAGTGTGAATCGCCTGACCGACACGGCTGTTTCGCCGCGCGTCGGAGTCGTCTTCGCGCCCGACGAAAGCACCTCGCTTTATTTCAGTTTCGTTCGTTCTTTTACGCCGCAGTCGCCGACCGCATTGAACCGAGCGGGAACGACTTTTAAGCCGAGTCACGCGCAACAATACGAAATCGGCGTTAAGCGCGCTTTTTTCGACAGTAAAATCGCCGCTACAATTTCGGCTTACTGGATTGAAAGAACGAACGTCTTGACTGCCGATTCGTCTGATCCGCGATTTTCCGTTCAAACGGGAATTCAGCGCAGCAAAGGAATTGACGCGGACGTAGCGGGGCAAATTCTGTCCGGCTGGAATGTCTGGACGGCGTATGCCTTTAATCAAGCGCAAATCACTGCCGACAACACTTTTCCCATCGGAAATTTCCTTCCCGAAGCTCCGCGACATTCCGGCAACATTTGGACGACTTACGAATTTTCGCGCGGGCGCATTCGCGGCTTCGGTTTCGGCGGCGGAATATACGCTCTCAGTGCCAAGCAGGGCGATTTATTCAACAGTTATTCGCTGCCCGGTTACGCTCGTGTTGACGCGACAGCGTATTACGAACGCCGGCGCGGCGCGGAGCGAAAAGCGGGCTGGCGTTTGTCCGTAAACGTCAAAAACGCGCTGAATCGAAAATATTGGGAAGCAAGCAATTCCGGCTTCGTTCGCGCCGGCAGCCCGCTGGCGATTTATACAACCGTTAAATGGATTTTGAATTAAACGATGAGCTATTAGACGGACACGGAAAGAACGGTTAAGTTCGATTACAAAAATTTGGGATTTATCAAACTAAGTTTGCGGACATAAATATTAAAACCGAGATTGAGCTATGAAGAAAGTTTTTTCCAGCGCCATGTTGATTTTCGCTTTAACGATTTATTTAGTTGGCTGCGGCTCGTCTCAAAAAGTTTTACCCGAAACGTTAAGTGCAATTCGTGTTTCTGCGATCAATTCCGATGCGGCTGAACCGGCGATTGCGGTAGACGAAAACAAAAACATTTACGTTGTCTATGTCGAACACAACGCCGATAAATCGGCGGACGTTTTTTTGCAAAAGTTTAATTCAAGCAAACAGCCGGTCGCTGATAAAACGCGCATTAATCCTGTAAAAGGTCAGGTGAAAGCGTGGTTTGGCGATTCACCGACAATAAAGATCGGCGCGGACGGCGCGATTTACGTCGGTTGGACGGCGCGAGTTGAATCGGCGCAGAAATCAAGCGCGACCGATTTATTCGTTTCCGTCTCGCGCGACGGCGGAAAGACATTTGGCACGCCCGTCAAAGTCAACGACGACATCGCGCCCGCGTCACACGGAATGCACTCGCTGGCAATCGGGAAAGATAATTCTGTTTATGTAGCCTGGCTTGACGAGCGAAGTTTAGAAAGCAAACCGCTCGCGGAAAGTTTCAATTCGTCCGAACCGGAATTTCAATTCGTTAAGGCACATCACAACTCAAATGAAAATCGGCAAGCGGAAACTAAAAAAATTGAGAAGCCAATCGAACCCGCCGAACCGAACAGCGAAGTTTTTTTCGCAGCCTCGACCGACGGCGGAAAAACATTTGCGCCGAACGTAAGAATATCGAGCGAGGTTTGCCCGTGCTGTAAAACGAATTTGCTCGTCACCGCAGACGGCAGAATTTATGCGAGCTGGCGGCAAGTTTTGAGCGGCGATTTCCGTCACATCGCCGTCGCTTCGTCCGTTGACGCGGGCAAAACTTTTTCCGCGCCGACGATTGTCAGCGACGACCAATGGAAAATAAACGCCTGTCCGGTTTCCGGCGCAGCGTTGGCAATTGATAAAAATAATTTCCTAAAAATCGCCTGGTTCACAGCAGGCGCAGCCGGAAAATCCGGGCTGTATGAAGCCGAATCAAACAACGCGGGCGCAACTTTTTCGGATCGCGTTTTAGTTTCCGAAACAAAAGTTGCAGGCACACCGATTTTCGCGGCAAACGAAAACGGAAACTTCAAAATCTTTTGGGAAGCCGACGAAAAAATTTATCAATCCGAATCAAATCACAATTCTGCACAAACAACTATTAGCGATGGAAGTTTGCCGTCGGCGGCAGCAGTGGGAGAGAAAGTTGTTGTTGCTTTTATCAAAAAGGAAAACGACAAACGCTCGATTTGGCTGACTGAACTTAAATAATTTTAAAGTTAAAGCGAATCCGTTTTTAAGATTAAAGCGAATTATCTTTATAGAGTGTTACTTATTGCCTTTTTGTGTTACGTTTTGATAAATTAATGTCGCATTTTAGAATTTCTATGAAATACAAATTTTTGTTTGACCGTTTTCGCATAGTTTTTTTGATTCTTGTTATTGGAATCGTTTCCGCCGTTAGTATCGCTGCCCAAAATACGCGCACTTTTTCCGGCACAATCGTTACGCAGCAATTTGAGTTAATTCCGAATGTTTCTATTGAAATCGAAACATCGAGCGGAAAGATAAATGCCGTCACCGACGCGGAAGGCGCGTTTTCCGTTCAAGTGCCGAACGAACCGATTTCAGTAAAATTTTTCGGCAACAACATCGCGCCCGTCACGAGGATTTTCGCCGTCACCGACACGCTGATTCGGCTGCAAATCAAAACTTCATTCGTCGTGCGACCGATAAATGAAAACGTCACTATTGAAGCTAATACAATCACGCCGGAAGTCGAATTTCGCAACGATTCGATTTACAAAAACACGCTTTTCGGGCGCGACGACCAACTGATTCAAACCTTAAACGCGGGCATCAACGCCGGACAACACGAAGGCGGCGGAAAGAGTTTGGAAATTCGCCGATTCGGTTTCAACACCGACCACGGCGGCGTGAACGGCGGCTTGAAAATTTTGGTTGACAATGTTCAGCAGAATCAGGGAACGCAAGGACACGGGCAAGGTTATCTCGGCGCGTTGAAAAGTTTATCGCCTGAACTTGTGCAGGATGTTTCAATCATCAATGGACCTTTTTCCGCCGCTTATGGCGATTTTTCCGGCTTAGGCGTGGTGCAGATTCGCCAGCGCGAGAGTTTGCCGAATCAATTTACGGCGCGGATTCAGGGCGGTTCTTTCAATACGGGACGCGGATTTTTCGCTTACAGCCCGCAGATAAAAAACGTCGCGGCGTTCATTGCTTATGAGCCGAGTTACACCGACGGACCTTTCGACAGCCCACTGCGTTACCGGCGCGATAATTTTACGGGAAATTTTACGTGGAAATATAAAGAGAACGAAGCCATCGGTTTTAAATTCAACGCCGGACGCAACGATTTTTTCTCGTCGGGACAAATTCCGCTCGACGAAGTTGTCGCTCGCCGCCTCGACCGATTCGGTTTCATTGACCCGGAAAACGGCGGCAAAGTCGAGCTTGGCACAGTCGGAACTTACTTTCGCAAAGAATGGAAATCGGGCGCGACGTTCAAAGCCGATGCGTTTGTCGGACGCTCGCTGTTCGATTTATTTTCAAATTTTACTTTTAATCTCGCTGACCCGATTTACGGCGACGAGATTCAGCAGCACGATTCGCGCTTGCAGGAAGGTGCGAACGTCCAATTTTTACAGCCGTATAAATTTTTCGGCAATCAAGCAATCGTCACGGTCGGCGCGAATTTCCATTTCAATCAAATCAACGTCGGGCTTTATCCTTCGATTGCCAGAAATCCGAATCGCAAATTCCAACCGGAAAACGTCAACAACCCGGATGTGCTTTTAACTTCGGCGCAGGCGAACGTAAATAATTACGCCGGTTACGTGCAGAACGGAA
>CBDUBY010000069.1:0-16564 GCA_965365505.1 uncultured Pyrinomonadaceae bacterium | reverse complement strand
CCGCGTTCGCGCAGGAGGAGAAGACAAAGCAGTTATGGCAAATGCCAAACGAAAACCCGCTCGATGAAATGCTCGCGCCGCAATCCACGCGCCCCGACATTTTCTGGATGCGCGGCGGTCATTTTGGATTAATCTCTCAAGTTACATATTCACCAAACGGTCAATTAGTTGCTTCGCTTAATAAAGATAGCGGGATAAGCATCAAACTGCATCGTGCTTCCGACGGAATGTTGATTCACTCAATTCGTGTTGCTGCCACGGATGCAAATAGTTTTGTATTTACAAATGACGGTCAATTTATTTTGATTGGCACGACAACTCCGACGCAGAATGAAATCAAACAATATCGTGTTTCCGACGGCGGTTTGGTCAGAAGCATTCCGACAAATTTTAATGTTTACACAATAACTATCTCGCCAAACAATCAGTATATCGGCGGAAGCACCATTGGTTTCAGCTCACAAACCAACGCGATCTGGAATTTCTCGGATGGAAGCCTTGTCCGAAGCCATTATGGTAACGGAGGCTTCATTTTGTTTACGCCTGATAATCACATAATTACTGACGAATTTATTTCCGGCGGAGGTGGAAACAGCGCGCCGGCACTTTTCGAAATTATCAGAACTCGAAATGATCCGCCATGGATAGTACAGTATGGTTTAGGATCGTACACTGCACTTTCCCCAAACGGACAATATTTAACTGCAGGTGGTCATGTTGTTCGTACAGCGACTTGCGTGCGATGGGTTGTTTCCAATCCCGACTGCACTAATTTATTAGGAGCAAACGCCGGAGGCATAACTACGGTTTCTTTTTCTTCGGACGGACAATATTTAGCCGGTGGTTTTACAAACGGAAACGAATCAGGGTTTAAATTATTTAGAACTTCCGATTGGGCGTTGATTCGGACAACGATAGTGCAATCAGCGGGAGATGTTTCCGCTCCAAGACTTACGTTTTCTCCTAATAGCCAGCACGTTATTTCCGGCATCAAGCAAATGAAAGTTTGGAGCGTTGCCGACGGAAGTTTGATTCGGGAATTGGGAACGCTGAATGAAGGCGAAGTCGGCACAATCGCGTTTTCAACGGACGGTCAAATTTTGGCAAGCGGACTCTATTTCGGCGCGCTTTCTCAAAGCAATAATAAAATCAATTTATTCAATGTCGCTAACGGAAACCGTCTCAACATAGATTTTTCGCTGAGCAATAATTTGGCAATTCGCACAATTGGTTTTGCAGATAACAATCAGAAATTGATTACTTTGAATGGCGCGAATAATCAGGATTATCTGAAAGTCTGGAATGCTGCGACCGGCGCATTGATCAGCGAAACAACTTTTAGTCACAATAACTCAACTCTGACTATTGCGCCAAATGGACAGAGCTACGCAATCGGGAGCAGTTCGATAAATGTCTACAATGCTTCGGATAATTCGTTATTGAGAACATTATCATCAGGTGAATTTGATTTTCCGCTGGCAATATCTCCAAACGGTGAAGTAATAGTTTCGCTTTCTAAAGAAGGTTATTACGAACCGCGAATCTTCAAGTTTTGGCGCATTTCTGACGGTGCTGTTCTAAAGCGCATAAATGCCAACAATGATCCGAATTCCGTGATGAGAAGCCCTTTGTTTTCACCCGACGGACAGCACATTGCTTTTATTATTTATACTTATCACGGTAATAACGTTTGGACATCGAAAGTAGAGCTGCTGCGTATTTCCGACGGGGTTTTAATTAGAAGTTTCACGGGCGCAAACGCTCCCGGAGTCAGCGTCGCATTTTCGCCCGACGGACAATATATTTTCGCAACTGGACAAGACGCAACGGTTCGCATCTGGCGCGTTTCTGATGGAATTTTACTCCAATCTTATACCGAAGAAACTGGCGGTAGTGCTGTTATTGCTACTGAAAATCTCAAACAAATTGCGGTTTCACCCGACGGCAGCCGTTTCGCTTACGGACGCAAAGACGCGACTGTTGTGATGGCACATAATCCATACGCGACAAACTCGTTTTTGATGCCGACCGCTGCAGGGCAAAACGTTTCCGTCAGCACTGCAAACGGCATTACATTAGACTTTAATACCGTTTCCGATTCCGGAAACACGGTTGCCACTGCCATTCCGCAAAATCAACTGCAACCGCCACCTTCCGGTTATTTTTTCCCGAATAACGCTCCGGCTTACGACATAACGACTTCGGCTCTTTATTCGGGTAACATCACCGTTACATTTAACGTCCCGAATGTCGGAGATGCTTTGGTTTGCAGCGGATTGCGCAGCATACACTTTGAAGCAGGCGCGTGGACGACTGACACGAATGCAGCACCGATTTACAACGCTGAAACGCAAATTTGCACTGTCTCGCAAACGGTAACGAGTCTTTCGCCATTCGCGGTCGCGCAGGTGGCAGGACCAACTGCGGCAACCGTTTCGGTCGGCGGGCGCGTGACGGCGGCAGATGGCAGCGGTATTAGAAATGCGCTGGTTACGCTAACCGATTCAAATGGAAATGCGCGGACGGTGCTCACCGGGAAATTCGGCGCGTATCGTTTCCGCGATGTCGCGGCGGGCGAAACTTATGTCGTTTCAGTTTCAGCAAAACGCTATCGGTTCAGCCAGCCGTCGCAGGTGCGAATTGTCAGCGAAGCTTTGACGGATGTTGATTTTGTCGCCGATGGAAATTAATCTCACCCGTCGGCGATGATAAAAAGGCGTGAGGTCGGTCGTCCTCGCGCCTTTTTTATATTCGCGCGTTACTCTGAACTCGCGGCGCGTTATAATAATCACGCGAAATTTTTGCGGAGGTTGACATTATGCATTTCAAACAATTTTATTTGGGCTGTCTGGCACACGCTTCTTATTATATCGGTTCGAACGACGAGGCGGCGATTGTTGATCCGCAGCGCGATGTCGAACAATACATCGCCGAAAGCGAGGCGAATAATCAGCGAATCAAATACATTATCGAAACGCATCTGCACGCCGATTTCGTCAGCGGACATCTCGAACTCACCAGGCGAACCGGTGCGGCGATTGTGTTTGGCAGGCAGGCGAACGCTGCGTTTGAACATTTGGCGGTTGCGGACGGCGATGTTCTGGAAGTCGGCGCGGTGAAATTGAAAATTCTCGAAACGCCCGGTCACACGCCCGAAGGAATTTCGATAATCGTCGAAAATGGCGATGGCGAACCGCAGAAGATTTTAACGGGCGACACGCTGTTTATCGGCGATGTCGGGCGACCGGATTTGGCGGGCGGGAAAGGTTTTACTGCCGAAGAAATGGCGGCGATGCTGTATGACAGTCTGCACGAGAAAATTCTAAAATTATCCGACGACACAGAAGTGTATCCGGCACACGGCGCGGGCTCGTTATGCGGGAAAAATATGTCGAAGGAAACCTGGTCAACTTTGGGCGAACAGCGAAAATCGAATTACGCTTTGCAGCCGATGACAAAAGACGAGTTCGTGAAAATGCTGACGGAAAATGCTTCGGAAATGCCCGCGTATTTTCCGCGCAGCGTGGAGAAAAATTTGACGGGCGCGAATATTCTGGCTGATTTATCGAAGCCGAAAAAATTGTCGGCTGACGAAGTGAGAGATTTTTCAGGTGTGGTTTTAGATGTCAGAACGGCAGACGAATACGGCGCGGCGCACATTCCGAATGCTTTGAATATCGGACTTGGCGGACAGTTCGCTTCGTGGGCGGGAACTTTGATTGCGGCGGATTCGCCGATTGTAATTATCGCCGATGCGGAAGAACAAATTGACGAAGCCGTGATGCGGCTGGCGCGGGTCGGCATCGAATCGGTCGCCGGATTTTTGTTAATGAAAGATTGGACGTTTGAAACGGCGACGGTCGAACAAATTTCGGTTGCGGAAATGAATGAACGATTAACGACGGACAACGACTTGCAGTTTGTTGACGTGCGGCGCGCCGGTGAATTCGAAGCGGGACACGCAGCGCGAACGATTAATTTAACTTTATCGAGCTTAGATAATTTAACGGGTAAACTCGATGCCTCGCGTCCGATTTATGTTATCTGTCAGGGCGGATATCGTTCGAGCGCGGGCGCAAGTATTTTGGAGAAAAAAGGCTTTCGGAAAATTTATAACGTCAGCGGCGGAACGGGCGCGTGGATAAAGGAAGGACTGAAAATTGTAAACTAGAGCGCATTTTCGGATTGGTGCGATACAACGATTCGGAATAGATTCAAGATAAAAGATGATAGCGGATAATTTTACCTTTCATCTTTCACCTATTCCGAATCGTTGTATTTCATAATTGATTGGGCAAAACTAAACTATAAATAATTTGTTGCCGATGGAAAGCCAGCATCTTGCTGGCAGGCGCCTGCCAGCAAGATGCTGGCTTTCCTTTCTGAAAGTTTTTTTGCACGACTACTTAAGTAACGTGAGTTCGGGATAAGAATCGAGCAAATGGAACGCCGTCATCTTGACGGCAAAGATTGCGCCGCGCAATCTAACGGCGTTGATAAACATTCAAATTGAATTTAACCAAACACTGTTTGAACGCTGTCGCGTTCATTGCCGTCAAGATGACGGCGTTCCATCCTTATCCCGAACTCACGTTAAGTAGCTGGACAGATTTATTTTTAAGAAATTTAGCCACAGATTTACACAGATGAACACGAGATATTTTATGATTCTAAACGGCATTTTCACATCTTTTCTTACCATCCGGGTTCATCTGTGTAAATCTGTGGCTAAATTCTTTTCTTAAATTTAATGCGTTTCCAACTTCTTACTATTGAAATTCTTTATCAAAGGCAGGTTTAGCACGACGAACGCTTCTGCAAAAATAAAAGAGCCGCGAATGCACACATTCGCGGCTCTTTTATTTTTGAGAAAAGAATTTGGGAGGTATTTTCAACCCGTATCCTTTTTATTCCTAGTGCGTATACCAATTCGCCGCCGGATAATCGGTTGCCGTGCCGAAGCCGAACGATTGCAGCGTGCTGTTCGACGAGCGGAACGAATAGAACGCGCTCGGCGAGCCTTGCCGCCACACGCCGACATCCTGTTTGCCGTCGCCGTCATAATCGCCTGGCGCGAGCAGGTCGGTCGTCGCGCCGAACGACACGCCGAAATTTTGATTGGTGCGCGTCAGCGTATACCACGCCAAAGCACCGGACACATCGCGGACGACCGTGAAATCGCTTTTGCCGTCGCCGTCATAATCGCCCGGCGCGAGTTTGTCTGAAATCAATCCGAAAGCAGCGAATTCGTTGCCGCCCGAAGATTTTTGAAGCGCGAAAATTCCCGCTCCCGAACCGCCGTCATAATGGACGCACAAATCGGCTTTGTTGTCGCCGTCGTAATCGCCGACGTTCGGGCGCGTCGTCGTGCCGCCGCCCCACGGCGCGGTGACGAGACTGCCGGTCGTGCTGGCGATGTAATAATAGAAATTCTGTCCGGCGGATTTGCGATAAACCGCGATGTCGGCTTTGTTGTCGCCGTCATAGTCGGCAACCACGCGCGGGTCGTCGCCCGTCGTGCCGAACGCCTCGCTTCTGACCGTGTTGTTTCCGCTTTGCAGAATGTAGAAGGCAGCCGCTGCGCCTTCGCGCCACACGGCGATGTCGTCTTTGCCGTCGCCGTCGTAGTCTTCGGGAACGGTAACGTCGCCCGTCGCGCCGAATCCGACGCCGGTGAACGCGCCCGTGCCGTTGATGCTGATGAACCAGGTTTTCGCGCCCGACGCGTCTCTGGTAACAACGTAATCGCTTCTGCCGTCGCCGTCGAAATCAACATTGGCATCGCGGCTTATCGTGCCGTTACCGGCAGTCGGAGACGGCGCGCCGGACGTAAAATCGGCGGCGTTATTATTCGTATCCGTTCCAATCGGAGTTCTTTGGATGGAAGATTGAGAGTTAGCCGGTTGTGGTGCCGGTGCGCCTTCGGAGCAAGTTGCTGTCGCGCCGTAGCCGACGAAATCAACAAGGAATGAACTCGCCGGACAAGTCGCTCCGCTTGCTGCGGTCGTGTTGCTGACCAAAGCTAATTTACCGGCAGTACCGGAAAGATTCATACTGACCGGGCAGGTCGCGTTAACGGGCGGCAATGCAATGCCGACCGTGGTGCTGGCTGGTCCGGTCGCAATCAGGAAATAAGTATTCGGTTCAATCACCGTATCCGTTGCGGTAATCGCACAGACAGCATAAGCACCTGTGCCGGCTGCCGAAGAATATTGAAGCGAAAAACTGCTTATATCTATGCTCGCCGCGCTGTTGTTGTAAAGCTCGACAAAATCCTGATTGTATAACGCGCCGGTATTTCCGCCGCCGCCGTAAACTTCGTTGATTTTGATTCCCGGAGTCGCCGGTCCGATTGGTGTCGGAGTAGCTGACGGCGTTGGAGTTGGAGTCGGCGTCGGCGTAATCGTCGGCGTTGGAGAGCCGGTCGGTGTCGGCGTTGGAGTTCCGCCCGCGCACGGTGTCGCCGGCGAATTTACATTACGCGGAACCGGATTTGTCACAACCGTAAAATCAGCCGCGTTATTGTCGGTTTCCATACAGCCGTTGGCGTTTCGCACAGCACCGGTTGTATTCGTTAAAGCGGCGACGGGCGAGTTGCCTTCGGCATTATTCGCCGTGCCGTAAGCAACCAAATCAATAATCTGCGCGTTTGGCAAGGTGCAGGGCGTTGCCGTCCCGCCGCAACTGTTCGGTGCTAAACCGTTGGTCAAAGCGATTTTGCCGTTGGTCGCCGAAGCCGTGACGTTTGGCGAAACAAAATCAGGCGTCACGGGTAAATCCGCGCCGACTGTTCCGGCGGCACCTAACTGCACAAGGTAGTGCTGACCCGGCTGTAATGTTACGCCGGATGGCAGCGCGGCAATGTTTCCCGCGCTGCTGCCAAATTGTCCGGTTGCCGAACCATACATAATAGATAAGCCGTCGAGCGATTGCGGACTGGAAGAAAGGTTGAACAATTCGACATAATCGTATTTATAGGTCGGTGTTCCGGCAGTCGCGCCGCCGCCGCCGTAAAACTGACTAATGACAATCGTTGTCGAAATTTGCGGTGCTGTGGTTTGTTGATCCGCTTTTTCAGCCGATACGAAATTAATAAAAGTTGCGCCCGTAAATATCGCTAGAATAGCCAGAACGCCTAAAATAAGTTTTTTATTCATTTATTCCTCGTAAAAATTGAATTTGGTTGGTTGCATAATTCGCCGAGCGAAATAAGATACTTCACACTTTTTAGAAAATATGCAGTTAAGTTTGATCTGATCTAAAAGAATCTTATCAAAAAATAGCGACAGACGCGAACGGAAACAGACGGCTGAGCGTTAAATAAATGTTTCACAATTGAATTTTTGCTACAATTTGAAAAAGGAAAAAATCGAGAACCGAGGTGTTATGAAGCGATTCAAAATAGTTTTTCTTCTGCTGATTTTCAGCGCGGGCGTTTCAGCGAATTTTTACGCGCAGGATAAAAACGAGGATGAGGAAGTTTTGCGCGTCGAAACGCAATTGATTGACGTGCCGGTCGAAATTACGGACAAAAGCGGCAAGCCGATTTTAAATTTGAAGCAAAGCAATTTCGTCGTTTATGAAGACGGCAAACCGCAGAGAGTCGCGGATTTTTCGGCGACGACCGCGCCGTTTGAAGTCGCGCTGCTGCTCGACACTTCCGGCTCGGCGCGTTCCGAACTGCCTTTGATTACACGCGCCGCCGAAAACTTTATTAACTCTTTGCGCGTCGGCGACAAAGTTTCGATTATCGGCTTTAACACCGACCGCGCCGACGGCAGGACAACCGCCGTCAGCGAAGTTCTAAGCGATTTGACCGACGACCGGACAAAATTAAAAGCGGCGTTGAAAACCGTGAACGTCAGCAACGGAACGCCGTATTACGACGCTCTTTTGCAGGTTGTCGAGCGAGTTTTTGCCAAACCGCCAGAAGAAAAGTTTCGCGGCAGACGCGCGCTGGTCGCGCTGACCGACGGCGTTGATTCAACCAGCCTGAGCGGTTTTGACGAAGCCCGCGAGTTATTCAGTCAAGCCGGAATCGTTTCGTATTTTATACAGGTTGATACGCAGGAGTTTTTCGAGGAAAATTTACTAGGCGACTGCCAGAGCGCGATGCGGTTTTCCGCCGCGCAAATCCGCCGCTACTACCGCACATTTTACCCGAAATCGAGAATCGAAAAAGTTTCCGGCTTCTGCCAGCTCGGTGATTTTGAACGCCTGGACATTAGCAAGAGATTATATGACCTGGCGAATATGGAAATGAACCTGCTGGCGAAAACTTCGGGCGGCAAGGTCTTTCCGATTGCCGATTTGTCCGAAGCGCGTTCCGCTTTTGCCAAAGTCGCTGCGGAAATCGGCACCAGATATTCTTTGGGATATTACCCGTCGAACGAAAAACGCGACGGCAGCTATCGGAAAATTAAAGTCGAATTAAAAGGCGTTCCCGCCGGAGTGCAAATCAGAGCGCGCGAAGGCTATGTCGCGCCGGTGAATTAGTCCTGAAGTGTTGAGCCAAGCGTAATTTTCACTCAGCACTTAGCACTTAAAATTATGAAATTCAATCGAATCTGTTTAATAGTTTTGGATAGCGTCGGCATCGGCGAGATGCCCGACTCGGCGAGTTGGGGCGATGCGGGCGCGGACACTTTGGGCAGCATTACAAAATCCCGCAAAGTTAATTTGCCGAATATGCAGCAGCTTGGCTTGGGCAATATCAGAGAATTAAACGAATTGCCCGCCATTGAAAGTCCGATTGGCTGTTACGGCAAATGCACTTTGAAATCGAACGGCAAAGACACGACGACCGGACATTGGGAAATCGCCGGAATAATTTTGGAAAAAGCCTTTCCGACATTTCCGAACGGTTTTTCGCCGCAGATAATTGACGAATTCGCGCGCCGCGCAAACGTGCCGGGCGTTCTCGGCAACACGGTCGCCAGCGGTACGGATATTATCCGCGAACTTGGCGAGGAACACATCAGAACCGGCAAGCCGATTGTTTATACGTCTGCCGATTCGGTGTTTCAAATCGCCGCGCACGAGCAAACGATTCCTATCGAAAGACAATACGAAATCTGCGAAATCGCCAGAGAAATTCTGACGGGCGAAACAGAAGTCGGGCGCGTTATTGCGCGTCCTTTTCTTGGAACGAACGCCGACGATTTCAAGCGAACGGGCAATCGCCACGATTACGCCGTGCCGCCGCCGGGCGATAACCTTTTGCCGCAGCTCCAGAATAAAAATCTCGACGTGATTTGCGTTGGCAAGGTTGCGTCGGTTTACGATTCGCTCGGCGTAACCGAAGACTTGACGGCGAAGAACAACGAGCAGTCAATTGACCAAACGATAAACGCGCTGAACAAAAATTCGCGCGGGCTTATTTTCTCGAATCTCGTTGATTTCGATATGCTCTACGGACACCGCCGCGATGTCGAAGGCTATGCGAAAGCGCTGGAATATTTCGACGAAAGATTGCCGGAAATTCTCGATGCTTTGCGGGAAGACGATTTACTGATTATCACCGCTGACCACGGCAACGATCCAGGCTTTCGCGGTTCAGACCACACGCGCGAATATACGCCGCTGCTGGTTTATGGGAAAACAGCAAAACAATCGGTCAATCTCGGAACGCGCGGCAGTTTAGCAGACATCGGGCAGACGATTGCGGAAAATTTTGGCGCGAAATTAAAAGACGGGGAAAGTTTTCTGCGGCAGATTTTGTAAATTAAAAGATTTTAATTTTTTCAATTTGCCGTATCGGAATTATACGACTGCTTCGTTTTGTTCTGATACGATTCGTTCGAGCATAAGCTGATTAATGCTTTGTTCTGCTGAATATTAATTGATAATCGGCGCGGCACACACTTTGCGCCCGGAATTTTGAAAGGAGAAAAATTATGGCAGATAAAACGACTAATGGAGCAAACGACAAGGAAATAGTAGACGCGGCGTCCGTCTCTAAAGCGGCTGATCCTATTTCCAAAGCGACGCTGGTGATGATTGCCGCGACTGTTATATTTATTATCATCGCGGGCATAATTATCGGTAAAGTTTTCTTTGCTCCGACCGGCGTTACCGGTTCAGGGTCATTGAGTATTCCGCTTCGAGAACGAATCAACAGCGAGCGTCGAGCGTGAGAATTTTTCGGGTTATATTGTTTGAGAAAAAATGATATTATTCGAGAAAATTTATGAAGCAATCGAAAACGCTCATCGTCTTTTTCTGTTTTTTAGCAATCGTCATTAACAATTTACCGACCGTAAAAGCTCAAGCCGCCGACGATTTGAGCTTTTATAATGAATCGCCGAGCCGTCTGCGCGGCGTGATTGAAAAATTTAACGAAGATTACGGCAGCCTTAATCGTTTCTATACCGCGCCGACTTCGGCGAATCGGCGAGAACGATTTAAAAATCTTTACGAAGAACGACTGGCGTTTCTGAACCGGCAAAATTTCGACGCGCTCAATCACGACGAGCAAATTGATTTTCTGCTTTTTCAAAATTTTCTGCGGCACGAAACGAAAGAACTCGACCGGTATGCCCGGCAATTCGATGAAATATCGGCGCTGCTTCCGTTTGCCAAAACAATCAGCGATTTGGAAGACGCTCGCCGCCGATTGGAAACGATAGACGCGGCGAAAACCGCCGCGCTGCTCAACGATTTAAACAGACAAATCCCTGCAACGCAGAAAGCAATCGAAGAAAATCGAATCGCGAAACCGAAACGAACGGTTGCAAACCGCGCGGCGCAAACCGTTGCTTCGCTTCGCCAGACACTCAAAAATTGGTTCGCGTTTCATAATAATTATGACCCGCTGTTCACCTGGTGGACGAGCGAGCCTTATAAAACCGCTGACCAATCTCTGCAAAATTATCAAACGTTTCTGCTCGATAAACTTGTCGGCATCAAGCCCGACGACAAGACGACCATCATCGGCGACCCGATTGGACGCGAAACTCTTTTGCGAGAACTGGAATATGAAATGATTCCTTACACGCCCGAAGAATTAGTCGAAATCGCCAACAAAGAATTCGCTTGGTGCGAACGGGAGATGAAAAAGGCTTCGCGTGAAATGGGCTTTGGCGACGATTGGAAAAAGGCTCTCGAAGCCGTCAAAAATAAATACGTCGAACCGGGTAAACAGCCCGAACTGATTCGCGGGCAGGCTTATGAAGCGATTGAATTTTTAGAGAAAAACGAACTCGTCACCGTGCCGCGCCTTGCCAGAGATTCGTGGCGAATGGAAATGATGTCGCCCGAACGCCAGCTCGTCAGCCCGTTCTTTTTAGGCGGCGAAACGATTCTGGTTTCTTACCCGACGAGCGCGATGACGCACGAACAAAAGTTGATGAGTATGCGCGGCAACAATCCGCATTTCACGCACGCCGTTACGCATCACGAATTGATTCCCGGACATTATTTACAGCGATTTATGACGGCGCGTTATCGCCCGTATCGGGATATTTTCTACACGCCGTTTTGGATGGAAGGCTGGGCGTTGTATTGGGAATTTATTTTGTGGGATATGAATTTCAATCGAACGCCGGAAGACAAAATCGGCGCGCTTTTCTGGCGAATGCACCGCTGCGCCCGCATTATTTTTTCCTTAAATTTCCATCTCGAAAAAATGTCACCGCAGGAATCGGTTGATTTTCTCGTCGAAAGAGTCGGACACGAGCGCGACAACGCAACCGCTGAAGTGCGCCGCTCGTTTGCCGGCGACTACGGACCGCTTTATCAAATCGCGTATATGATGGGCGGCTTGCAGTTTTACAATCTGCACCGCGAACTCGTCGGCTCAAAAAAATGGACAAATAAAAATTTCCACGATGCGATTTTGAAGGAAGGCGCGATTCCGGTCGAGATGGTGAGAGCGATTTTAACGAAACAGAAAATCTCGAAAAACTTCAAACCGAGCTGGAGATTTTACGGCGGACTTCCGAAGTAAAACGCAGGTGAGTAAATACAAAAATCTGACCGCTGAGTCACAGGGTTGCCGCAGAGTTGCGCTAGAAAAAACCTGCGAGTCTCTGTGACTCTGCGGTGAAAAATCTCTATTATGAAAACTCTATTTTTTTGCTGAAAGACTTTTGTAAATCGTTTCAATCCAGAAGTCCGTTTTGATAAATCCGGTTCCCCAAGATTTATACTTTTCCGGCAAACCGTCTTTTTTCAAACCTTCAAGTGTTTTTCCGGCGGTCATTCCTTTCTGTACGATGTCGGTTGTTTCGACAATCGTCTGGTAATAAATTTTTAAATCTTCGCGCGTCGAAAGCGATCCGTGACCCGGAATGATTTTGACATCGGCGGGCAGTTTGGCGATAAGATCGGCGATGTTTTTCGTTAAGCCCTGAACGCTGCCGCCGCTTTGCAAATCTACGAAGGGAAATCTGCCGGCGAAAAAATCGTCGCCCAAATGCACGACGTTCGCTTTGGTGAAAAAGATAACCGAATCGCCGTCAGTGTGACCGTTTGGATAATGGACGGCGCGGATTTCTTCGTCGTTGAAATGAACCGAAATTGATTGGTCGTAGGTAACGACGGGCAAAGCGTTTTTCGGATAGGCTTTAAACGTCTGACCGAGAGCCGTCGCATCCATCGTCAGCCACTTGCGGACGTTCGTGTGCGCGAAAATCAGCGAGCCTTTTTCGCCGAAAAACTTGTTGCCTTCGGTGTGGTCGCCGTGCCAGTGCGTGTTGAAAATAAAACGCGGCGTGTCCGAGCCGAGAGCTTTTAAGGCTTCGGCGATTTTCGGCGTAACCTGCGCGTAATCGTCATCAACGATTAAAATTCCGTCTGCGCCGACGCTCGCCCCGACGTTGCCGCCGCGACCTTGCAGCATATAAACGCCGCCCGTAATTTTTTGGGTTTTGACCGTGACTTCCTGGGTTTGATTTTCGTTCTCGTGCTTTCTATGCGCGAAAATTACATTTGAAAACAGACTTAAGACAAACGATGCGGCGATGAATTTTTTCAGCATAATTTTTAATTGATATTATCCGAGGGATTTGTGCTATTTTGATGTTTCTGCATTATAAAAGCAAATAAACTTCTAAAAGATTATGAAAAAGCCGACACTGCTGTATATTCCGTTAGTAATTTTATTCGCCTTCTCGATAACGGTTTTAGCCGCGCATTACTACCGCGTAATTGAGCTGCAAAGCGTCGCCGGACGCGAAGCCGATTTTCCGTTCGGTTATTTCGGATCGGTGACTTCCGTGTCGCCCGAAGCCGAGCGCGGCGGCATCAAAAGCGGCGACCGCATCGAGTCCATCAACGGCAGAGCGTTTACCGATGACAGCGTTTATAAGCAAGAATTGGTTAACTTGCGCGCTGGTCAACCCGTTACGCTTTTGATGTCGAGAAAAACGGCGGACGGACAAATCGAACGATATGAAACGAGCGTTTTGCCCGCCGTCATTGTGCGTGATTTTAATTATTACAGTCAATTTATCGTCGGCTTTATCTTTACTTACGTTTTCCCTACATTCTGCATTTTGCTCGGCTTTTGGGTGGTTTTCGAGCGTCCGCACGATTTTTTGGCGTGGATTCTGCTGTTCGTGCTGCTCGGTCTCAGCTCGCTCAGTTTGGAGTCGTATTCGAGCAACACGCTGGTCGGCGTTTATCAGGACATCTTCTTTTCGTCGTGGGCATTGGCGATGCTGCTGTTCGGGATTTATTTTCCCGAACGCTGGAGCGTTGACCGGAAACTGCCGTGGCTGAAATGGTTTTTAATCGTGCCTCTCGGTTTTCAAATTTTCATTACGCTGCTCAGTATCGTCCAGACGTTTTCCGGTTTAGATGCGCTTCAGTATATCGGTTTTCTGATTAATCCATACGGCACAATCGGTCTGTTCATCAATCTAATCTCCATCGGCATGTTTTTCGCCGCGCTCGGACACAAATCCGGGACGCTCGAAAATCCCGATGCCAGACGGCGTTTAAAGTTGATGCTTTACGGCACGGCGATAGCTATGTTGCCGTCGTTTGCCATCGTTATCTTACGCGTCGTTACGGGCGCGAAAGGTTCATTTACCGAAGTAGTGCCGTTTTGGTTTGCCATTATCTCTCTGCTTTTAATGCTTTTGTTTCCGCTGACGATGGCTTACGTCATCGTCGTGCATCGCGCGATGAACGTCAGCGTCGTCGTGCGGCAAGGGCTGCAATATGCGCTGGCGACCAACGGCGTAAGGGTTTTGCAGTTCGGTTTGCTGCTGGCAATTATTGCCGGAACGCTTGTGGTAATTCGCAATTTCCGGGAGGATATTGCGGCGCAAATCGCTTTTATCGTCGGCGGTCTGGCTTTAATTCCGCTCTTTGATTATGTGGCGAAGCGCGCGCGGATTTGGATTGACCGCAAGTTTTTCCGCGAGGCTTATAACGCTGAACAAATTTTGTCAGACTTGAGCGAAGATGTGCGGACGATGGTCGAAACGAAACCGCTGCTCGAAACGGTTTCCAACAAAATCAGCGAGTCAATGCACGTTCCGCAGGTCGCTTTGCTGTTAAAGAACGGCAGCGTCTTTCAATCGGCGTATGCGCTCGGCTATGAAAACGCGCCGAACACTTCTTTGCCGGAAAATACCGAAATAATCGAAAGATTAAAGAAAAACGAGCCGCTCGTGATTTATCAGGACGACGCGGAATCTTGGATCAACGACGCGGCGCAAGCCGGAGAACGAACGAATTTGCGCGAATTAAATTCGCAGCTCCTGTTGCCGTTCGGCGCGAAAAACCAATTATCGGGCGTGATTTCTTTAAGCCCGAAACGCTCGGAAGAACCGTATTCGCCGAACGATTTGCGGCTTTTGAAATCGGTTGCCGCGCAAACCGGCTTGGCGTTGGAAAACTCGCGGCTGACCGAAGCGATTGTAACGGAAGCGGCGCAGCGCGAAAGATTGAACACGGAAATAGAGATCGCCCGCGAAGTTCAGGAACGCTTATTTCCGCAGGAGCTGCCGCCGATTGAAGGCTTGGATTATTTTGGCGCGTGTCGTCCCGCGCTCGGAGTCGGCGGCGACTACTACGATTTTATCGAGTTGCCGGAAAACAAATTCGGCATTGCCATCGGCGACATCTCCGGCAAAGGCATCGGCGCGGCTTTGATGATGGCGAGTCTTCAAGCGAGCCTGCGCGGGCAGGCAATTCATTTCAAAAGCGATTTAGCCGGACTGATGAAGCAAATAAATTCTTTGGTTTACGAAGCCTCGACTTCAAACCGTTACGCGACGTTTTTCTACGCGCAATACGAACCGGCGACCAGAAAATTAGCTTACGTCAATGCCGGACACAACCCGCCGTTTTTGATTCGAGAAAACGGCGAAGTTGTGCGATTAGAAGAAGGCGGCGCGGTCGTCGGAATGCTGCCTTCGATGCTGGTTAATTATAAGCAAGGCGAAATCGAATTACAGCAGGGCGATACGCTTGTCGGTTACACGGACGGAATCAGCGAGGCGATGAATCCGTCAGAGGAAGAGTGGAGCGAAGACGAAATGCTGGAAAAACTGAAAACCGTCACGGACAAAACCGCCGCTGAAATTCTACCGTTTATCGTCCGGTGCGCCGACGAATTTGCGGCGGGCGCGAAACAGCACGACGATATGACGATGATTGTCGTGAAAGTCATTTGAGGAAACTTCCAGCGGCTTACTTATAATAAAAGTGAGCCGCCATTTTTCAACAAAACAAATTATTCAAATCCGATAGTCACGCCGTAAGGTCCGTTCCGGTCTTTGTCGCCCGTTTTCACGTTGTGCAGCACAAATGGATTTTCGCCCGCGTATTTTTTGCTGATGCGGTGCAGCAGTTTGTCTTTGGTTTCTTTTTCCACAATGCTTCCTAACTTTGTCATTAGTTTATCAACCGGGACGTTTTCCTTGATTAAGCCGGTCACGATGCCGGGAACGGGAATTATATCAATCGGATTAAAGCCGGTTTTTTGGAATTCTTCGAGAACCTTCGTCAGCAAGACGTTTCTTAGAAAATCGCCAATCGAAGCGTCAAAGACATCCATAAATTGAACGGCGACGGAGATAATCTCGCCGTCAATTTCAGCGATTTGATAATCGGTCTCGCTGAAACCCTGCCCGTCGGCGCGTAAGACGGAAACGTCTAATTCGACCGAATCGCCCAAGTCGTTTTCGGGAATATAAAAATCCTTTTCCGGTTTTTTCCATTGCCATTGTCCCTCGTCGGGTTTGGTCGCAATCGTCGTTTTTAATTTTCCGTCCGAGTCTTTGTAAGCGATGTAGAAAATCAATCGGAAATTTCTTTTGCTGCTGTTTTTATGAAATCTGGGAAAAGTTATTCCTTCAATAGTCAGCATTTTTGTAGACATAGGTTCTCCTCCATTTGTTTTGATTTTTCGGTTGACGCTCCCGCGAAAATTGCCGGGAAAAAGCGGGTTAAATTTTGCCGACGATTATATGCCTTTTCCCCTAAAAGCACAATTTATTATTACGGTAACGTGAGTTCGGGATAAGGATGGAACGCCGTCATCTTGACGGCAATGATTGCGCCGCGCAATCTAACGGCATTGATAAACGTTCAAATTGAATTTAACCAA
>CBDUBY010000068.1:0-16706 GCA_965365505.1 uncultured Pyrinomonadaceae bacterium | reverse complement strand
TCGATAATCATTCTCGAAACATTGCCGCCGCCGTTGGCGCGAACGTCAACGACCATGCCTTCTTTATCGAGCTGCGGGTAATACCATTTGATAAACTCGCGTAAGCCTGGCGCGCCCATATCGGGAATGTGGATGTAGCCGACGCGCCCGTTTGTCATTTGCGACACTCGGTTGCGGTTAGCGTTGACCCAATCGAGATAAATCAAATTGCCTTCGTCGGTAATCGGGCGATACGAAACTTGCCGCGCACCGGTCAATGCCGGCGATGAATTGACGGTCAACACGACGGGCGCATCCGCCTTGTTTCTGAGATATGAATAAATATCGCGGTCGGTCGTCACGTTCTCGCCGTTGATTTGCAGAATGTAATCGCCGACCGAAACATTGACGCCGACTTCGCGAAGCGGCGAGCGATAGATTTCTTCCTCGTTCTGCCCGTCGTAAATTTTTGAAATTCGATAACGCTTCGCCGATTTGTCTGCTTCAAACCGTGCGCCGGGCAACGCGACGCGCGCGCGCGGCGGCGTGTTGAAATCGCCGCCTTCGATATAAGAATGCTGCGTGGCGAGTTCGGCAATCATCTCGGAAATCAAGTAATTCAAATCCGAACGATGCGCGACATAGGGCAACCAGGTTTTGTATTGGTCACGAATTTTCGCCCAGTCGTTGCCGTGCATATTCGGAACGTAAAACCAATCGCGGTAACGCCGCCAGACTTCGTTGAAAATCTGCGTCCACTCTTCCACCGGATTTACTTCGGTCGTCATTCCCGCCGTCGAAACCGGTTTCTTGGCGTTCGCGCCCTGCGGTGTCGCGTCCATTATAAAGAAATTCGCGCCCTGTCCGATAATGACTTTTGAGCCGTCCGACGAGAGCGAATAAGTTCCTGCGCCTTCCGCTAAAACGGTTTCCTTGCGGTCTTTCATCGAGAAGATTTTCACCGAAGTCGGTCGGTCACTTTGTCTGCCGTAATAAAAAGCCGAGCCGACAAAATAAAGCAGATGTCCGGTTTTCGCCGTCAAGCCGCCGTAGTTTTCGGCGGGCAGCGGAACGCGCGTAACGCGCGACGTGATGCCGTCGAAATCAATCGTTTCAGGTTTTTGGGCGGGAACATTTTTCTTTGCCGCGTCCGCGCTCGGCGTTCCGGTCGGCGTTGGCGAAACCGAAGCCGTCGGCTGCGGCTGTTTTTCGTCAACGGTCGGCGGCTGCGCTTCGGTCGGCGGCGTTAACTTATCGGTCGGTGTCGGTTGCGGCGCAATCGTCACCTCGTCAGATTCCGGCGGAAACGGATTCTTCACGTCCTTACGGAGCGCGGCAGCGTAAATCATCGTCGAACGATTGCCCGCAAAATTCCATTCCTTGTCAGAAATCTGCGGCGCGAATTCGCGGTCGCTCAAGTAATACAGATAATCTCCCGACGGGTCGAAAGTCGGATTATATGCGGTAAACATCGGGTCGGTGACGCGCGTCAATTTATTCCCGTTTACGTCATAAACATAAACCGAATTGAAACCGGCGTTATTCGACGCTGGTCGGTCGTTCATACTGAACGCCAGATAATTCCCTTTCGGCGACCATTCGTAATCGTTGATTTGACCATTTGCCGCGTCGGCGATTTGCTTCAATGATTTATCGGCGAAAGTATAAACGAACATTTTGCCGTCCTTGTCGGAAAACGCGATGCGCTTGCCGTCGCCTGACCATTCGGGCGCGTAACGCTGCGCGTTCTGAACGCCGCCGCTTGTGATTTGCACCGGTTCGCTCATTCCGTCCTGCGGAACAGTCCAGACTTCTTCCTCGCCGCTGCGGTCAGAGATAAAAGCGATGCGCGAGCCGTCGGGCGACCAGCGCGGAAATTTGTCGTGCGCGGTTGAGGAATGAGTCAGATTTCGAGGCGCGCCTTTTTCAACCGGCGCGGAAAAAATATCGCCGCGCGCGCCGAACAGGACGCGCTCGCCTTTCGGCGACAAGGCTAAGTTTTGCAGATACTGCATAACATTAATTGTGCGCGGGCGTTTATAAATGCCGTCGTCCGGCACGGTGATATTTAACTTCGTCGGTCGGTTCGATTTCGTGTCGAGAATTTCCAGCTCGCCGTTGCGTTCGTAAACGACGCGCGAAACATCGTCGCTCGAAGCCCAGCGAACTTCCCAATCTTTGAAGCTCGTCGCGGCAGTCGTCTTGCCGCTCGGCACATCGTAAGCGTAGAGATTAAATTTTCCGTCCTTGTCCGAGTTGAAATAAATCTTGTCGCCAATCCACATCGCATCGCGCCAGGGGCGCGCGCCTTCAGAGATTTTTCTGGCATCGTTGGTCTGCAAATCGTAAATGTAGAGCGTGTTTGCCTGACCGCCGCCATAGCGTTTTTCCGAGCGAAAATCGCGTGTGCGCGGCGAATAAACCATCTTTGCGCCGTCCGGCGAAAAATCGCCTGAACCGGCTTCGGGCATCGGCAGCGCAGTCGGCATTCCGCCTGTCATCGGCACGGTGTAAAGTCTAGAAACCGGCAAAGTATGAGAATCTCGCTGCGAGCGGAAAACGATTGAATTTCCGTCGTTCGTCCAGCCCATCACCTGATTGTCATAGCCCCAGCGCGGCGTGAGCGGACCTTTCGCCGGATAAAACGTCAACTGCTTCGGCTCGCCGCCGCCAGCCGGAACGACATAAACCTGCTCGTCGCCGTCGTATTGCCCGGTAAAGGCAATCCATTTTCCGTCCGGCGAAAACTTGGCGAAAACTTCCATTCCGGGATGCGCCGTCAATCTCACGGCAGTTCCGCCGCTCGCGGGCGAAACCCATAAATCGCTCGCGTAACTGAACACCACGCGGTCGCCCTGAACATCTGGAAAGCGTAAAAGTTTGGTTTGCGCCATCGCGGGCAAAGCAAACAGCATAAAAATAAAAGCAGTCTTGACGAAGACTCGTTCAAACATTTTTGTTTTCCTCCGGTAAATAAAAAAGATGAGCCGTGTATTTGTAAACTAAAGTTAGCGCGTGTCAATGGATAAAACAAGCGCGGAATTCAGCCGCATAAATCCGGGCAATTCTTGAGGATATTACGAACGAAAATGCAGAAAGTTATGTGCGCGTCTTTTTATTTTCAATGTAAATTTAAATTCTCGATTGAGAACCCCTCAACCTTTTCTCAACTTTTCGCCGCTATAGTTCTTTTCAAACAATAATGGTTTACGCTGAAATTTAATTTCAAGGAGAATTGAGCGATGAATGACTCGAAAAAAATCTCGAATTTGTCGAGAGCGAAGGATTTGGCATTTTACCGCTATGCGGTGTTGGTAGTAACGATTTTTGCTGTGGTGGGCATTATTTTTTTGACATACGTCTTTTTTGCGTCAGCCGCAAACAATACGAGCGAGTTAAAAGGTGATGGCGTGTGGCAGGATGTTGATGAAAGTTCGATTCAAGCGAGAGGCGAGCGGCAGATCGTGCCGGAGAAATACCGTGCCGTACGACTCGATGAACAAACGGTTCGCGAATTTCTCGCCGACGCGCCATTAGAATTCAGCGAAGCCGCCAAAACGCGCGAAGCGATTTTCAGTTTGCCTTTGCCCGACGGCACTTTTTCGCGTTTCCGCATCGTCGAATCGCCGATAATGCATCCGGAGCTTGCCGCCAAATTCCCCGAAATTAAAACTTACAGCGGGCAGGGCATTGACGATGCGTCGGCGACATTGCGTTTTGATTTAACGCCGCACGGTTTTCACGCCATCGTGCTGCGCTCGGAAGGCAGCGTCTATATTGACCCGTATGCCAAAGGCGACACGGAAAACTATATCAGTTATCTGAAAAGCGATTTTCGCAACGATGCCAAACGGATGGTGTGTGATTTCAGAAACGATTCGGCTGCAACGAGCCGAGCGGAGAAAGATTCGTTTGCGCCCGACGCGCCGAATGTTTCAATCGGCGGAACGCTTCGCAAATACCGATTGGCGCTGGCGGCAAACTACGAATACAGCTTATATCACAGCGGTATGACCGCGCCGGCTATCGCTAATAAAACATTGACGATGGCGGCGATGGTCACAACGATGAATCGCGTTAATGCGATCTACCTGCGTGATTTTTCCGTCAGAATGGAGTTCGTCGCAAACAACGATCAGATTATTTTCAACACAGCAGCCAGTCCTTATGTCAACGATGACGGAACTTCGATGCTGGCGACCAACATCGTTACAATTAACACGATTATCGGCGCGGGAAATTACGACATCGGTCACGTCGTCAGCACTGGCGGCGGCGGCGTAGCGTTTCTCGGCGTGGTTTGCGGTTTGCAAAAAGCGGGCGGCGTGACGGGTTCGCCCGCGCCGGTCGGCGACCCGTTCGATATTGATTACGTCGCTCACGAAATGGGACATCAATTCGGCGGCAATCATACATTCAACGGCAGCACCGGTTCGTGCAGCGGCAACGAATCTTCGGACACGGCGATGGAACCGGGCAGCGGCACGACAATTCAGGCTTATGCCGGAATCTGCGGCGGTCAGGATTTACAGCGCAACAGCGACGATCATTTTCACGTTCGCAGTCTCGAAGAAATGACGACGCACATCACAACCGAAGCGACTTGCTCTATAGATACGCCGGACGGAAACGCCGTGCCGACGATTACTGCCGGTCTCGATTACACGATTCCGCGCGACACGCCGTTCACTTTAACGGCTGTCGGAAGCGATGCCAATGGAGATTCATTGACCTATAATTGGGAAGAATATGACACCGGCGCGGCTTCGGCGGTCGGCACCGATAACGACAACGGCGGAATCGTGCGCCCCATTTTTCGTTCATATACATCGCGCGTCATTCCGACTCGAACTTTTCCGAGCTGGCAGTATATTTTGAATAACGCCAATGTTCCGCCCGCTACATACGATTGCGGACGCGCCGCGCCCTGCACAACCGGCGAAGATTTGCCTTCGCTGACGCGCCAGATGCGATTTCAAGTGACGGCGCGCGACAACCGTTCGAGCGGCGGCGCGATCAATTCGGATTTGACGCAGGTAAATGTTGACGCGGCAAGCGGACCTTTTGTCGTCACCGCACCGAATACGAATGTTACTTTTAATACCGGCGCAATCACTACAGTCACCTGGAATGTGGCAAACACGACCGCCGCGCCCGTCAACGCCGCCAGCGTCAACATTCGACTTTCGACTGACGGCGGACAGACGTTTTCCACATTGCTGAAATCAAACACGCCGAACGACGGAACGGAAACGGTAATAATTCCGAATACCGTGACCACAACGGCGCGAATTCTCGTCGAAGCCGCGCAAAACATCTTTTTCGATGTTTCCGACACGAACTTTACCATTGCCGCCGGACCGACCGCCGCGCCCGCCGATTTAGGCGGACGAATTACCGATGCTTACGGCAGACCGCTGCGCGGCGTTCGAGTCAGACTGTCCAACGCCGACGGTACTTTAGATATGACGGTGCTGACCAATGCGCGCGGCTTCTACCGCTTCACAGAAGTTCCGACCGGCGCGGACTATTTTCTCACGCCGTCGCGTCGAGGTTACGGATTCAATCCTGAAATCCGCGTCCTGACGCACTTCGGAGAAGAATCGAATTTAGATTTTTCCGGTCGTTACGATTAGAGTTATGTTGAAACTTTTGCGGCGAAGATGAAGCGGAAATAAAAAAGGAGTGCAATCATTGATTGCACTCCTTTTTTGGGCTGCTGTTTGATTCAACGTTTCGCCGCCATCTTTTTCTCTTTCGGTTTGAAAGTCGCGTCGTTAATCGCCACGTTATGCTTGATTTCTTTCACATAGGTGACAATCGCGCCCATTCCCGGATTCATACTCATCGTTTTGAACGGCATCATCACGCCGTCAACGGCGCGATAATCGCTGAAAGTTTCGCTGACGGGAGTTTTCTGCGCTGACGTGCTGGACACGACGATTGATGTTTTTTTGACGGGCAGGAAAGTTTTCGACGAGATATAATACGTCACTTCGCTCGCTTTTTCCGGCTGGATTTTTATGACGTAAGTTTCCTCTTCGCCGACTCGCTCAGTGCCTCTGATTTCCGCTTTTTTCAAGCCGGTTTTCCAGTTCGCCAGACCGTAAAAATCGCTTTCGTATTTTACGTCTTCGAGCCGCTGTCCGGTGTAAAAATCGGCGGGCGAAAAGGTCGTCGTTTCGCCGCCCGCCGCGCCGTCAAAATAATCCCGCACTTCGGCAATCGGTTTGCCGAACGCGGTCAGTGTGATTTCCGTTGCCGTCATATTCGCGGATTTTTCAAACGTCGTTCCCGTTCCCTTCACGCCCTGATTTTCAAAATCAACCTCGAATTTCGTCACGCGCGAATTCAATTTGCGCCAGTTGGCATCGCCGCCCAGCGCGTCAATCGTCTTCGTCATTAACTCGTCAACGGTCATCGTCACGAGGTTCGGTTTATCCGTCGCGCCGGCTGATTTAAATTTGAATTCGCCTTCAGGCTGCACGATTGCAATGCCGCTGATTTTGCCCGCCGTGTCGCGCATTACTTTCAAACTATAAGATTCGGGAAGCGGCGAAAGGCTGAACGAATCTTTTGCTTTTTCATTTAATTCGTAAGGCTGCTGTCCGGCGATATTCAATGTGACTTTGCCGCTCGATTCGCTGACTTCGACGAAATTTCCCTTTGCCTGTTCGGATTCGTATCTGCCAACGAGCTCCTTCGCCGACGCTGAGGAAGTTTTCACATCAACGCCGCCGTCGGCTTTGAGGCGCGGCAAAGTGTAGTTGCCCTGCGGCTGTTCGAGATACGCTTCGCCGTCTTTGAAGGTAACGAAAAATCCGTCGGGCGCGCCGTTTAATTTATAACGTCGCGCACCGACATTTTCCAAAGTGTAAAGCGGCTGACCGGGAACGACGGCGACGAGTTTGCCGTCCTGCATTTTTATATCAATATCAAAACCAGCCGCTTCAAAACGATATTTTCCGGCTTCCTTCTCCAAATCGCTCATCGCTGTTTGCGTCGGCGTCGCACCGGCGTTCGGTTTGCCCAGGATATTTTCCCAAACAATCGGCATCAAATCGCTGCCCAAAGACGAGCCGGAAACATTTGTCAGCATCACGAAACCGAGTTTCTTTTCGGGAATCATCGCCACGAGCGCGTTGAAACCGTCAATGTTGCCGCCGTGCTGCACGACCTTCATTCCGTTCCAATCCTGGATAAACCAGCCCAAACCATAACCGAATTTCCCGTTCGGCGTGATGTTCATTTGCAGTTTCGTCCACTCGTCGAAACCTCGTTCGGAAACCAATCTCTTGCCGTTCAGCTCGCCGCGATTGAGAACGAATTTCAGCCACTGCGTCATATCTCGCGCACTGGAATTTATCGAACCGGCGGGCGCAACCTCGTCAATATCGCGGAGCGGCAGATTTCTCGTTTCCTTCGTATCAAAATTGTAATCGTAGCCGTTTGAATAATCCTTCGTCTTCTGCATTTCCTTCAGCGACATCGTGCTGTTCGTCATTCCCAAAGGCTTGAAAATTCTTTCGGGAACGAACTTTTCCCAAGGCTGTTTCTGCACTTTTGAAACAATCTCGCCCGCCGCGACGAACATCACGTTTTGATAGAAAAACTTTTCGCGCAGTTTCGCCATCGGTTTGGCTTCGCCCGCGACGCGAATGATTTCTTCGCGTGTTAGCTTTCCCGTAATCCAACCCAAATCCGTGCGATTTAAACCCGAAGAATGTGCCATCAAATCGCGGACTGTAATATTTTTATCAATCTCCGCGTCGTTGATTTTGAAATACGGCAGATATTTTTTCGGGCTGTCGTCCAAAGACAATTTGCCTTCGTCCTGACTCATTAAAACCGACAGCGCAGTGAAGGCTTTTGACGACGAACCGATGGCAAACTGCGTGTCGGCGGTGACGGGAATTTTCTTCTCGAAATTCCTGTAGCCGAAACCTTCCATAAAAACGATTTCGCCGTCTTTGACGATTGCCAGACTCATTCCCGGAATGCCGAGTTTTGTGCGCTGCGTTTCGGTTTTTTCACGGATGACAGCGACGGCTTTTTGTAAATCCGTCGAGAGGTTTTGTTTTGCTTCCGCCTGCGCCGCGACGTTCGGCAGCAGAGAAACGGTAAAAATCGAAATTAAGACGAACAGCGACAGAACGAATCGCAGGTTAAGTTTGTTAATCATAAATTTTGCTCCGAAATTTAGTAGGATTGCTCGTTTGATTACGAGCAATCCTGAAAAAAGTTTTCTCGTTAGTCGTTTCTCTGAGTCGCCTCAAGCGCATTCAGCACGCGCAATGTATTCCGGTTAACGTGCAGACCAAGTGCGATTAAGCCGAACGCTAAAATCGTGTAAATGGCGACGGTCATTATCAGCATCAGAACGTGAATGCGGTTGGAAAAATCCGCCAGCAGCAGAAACGCGGCGAAGAATAATGCTTCGATAATCGCCGCGCCGACGAAAGCGAATTTATAGTTGCGCTCGTTGCGCTCGATTAACGAGAGCGTGTTGCGGCGAATTTCATTAATTTTATCCGACATAATTTTGCCTCCTCGTTTATTTGAAAAATACAGCGTAAATAATGATTGGAATCAGCACCATCGCTTCGATAAGCGCGGCAATGATCACTAATTTTTTGTTTGTCATAACTTTTATTTCTCCTTTTTAATTTCCTTTCGCAAACTTGCCAATCCGTAGGCAAGTCTGGATTTGACCGTGCCGATCGAGATGTCCAAAATGTCGGCGATTTGGCTGAGCGGTAACTCGTCCAAATAATGCAAAATTAAAACGGCGCGACTGGCGGGCGAAATTTCCCGCAAAAGCGTCGGGATTTTTTCGATTAATTCCGGCTCGTAAATCTCTGTCATTTCGGCAGCGGAAATTTGCTCTAAAACTTCTTCGTCCCGAATTTGCTCTGCCCAACGCCTTTCTTTTTTCAAACGCCTGAACGCTTCGCGCGACGCGATGCGATAAGCCCACGCCCGAAATAGCTGCGGATTTTCCAGCCAGCGCAGTTTGCGGTAAATAATCAAAAAAACCTCCTGCGTTACGTCTTCCGCCAATCCGTGTTCGCCAACCAAACGGAAAATATAGCGAAACAGCCGATTTTGGATTGACCTCAAAAGCTCATCAAATGCCGAGCGGTCGCCCGACTGAGCGCGTAGAATTAGAAATATCTCTTGTTTGGGAACATCCATTTTGTCCTTCCGATTGTAAAGAGATTGTAGTTGAGGAAACTGTTCGGTAGGAATCACGAGAAAGTTTTCCGCAGCACAGTTTTCCACAGGTGGAAAACTTTAGCAGGTTGCTTTTACAATGACATTTCTTGTAATTGAAAAATAATTTTCGGCAGAATTTCCAACACGAATTCAACTTCCGATCTGGTGTTAAATCTTCCCAGAGAAAATCGAATCGCGCCCATCGCCTGTGAGTAAGGTATGTTCATCGCCTGCAGAACCGGCGAAGCCGTATGCGTTTCCGAGTTGCAAGCCGAACCGGTTGAAACGCAAACGCCCGCGTCACTGAGATGAGCGAGAATCGCTTCGCCGTTGAGGTTTTCAAAGGAAATGTAAGACGTATTCGGCAAGCGAAAACGCTCATCTCGCGTGCCGTTCAAATGAGAATTTGGAATTTTATCCAAAATTTCGTTTTCCAGTTTTTCTCGCAAAGTTGCTACTCGTTCCATCGCCGAAAAGTCTTTGACCAATTCCGCCGCCGCGCCGAGGGCGACGATTTGATGCACGGCTTCGGTTCCGGCGCGTCTGCCCGATTCCTGTCCGCCGCCGATTTTCAGCGCGGGAATGTTCACGCCCGATTTGATGTATAGTGCGCCGATGCCTTTCGGGGCGTGAAATTTATGACCGGACACGCTGAATAAATCAATCTCCGTTTGTTTCAAATCAACCGGAATTTTGCCGACCGCGTTCACGCCGTCAACGTGAACGAGCGCGTCGGACTTTGCTTTGACGATTTCGGCAATCTCTTTGACGGGAAATAAAATTCCCGTTTCGTTGTTCGCCAGCATCACCGAAACGATTGCCGTGTCTTCGCGCAAAGAATTTTTTAGCTCGTCCAAATCTAAAAAACCGTCCGCATTTACTTCAAGCCAGCTTATTTCAAAATTATTTCTCTCCAGCTTTTCGCAAACTTTACGGACGGCTTCGTGTTCGACTCTGGTCGTGACGATGTGTTTTTTGTTCGGGTTTGCTTCGAGCGTTCCGAAGATTGCCCAATTGTCAGATTCAGTTCCGCCGGAAGTGAAAACGATTTCGCTTTCATCTGCCGCGCCGAGCAAGTCTGCAATTTGCTCGCGCGACGTTTCAATCCGGTTTCGCGCGTCGCGTCCAAAACTGTAAGCCGACGACGGATTGCCGTAAAAGTCAGTCAAAAAAGGCTGCATCGCCGCGAAAACTTCGGGCGCAATTTGAGTCGTGGCGTTGTTGTCGAAATAAATCATAAAAATAATTGTAAAGGAAATTACAATCATTTTTCGACTGACAAGCAATAATTAACAATCAACAGTTAACAATTAGCGATTTACCATTTACAATTAGTTTTCAAAACCCGTGAACGCAATTCTAAAAATCACAGATGCCAGCGGCAGAAGCTGGGAAGTCAATTTGCTTCCCGGCGCGATCTATAATATCGGTCGGGCGAAAGACAACGACATCGTGCTGAACGACCGGCGAGTATCGCGCCGCCACGCGCACGTTGTCGCGGAAAATTCCGCTGTAAAAATCGTTGACGGATTTGAGGTGAACGGCGAAATACAGCGCAGCGTCAACCGCGTGTTTGTTAATAATGTTCCGCAGCTTGAAAAAAACCTTGAGCAAAACGACCAGATAATCATTGGCGAAAGCCGCCTGATTTTTCATAAAATCACCCAGCCGCCGCCGGAAGTTCCGAAAACTCACAGCCAGCCAAACGCGAGCGCACCTGATTATTCTTCGGGCGCGACAGAAGTCCCGACCGGCGTTAATTATGACGACCAGCCGCTCGGCATAACGCAGATGCAGATTTCCGCGCACGAAATTATCGGTCAGCGGTCGCATCTTTCAATCGAAACCGGCGTGACCACGCCCGACGAATTAAAGGAATTGCGGCGCAAGGCAAAGGCTCTCGATTTGCTTTACGAGATGAGTAAAACGCTCGGCACGGTGTTTGACTTGAAAGAAATTTTTGTGAAGGCGTGCGATTTGATTTTTCGCGGAACGCCCGCCGAACGAGTTGTCGCCCTGCTCGCGGACGAAACGATTGACGGGAAAATTCTCGATTACAGCCTTTATCCGATTGCCGTCCGAGCGCGTGACGCTCAGGTTGAAAATTTAAGCGAGAAGCTGGCAATTTCGCGCACCATCACGCAGAAAGTGATGCGCGAGAAAGTCGCGCTGCTGTCGCAGGACGCGAAGACCGACGCGCAATTCGGCGGCGCGGAATCAATCGTTTCGCAAGGCGTTCGTTCGACTATTTGCGCTCCTTTGATAACTGAGTCAAACGTTCACGGCGTGATTTACGCCGACCGCTTCGACCCGTTCGCCGCGTTTTCGCCGGACGATTTGGAATTGATTAGCGCGGTCGCGGCGCAGGCGGCGATGGTCGTCGAAACCGTCAAAGCGCACAAGCGTCTGGCGCGTGAAGAAATCGCCCGCGCCAATTACGGACGGTTTATGCCCGAATACGTCGTCAAGCAGATTTTGAATAATCCCGGCTCTTTCAAACTCGGCGGCGTCAATCAGACGGTGACGATTTTGTTCGCCGACATTCGTGGTTTTACGGCTTTTGCCGAACGCGAAAATCCCGAAAAAGTCGTCGGTCTGTTGAATCGCTATTTCAGCGCGATGAGCGAGATAATTTTCGCGCACGGCGGAACGCTCGACAAATATATGGGCGACGGTTTGATGGCGATTTTCGGCGCGCCGACCGCTACGCCGGAAGATGCTAAGAACGCTCTCAAAACAGCGGTCACGATGCAAAAGCGATTGGCAACTTTAAATAAGGAATTAGAATCCGAAGGTTTTGCCCGCATCAATGTCGGCATCGGTTTGCATACGGGCGTGGCGACGGTCGGTTACATCGGTTCGGAGCAGCGTTCGGAATACACGGCAATCGGCGATACGGTCAATCTCGCGTCCAGACTCGAATCAAATGCTTCGGGCGGACAAATTTTGGTCAGCGAAGCCACGGCACTGGCAGGCGGCGAGCTTTTCACATTTACGCCGCAGGAATCTTTGGCAGTAAAAAATCGCTTGCAAGCTGTGTCCTTATTTGAGGTAAGATGGAATTAGGCTGCTGTTAGCCGTTTTTAGGAAGTTAATTTTCTCTCCCAAGCTGAAAATTTTAAGTTGTATTTGAAACAGGAAACTAACCCTTATGATGGGAATTTCGTCGTTAAAAAAACTTGTCACCGATTCGATGGCGATTGATATGGGAACCGCCAACACGATTATCGCCGTTAAAGGGCGCGACATCGTGCTGGATGAGCCGTCGGTTCTCGCCGTCAACGAATTAACGGGCGAAACAATCGCTTATGGTCAGGAAGCGTTCGATATGCGCGGGCGCGAAGGGCGCGATATTACCGTGCTTGCGCCGCTGTCGGGCGGCGTGGTCGCCGACTTTGAGCGCACCAAAAAAATGCTCGCGCACTTTGTCAAAAAGTCGAAAACCGGCGGTTCGCAGATGGCTCTGCAAGCCGTGATGAGTATGCTCGGTGAAGTGACGCACGTCGAACAACGCGCACTGATGAACGCGGCGGAAGATGCGCACATCGGCAAAGTTTATATGATGGAAGAAGGTTTGGCAGCGGCGTTCGGTTCGGGCGTGACCGCTCAGGACAAACGCGCTTCAGCCGTCATTGACATCGGCGCGGGAACGACCAACATCGCCATCGTTGCCAAAGGCACGGTCGTTCATTCGCGCTCGGAACGCATCGGCAGCGACGAGATAAATTTAGCGTTGTCGAATCATCTGCGGAAACATCGCGGGCTGCAAGCCGGCGAGGAAACGACGGAAAATATCAAGACCCAATTTGCGACCGCTTATCTGCCCGAAGCGATTGATAAAACCTTTATCGTGCGCGGGCGCGACGTGCAGACGGGCAGCCCGAACGCGGTCGAAATCACGGTCGGCGAAATTTACCCGGTTGTCGAAGGCATCGTCCGCCGCGTCGCCCAAGTCGTCACCGACACCTTAACCGAACTGCGTCCCGAAGTCGCCGCCGATATTTACGATCGCGGAATTATCTTGACCGGCGGCGGCGCGCTGCTCGACGGCATTGATCAATATCTTCGCAACTTCGTCAACCTTTCGGTTATCGTTTCGGACGAACCGCGTTACGCGACCGTGCGCGGGCTTTTGAAAATGTTCGACGAACCTGAACTCTTAGAAAAGGTTTCGCGCACTGAGCTCCACGTTCTGCAAAACGCCGAAATTTCTTACGAAGCATAGATAAAGATTTAAAGTGAAAAAGCGGAAAGGTGAAAAAGAAATTGACAACAATCAATTGTTGCTTTTTCACCTTTCCGCTTTTTCACTTTTTCATTTATGAATTCATTTCGATTCTTCAAACGCCAATTGCTCGTCGCGCACGTTTCCGGTATTCCGGTGCTCGTGGATTACCGATGGTTTTTCGTGCTGGCGTTGATGACCTGGATTACGGCGAGCGGAGTTCAATCTTTAACCGAAAATTATTTGACGAGTTTTGTTTTCGGACTCGTGACGACCGTTCTTTTTTTCACTTCAATCTTTCTTCACGAACTCGCGCACGCCATCGCTGCTCGGAGGGAAAGCGTTGCGGTTGTGGAAATCGTGCTGCATCCGTTCGGCGGATTAACGAGATTCGTCCACGCGCCTGACACGCCGCGTGCCGAATTTCGCATTGCCCTTGCCGGTCCGGGCGCGAGTTTTCTGCTCTCACTCGTTTTCATAGGACTGATGGCAGTTTTTAATTCGGTCGGCGCGGATCTTATAGCGCGGCTGTTTTACATACTTTGGCTGCTTAATTTTCTGCTCGCGGTTTTTAATATGTTTCCCGGTTATCCGCTCGACGGCGGCAGGGTTCTCAGGGCTTACCTTTGGCGGCGCGGCACGAATTTGAACGAGGCGACTGTTCTAACCGGACGTTGCGGGCAGGTTATCGCGGCGGTTTTTTTGCTTTTCGGCGTTGTCGTCACTCTGGTGCAGAGCGAGTTTTCCATGGGTTTTTGGTCAATTCTGGTCGGACTATTTCTTTATGACGAGGCGAAATCAATTATTTCAGAAGTTAGAAAGTCCGAACAGAAAATTGTCGAAGACGTAATGCAGTTGCCCGTTTCCGTCGCCCCCGACACAGACGTTTTGCAGTTCGTTGACCACATTTTGTCGCTTCATCGCCGCACAATTTTCCTTGTCGCAAAAAACCGGCAGCTTTACGGCATTTTGTCGTTGGAAGACTTGAAAAAACTGCCGCGTGACGATTGGGCGAAAACGAAAATCCAATCGGTGATGCGCCCGATTACGCCGGATTACTTTGTTGAAACCGACGTGCCGCTCAGCGAAGCCAAAGAGTTGATGCGCGAAAACGGCATCGGCGCACTCGGCGTGATTGATGTGCAGGGAAATCTCGTCGGCTTTCTGCAAAGCCGGAAAAGAAGTAAAAGCGATAAAGGGTAAACGAAAAAGTTTTGTTTCCTGAATCGTCAGGAACGACGGCAGAATCTATGTCGGAGCGGCAATGAAAAAACCGATGCAAAAGTTGTATGATATTCTTGAAAACGGCGACGCTAAAAGATAAAGAAGTTAAAGCGGCGAATCCGAAACAGATCGGTTAGATGGTCATGGAAGAAAATTTGCTGAAGCATAAAGTTTAGCGATTTGTAAATCTCAGGACTAAGACCGAAGACCCGAAACCGATGCAATTAAACGATTACATTCCAACCATCAACACCGTGCGAAATGTGGTGGATATGGCGTTCGTTTTCGGCATTGTTTATGTCGTGCTGAAACTGCTGCGCGGCACACGCGCCGTGCCGACGGTCGTCGGAATGGTTTTGCTCGGACTGCTTTACTGGCTGGCAGTCGCGCAGGATTTGGCAACTTTGCAATTCGTTTTGCAGTCGGCGGTTTTCTATATCGGCGTGGCAATTATCGTCCTGTTTCAATCGGAAATCCGGCAGGCGTTGATTTATTTCGGCAATCAATTGCGCTTTCCGATTATCCGTCGGCAGCGCGGACAGCTCGGCGAAACGATTTACGATGAAATCGTTTTGGCGGCAACGACGCTCGCGTCGGAAAAAATCGGTGCGCTAATCGTCGTCGAGCGCAACGTCGGCTTGCGAAATTTGATTGATTCGGGCGTGACGCTCGATGCGAAGCTCAGCTACGATTTGCTGGTCACGATTTTCAATCCGTCAACGCCGCTGCACGACGGCGCAGTCGTCGTTCAAAACGAACGCATCGCCGCTGCTTCGGTTTTCTTGCCGCTCACAAAAAATCCGAGCATCTCGCGCGAACTCGGCACACGCCACCGCGCCGCTATCGGCGTTACCGAAGGCTCGGACGCGGTTTCCGTTGTCGTGTCCGAAGAAACGGGTTTGATTACGTTCGTGATAAACGGCGAGGTGCGGCGAAATTTAGATACGACCGCTCTGCGCTCTCTGCTGCTCGGCGCGATGGAGATTCCAGTTGTCGAAAAGAAACGCGAGCAGACGAAAACGATGAAGGAATCGGAAACCGAAATTACGGTTGTATGATTTGTCCTTTGTTCTCCGTTCGTTTTGGGAAACATCAAGAATTTCTTTAAATGAAACGATGGATGAAGAACTAGAAACAAATGCCTGTTTCCAAAGAAAAATTATTTCCGGCTGATATGCGGCAATTTTCGCTTCGCCGATTGCTTAGGCGCGTTTTCTTGGAAGACTGGCTGACAAAAGCGATTGCGCTTTTTATCACGGTGACGCTGTGGCTCGGCGTGACCGGACTTCGTGCGCCGACGACCGCCCGGCTGCGCGGCATTCCGCTGAATTTGCGTGTATCGAACGACATCGAAGTTACCAATTCGCCCGTTGAGGAAGTTGATTTGGTAATCACGGGCGACAAGCGAAAAATTGATTTGCTCAACCAGCGCGATTTGGTCGTGTCGCTTGATTTAATTGACGTTCCGGTGGGCGAGCGAACTGTTCAGATGAACGCCGAGAACGTCAATATCGAACTGCCGACCGGCGTGAAACTCGATGAAATCCAGCCAAGTCGAATCGCCGTCAAACTCGAAGCCGTCGAAGAACGTGAGATTGCGGTGCAAGCCGTCACCGAGGGCGTGCTTCCCGAAGGTTTGGAGATTTACAGCAAAACTGTTTTGCCGGCGAAAGTGCGCGTGCGCGGACCCGAAAGTTTCGTCAAATCCCTTGATTCGGTGGCGACGGAAAAAATCAACCTCGAAAATCGCCGCGAAGATTTCACCGTCCGTCAGGTTGCCCTGAACGTCGTCAACCCGAAAGTAACGGTGCTGGACACTGCGGTTGACGCAGCTTTCCGAATTGGCGAAAAACGCACCGAACGGGTTTTCACCGTTTCTTTTCAAACCGACGCGGGAAACAAAACGGCGACAGCGACGCTTTACGGCGGACGCTCGATTTTAGATTCGATAAAGCCGGAAGATTTGAAATTGGAAATCGCGGGCGACGCATCTCCGAGTTTAATTTTGCCCGACGGAATAAACGGACAAATCGAGGTTAGAAAATTAAAAATCAACTGATAA